>JANQRN010000198.1 GCA_028284545.1 Rhodothermales bacterium | reverse complement strand
GTCAACGATACCGAAGATCTCTCCGACTGAACTACCACGCTGCGGCGGAATGATCTCGTACGAGATCAGTGTCTCCTTCCTGTTGTCGAGCAGTTCGGTTATCTTCATCGAAGTGGGTCGAGGGGGTCAGAAACGTGCACAAAGAGGGATCGGGCGCCGATCGTACGTGCGAATGACGGGTTTTGTTTTCACATCTCAGGAGGAGGCCGCTCCGTTCCTCGCAAAGTACGGTCGTGGTCGATTGGATGGCATTCTGGAAGGCGAATCGGCCTTCGACGATGACATCCTTGTCACCATCGTCGGAATCGGCAAAATCAAGGCGACCCTAAGAACCGAGCGGCTCCTTAAAGAGCACAAGCTATCGTCGCTCGTACATGTGGGGACCTGCCTCGCGCTGCAGGACGAGCCGGCTCTTGGCGAGCTCATCGCAGCTGATCAGGTCTTTGAGGGTGATCGCGTGGAGCTGTCGGTCCCCAGTTACCCCCGCATGCCCATCGACACGCGCTTCAAGGACCTGAAGTCGTATCGCATCGTGACGCAGGATCACACGGTTAGCGGTGCGACAGAGCTCACGTACTGGCAGCGTCTGGCCCACGTCTCCGACCCAACAGCATATCCCCTCGCGTACGTGGCTGCTACTCACGGCGTGCCGTGCGACATCATAAAGGTCGTCATCGGGCGGGTGGGCGAAGACAAACCGATCAGCAGAGACAAGGTGTCGGCGGCGGCGGAGAAGGTAGCCGACTACGCACTCAGTGCGATACCCGGAATCCTCGCGGCCTGATCCCCCTTTGCGCTAGTTGCGGCGCAACCAGATGTCGTCGTGCCAACGGTTCGGGATCCCGCTGGATCGCGCATCTCGGAAGCGATAGCCGTTCGAAGACGGCATGAGCATGATGTAGCGCTCGTCACCGCCAGCTCTTGAAGAAACCGAAACAGCGGCCCCTTTGACGCGAGATCGACGGCGCAGCGAGTACGCCGACTGCTCCACACCATTCGCGTCTTCGATCGTGAACAACCTGGACGCCGTGAAGAGTACCCAGGACACCATGCAGAAGACGACGGGCACAACAACTAGTACCAGAAAAACCAGCATGGCGTCTGACTTATGCGTGGGAGTCTCACGCGCGCCACTCCGGAAGCGCATCCAGTCGGCCCGCCGGGTGTCGTGTGGGTGGAGCACACCAGGAAGGGCAAGCCGCGGGAATCGGGAAACTCCGAAGTAAACAGGTCGCAGCGCTTAGCAGAAACATAGGGAATCAGGCAACGCCCCGAAACCCACAAGCCGCTTTGATTGGTTGAGAATTGGTGAACTGCCCCAGGCCGCTCACCGCATGCTCAACACTAGTGGTCTGCGGCTGGCGCAGACTCGCCGTGATCCGCGTCGCCCGCCGGCGCCGCAAGCTCGGCCTCCGCGTCCTTGATCGTAACCTCATCTACGTTGGAGGTGTCGCCTCGGAATGCGGTATCGAAAAGCGTGAAAACAAGGAAGATGGATACAAAGAGAACGCCAAGGGCGAGCACAACACCATTCACCCTGTTGTCCCATTTCAGCGCCATGAAGAAGACGACGACAAGGGCCGCTTTGCCGAGTGCAATCGCCAACGCAACAGGCACATCCAATACGCCGAGATCAAGGCGCGATGTCGTCACCGTCAGTATGGTCAGGAAAACAAGCCCGAGAAAAACGCCAAGAAGCGTACGGAAGGGCGTGATATGATGCGCGTGTTCTGCGTGAGCCATCGTTTTCGGGGAGATCAGGAGCGCTGAGGCGAGCTTGGTCGACGGTTTCAACCGACGAGGTTAGATCAGGTAAAGGAGCGGGAATAGGAAGATCCAGATGATGTCCACAAGGTGCCAGTACAAGCCTGTCAGTTCGACCGGCGTGTAATACTCGCTGCTGAAGAGCCCCTGCGAGCCCTTTATCGCAATCCAGGCGAAAACACCCATTCCGATGAGTACGTGCACACCGTGGATGCCGGTCATGACGAAATAGATGCTGAAGAATTGCGGCGCGTACGGAACGTCTGCGTAGTGCCCGTAGTGATCACCAAACGGCGCGTAAGCTTCACCGGGAAACACGCCGTGCGAAAACTTGCCCGAGTACTCGAGGTACTTGATGAACATGAAGACACCGGCGAAGAGGATGGTCAACAGAATGTTGATCACCATCGCTCGCTGGTTGTCGTTCTGAATGTGATGAATCGACAGCGCGACGGTGAACGATGACGCAAGTAGTACCAAAGTATTAACTCCGCCCAGACGCCAGTCAAGAGCCGTACTGAGCGCCTCGAAGACCTCGGGGTGCCACACACGGTACACCGTGTAAGCCACGAACATCCCACTGAAGAGCAGGATTTCTGTAACCAGGAATAGCCACATCCCGAACTTGGAAGCATCGAACTGCTGCTCCATCGAGACAAAGTGATGCTGCAGCTTCGGATGTGCTGCTTTTGCTGTCGACATGTAAGTGGCGGACTGTGGTAAGCGGGAAATTCTTTGTCTACGCTTCGCTACGCGAAGCAAGTTCGGCCTCTACTGACTGACCGTCACCAGCATAGAAGTGGTGGTAGTCGTACGGGCCGTGGGTCACGATCGGCTGCTCTTCGAAGTTGTGTGGCGACGGTGGCGAGGTCGTATGCGTCCACTCCAGCGACGCGCCACCCCACGGGTTCGCCGGAGCTGGGGCACCGCGCATCAGCGACTGGATAAAGGTATAGAGCGCAACAAAGAGTCCCACCGCCAGAATCCAGGATCCGTACGTCGACAGCGCGTGCAAGTCAGCATACTTCTCCGCGTAGTCGTAGTAGCGCCGCGGCATGCCTTGCGAGCCCAGAACAAACTGCGTGAAGAAGGTGGTATTGAAACCGACGAAGACCAACAAACACCCGATACGGCCGAGTGTCTCGTTGTATAGTTTGCCCGTGATCTTCGGCCACCAGTAGTAGAGTCCACCGATCAGCGCGACGATTGTCCCACCCATCATCACGTAGTGGAAGTGTGCGACTACGAAGTATGTGTCGTGCAGGTGCACGTCAACCCCGAGTACGCCAAGCATCACGCCCGTGAGACCGCCAATGGTGAACAGGAAAAGGAACGACAATGCGTAAAGCATCGGGGTCTTCAGCGACACCGATCCCTTGTACATCGTGCCCACCCAGTTAATCACCTTGACGCCTGTCGGTATACCAATCAAGTAGGTGATTAGCGAGAACACGACCGAGGAAACCGTCGACTGCCCCGATACAAACATGTGGTGACCCCAGACGAGGAAGCCGAGGAATGCGATGGCGACAGAACTCAGCGCAACAAACTTGTACCCCATGACCTCCTGTCGCGAGAACACTCCCATCAGCTCGGAGATAATGCCGAACGCCGGCAGGATCATGATGTACACGGCCGGGTGCGAATAGAACCAGAAGAAGTGCTGGAACAGGATTGGATCGCCTCCCATAGCCGGGTCGAAAATCCCGATACCCAGGGTCTTCTCGAGGAGGAGCAGCAACATCGTGATACCGATCACCGGAGTTGCCAGTACCTGCACGATACTCGTTGCGTATATCGACCAGACAAACAGCGGCAACCGATTCCACGTCAGGCCCGGTGCACGCATCTTGTGGATGGTCACGATGAAGTTCATGCCCGTCAGAATGGACGAGAAGCCAGCGATGAAAACAGCCAGCGTCATGAATATCACCGGAGCGCCCAGCCTGCTTGAATAAGGCGTGTAGAACGTCCACCCGGTGTCGATCTGGCCCACTACCATCGCGATGACCACAAGCACGCCACCAACCATGAAGATGTAGTAGCTGGCCAGGTTCAGCCGGGGGAACGCAACGTCTATCGCACCAATGTGCAATGGCATGATGAAGTTGCCCAGTATGGCTGGTACTGACGGCACGATGACCAGGAAGACCATCAGGATGCCGTGCAGCGAGAAGAACTGGTTGTACGTTTGGGCATCCACAATCGTACGGCCGGGTGCGAGAAGCTCGATTCTCACCAGCAGGGCGAGGATTCCCGCAGCGAGGAACACGACGACGATAGTCGACAAGTACAGCAAGCCGATGCGCTTGTGGTCAAGCGTGAGAAGCCACGACCGAATCGACTTGTCGTGATTCAGATAGGTGGTCTTCCCGGACGTTGCCTGCGGTGTTGCTGTTGCTACACTCATGCTACACTATTCGGATTCTTGCGCCTGGTTGCGCCTTATTGTACTGACTTGATGTACGCCACGAGTGCGTCCAGCTGATCCTGGGGGAGCGAGCCGTAGCTCGGCGGCATTGCCGGCGGGTACCCCTCGACGACCTGTGCTGCAGGCGCCACGATCGAGCTTAGCAGATAGTTCTCATCAGCCTCAACACTCTCACCTGAGACTAACTGGCGTTGACTTCCAAAAAGGCCCTGCATCGTCGGCCCCACGAGTCGCGTCCCGTCGATGGAGTGACACGTGTTACAGTTGTTCTGGCCAAACAACCTCTCACCATACTCTTCCGGCGAGAGTCCGCCGCCACCAGCAGAGGCCAGCCACTCCTCGAACTCCTCCTGAGGATGGGCTATCACCTGCCCGAGCATTCCCGAGTGCTGGTTCCCACAATACTCAGTGCAGTAAACGTCGAACGTGTCTGCACGCGTCGCCTCGAACCACACCGATGAATACCGGTTCGGGAGCACATCCTGCTTCACACGAAACTGCGGCACAAAAAAGCTGTGCAGCACGTCGATGGAATTCATGACAAGTCGAACGGGCTTGTCCGCCGGTACGTGAAGATCACCGGCGTACACGGTTCCGTCAGGATATGTGTAGTCCCACTTCCATTGGGAGGCCGTGACCTGAATCTCGTAGGCACCAGGCGGAGCGATGTTCAGTTTGAGATAGACCCTGAATCCCCACGTGAAGACAATCAGCACGAGGATCGTCGACACCACGACGGTCGACATTTCAAACCACTTGCTCTCGTGCGCTGGTGCGCCAACCTGTCCGGCGTGATGGCGCCGGTAACGCATCATGAAATACACCATGGCCGCGACTACAAGTACGAAGATCACGACACTGATCCACGTTACCAGATAGAACAGCGAGTCCACGTCCCCAGACACGGTCGACGCAGATTCGGGCAGCCAGAAAGTCCCTTTATCACCCATAACTTTTTTTCAAGAGAACGCAGGATGCGTAAATCCGTGACGACGTTCCCGTCGCCGAAGTATCACAAAGGTCAACGCCATTGCCACAATCGTGAGGAATCCGCCCAGCTTCATAAGGTTGGTGGCGCGAAGAACATATGCGTTTTCGACCGGGTCGTACTGAAAGCAGAACAGAATCAAACGATCAATCGTCGTGCCCACCGTCCCCGCTGAGGCCTCAACTACCGCGTTTCTGACCTTGCGGACTGGGTAGTCGATTCCGTAGAGGTACCGGGTAACCTTGCGGTCGGCGGAAACAAATGTGAGGACTGCTGGATGGACGTACTGTTCGACGTCCTCCATCCACTTGTATTGGAATCCGGCGGCATCTGCCAGAGCGCGAACGTTTTGTTCTGTCCCGGTCAGGAAATGCCACCCGGGCATGGCGTCGGGCCGCCCGAGTGCCTCCGCATAGCGCGCGCGCGCGACGGTAGCAACTTCGGGAGTGTCGGTCGGCGAAATGCTGACCGTCATGACGTCGAATTCTGAGCCCGCCTGCCACTCCATCTTCGCCATGGTGTCGGTAAAACTATCCAGCACCACATTACAGAGCATTGGGCAGTCGAAGTAGACGAAATTCAGCACAACTGGTCGCTCGCCCGAGATCAGCTCTCCCACCGTTACCGGTAAGCCCTCGTGGTTACGGAATTCCAGGTCGGCCGGCAAGTACTCTCCCAGGCGCTCGTCGACGCCGGCACCATCGTACGCTGCGGCAAGCTCCGGGTCGAGTCCCTGCGCAATTACTTGATTCGGGAGGCAGGCCAGCAAACCGGCAAAGACTGTCAGAACACACAACTCGCCGACGCTATGTCTGCCCGCGTTCCGCACTATCTCGGCATCTCACTTGTCGTCGCAGCACCAAGTTCACGACGCTGATCAACGACGATCTGCATGGCGCGGTCGACCGGAAGCCGGTAGACGCCGGCCGCGTCATCAACGACCTCAAACTGCGTGATCTTGCGCATTCCGGCCGTGTTCGCGTCTTCTATTTCCGGATAGGCTACATAGTCGACAGCGACGTCAAAAGATGTGGTTTGGACGCCACGGTTGTAGATCTGGAAGAGTGCCACAACGACAACAGCGATAGTGCCGAAAATGACAAAACCCGCAGTGAAAATCTGTTGGACCGGAACCCCCTCGGGCTCGACGGCCATGCCGTAGTCTTGAGCGTCCATTTTAAATCAGTAGTACCCCATAACGATTCCGTCGCGGGGCTGTTTCCCAGAATTCGGCGAGCGGAATCAGGTGGAGAATGAGATCGAGCGGGCCAGATTCGGGTCGTTTTGCGGGACCAATGCGTGACGATTCAACCGGTACATGAAAAGCGCCAGGTAGACCCCGAGCACGCCTACAAAGCTCGCCAAGGATGCCCAGTGAATGGAGGCCTGGTCTGGGTGCAATACGGGCATGGCCAGCCAGTGCATATCGAACCAGTTCATAATCAGGAACCATACGGCCATGATCGCCATGATCGCCTTGCTGCGTTTCGCGCCACGGGCCAACAGAATCCAGAACGGAACGATGAAATGGAGCATCAGCAGAGCCGCCGAGTGGGCCTCCCATCCGTGCTCCAGTCTATGTCGGTACCAGAGGGTCTCTTCCGGGAGGTTACCGTACCAGATCAGCATGTACTGACTGAAGGCGATGTAGGCCCAGAAGACCGTGAAGCCAAACATCATCTTGCCGAGGTCATGATAGTGCTCCTCGGAAATGACATCAGACAGCGCCTTGTTACGCTGGATGAGGATGGCAACCAGCGCGATCAGCGCATGCGCGGTCCAAAATGAGGCGGCAAAGAAGTAGATACCGAAGATCGTCGAGAACCAGTGAGGATCTAGCGACATGAGGAAGTCGTAGCTCGCGAATGCCGTTGTGATGGCCATCAGCAGCAGCCCAATGGCACTCACCTTGCGCTGACGCGCCGGGATCGTCGGGTCCGCGTCAAGATCCTGACGGATGGACGCGCGGTACAACAGTAGCGACAGGCCGATCCAGATCACGAAGTAGGCAGCCACCCTGACGAGAAAGAACGGAGTATTCAGGTACGGCTCTTTTGCCGCAAGGATCGGATCGTAATGCGAGTCCGCCGGATCCATCACGTCGGCGTGCGTCCAGTGATACAGGTCGTGCATCCCGATCAGGATCGGGATCGACAGGATCGCGAGCAGCGGGAAACCCCAGGTCAGGGCCTCAGCTATGCGTCGCACGACAACGCTCCAACGCGCCTTTGTCAGGTGCTGGATCAGGACGAAGAACAGGGCGCCGACCGTGATCGACAGGCAGGATGCCCACGCCACGAGGTAAGAGAAGTAGAACTGCTTCGCGTCAACGCTCCAAGCAACACCTGCCAACGCCAGGCCTGCAATCCCAACCGCAAGGGGGATCAGCCAGATCATCCGATTGCTAACTGGCCGGAACGGACCGCGCGCGTGCTGTGCGGTCTCCCGAACCGGATCCACAAGCCACGTCGGGAAAAAAGTTGTCTTGATCGCGCTTGACATGCCGGCGACTATCAGTTATCGGTTACAGTAATGTTGGATGATCCCCGCTGTCTAACCTCAGCCAGTACGCTTTCCGGGATCTCTGAGGAAAGGGCGTTCTGGCTTTTCTGCAGGGCCCTGACATACGCAACGATCGCCCAACGGTCAGCCACCGTGATCTGCTGCGCGTATGACGGCATCGAGCGAATGCCCTCGGCAATAGCAACGTAGAAATGACCATCCGGCATTTCACGAATCGCGTCCGTGTGGAATGTCGGCGCCGGAACGTACCCGAACTTGCCCGTCATGATCGGACCCTGCCCGTCTCCCGCAACGCCATGGCAGACGCTACAGTAGATGTTGTACTGCTTCTGGCCCCGCTCAAGCAAGTCCATAGTCACCTCGACCGGCGCGTATTGCACCATCACCCCACCCGCGTCGCGACCGGCGTAGAACGCTACGTCTTCGCGCAAGAAGCCTCGCGCAACGGTACCCGGGACCGGCGTACGAGCTGAACGACCATCTGCGAAAAAGTCGTTTGCCTCCTGCGGATCAAACCGCTCCTGAAAATCCATGTTCGGATTGATATGGATCGGAGGTCGTTCGGAAACCGTGTGGCGACAAGCGCCCAGGGTCACGACAGCAACCAGCGAAAGTACAATCCGGCTAAAGGTCCTCATCAGCCTCCTCACGGTCAAAAATCGGCTCGACATGCACGGCCCCCAGGGAGCGCAGCAGATCTCCCGTCTGCTCGACATCGAAGTATTTGTCGTTCGACGCAACGTGCAGAAAAAATGCATCGTCGCTCGCCTGCGCGAAGCGGCGCGAGTAGAATAACGGGTTGTAGGGGCGCGGCAATCCGTTCATCGCGAACATCCCCACCACAGCTCCGAGGGCGGCGAAGAGGATCGTGAGTTCGAACATCACGGGGATTGATGGCTCGACCGCAAATGCGGGCTTGCCACTGATGTTGAGCGGGTAGTCGATCGCACCCGTCCACCACTGTAGAAGGTAGCCGGTCGCCAGGCCCGTCAGTCCGCCCCCGAGAGCGAAGACGCCCACCTTGGAGTTGCCTAGACCCATTGCCTTGTCCATTCCATGAATCGGGAACGGACTGTGCGTATCAAACCGACGGTAGCCCGCAGTGTGCACACCCTCAGCAGCGTGTACGAGCTCGCCAGGGTTCTTGAACTCGGCCAGCAATCCGTAAAGGTCGGTGTCGTCCCGACCAAAGATGCTCATGCTCGCCTTGACGTGTTCAGCCAGATCTTTCAACATGACGTGACGGCTCAGTCAACAGTTGGAGTAAGTGTTGGTGGATGTGCCCCGGTCTGCCCGTCTCCATGACCATAGAAGTGCGGATCCGCCTCGGGCAGCACGGCCTTGACTTCCGATATCGCGACCATCGGGACAAAGCGCAGGAACAGGAGGAACATCGTGAAGAACAATCCGAACGACCCCACAAAAGTCAGCACGTCAATCGCCGTAGGCGTGTAGTAGTCCCACGAACTCGGCAGGTAGTCGCGGTGAAGGGACGTAACGGTGATGACAAAACGCTCAAACCACATCCCAATGTTCACCAGTATCGACAGTACGAACATGAACGGGATGCTTCGCCGCAGCCTCTTTATCCAGAACAGCTGCGG
The DNA here is from genome assembly GCA_028284545.1 of Rhodothermales bacterium. Lineage (GTDB taxonomy): Bacteria > Bacteroidota > Rhodothermia > Rhodothermales > JABDKH01 > JANQRN01. The sequence continues at coordinate 9,473 of JANQRN010000198.1, read as the reverse complement.
GAAGATGAGGTTACAGGACATCATCGTCCAGTACGCCCAGGCGTACGGACCAAACGCCCTGTTCTTGAAGGCGAAGACCTCGTACTGAACACCCGAGTACCATGCGATGAAGAACTCGGTGATGTAAGCGAAGCCAACCATCGTGCCCGTGAGAAGGATGATGATGTTCATCTTCTCAAGGTGGCTGATGGTGATTATGTCCTCAATGCCATAGACCTTCCGCGCGATCACGAGTAGTGTGACAACCATCGCGAAGCCGGAGAAGATTGCACCGGCCACGAAGTACGGTGGGAAAATTGTCGTGTGCCACCCCGGAACAATTGAAACCGCAAAGTCAAAGGAGACGACGGAGTGCACTGAAAGCACCAGTGGCGTTGCCAGCGCGGCGAGGAGCAGGTACGCCTTCTCGTAGTTACGCCAGTGTCTGTTGGCACCCGTCCAACCCATCGAGAAGAAGCCGAGGACCCGTCGGCGCAGCTTCTTGGTAGCACGGTCGCGAAGCGTTGCCAAATCAGGTACGAGGCCGACGTACCAGAAGACGAGCGAAACCGTGAAGTACACCGATACCGCAAAGACATCCCACAGTAGTGGGCTCTTGAACTGCGGCCACATCTCCATCTGATTCGGGATCGGCAACATCCAGTACGCAGCCCACACGCGACCCACGTGGATGCCGGGGAAGATCAGCGCGCACATCACAGCAAACAGCGTCATGGCTTCAGCCGACCTGTTGATCGCCGTTCTCCACTGCTGCCTGAAGAGGAAAAGGATCGCTGAGATTAGCGTTCCGGCGTGACCGATCCCTACCCAGAAGACGAAGTTGACAATGGCGTAACCCCAACCAACCGGGTTATTCAGACCCCAGACGCCTGTGCCATTCCAGAAGAGGTATGCAATGCACACCAGGAGGGTCAGGAGCAGGATGTTGGCAATCGCAAACGCGCCGAACCATGCCAGTGGCGTTCGCTTCTCCGTATGCCGTGACACCAGTTCGGTGATGTCATGAAACGACAAGTTTCCTGCAACCAGCGGCTCCTCCTGCAACGCCGGGTGCGTTCCGCTCGCGGTGCCTGTATCAGTGCTCACGTTGGTTCTTCTTTGCTGCTAAAATCTGTTGATCCGCTGCTCTGTCGGCCTTCCTAGGCGAGTGACGGATTGGGGTTCTGGATGCGACCGAGGTACGACGTGCGCGGCTTCACACTCAGCTCCTCCAGCAATTCGTAGCGACGGTCGCTCTCTTTCTTGGCGGCGATCGCGCTCGTCGGATCACTGATGTCGCCAAAGGTGATCGCATTCGCCGGGCATGCCTGCTGGCAGGCCGTAACGACCTCACCGTCACGAATCGACCGGTCCTCGAGATTGGCCTGGATGTTAACCTTGCGTACCCGTTGGATGCAGTAAGAACACTTCTCCATCACGCCGCGGAAACGAACCGTCACGTTCGGGTTCTGCGCCATCTGCACGCTCGTAGGAAGCGTCTTCGTCCAGTTATAGAAGTTGAATCGACGCACCTTGTAGGGACAGTTGTTGGCGCAATAGCGCGTCCCGATGCATCGGTTGTAGATCATCTGGTTCGTGCCATCAGGCGAGTGAACCGTCGCCGCCACCGGACACACTGATTCGCACGGTGCGTTTTCGCAATGCTGGCACGGCAGCGGCTGGACCACCATCATGGCCTCATCGATGTCGCGGCCCTCAGTAACGAAGTAGCGGTCGAGCCTTATCCAACTCATTTCTCGTCCGTGCCCAACCTCTTCCTTGCCAACAACCTGAATGTTGTTTTCGGCCTGGCATGCCACCGAGCACGCATTGCAACCGGTACAGGTGTTCAAGTCGATGGTCATTCCCCACTGGTTCTCGTAGTAGGGGTTGTCCTTGAAGAACTCCTCTCTCGACGGATGCCGGTCCTCCCAGAGTGCGGGATACTCGTCCCACGGCTCAGTAGCGCCCGCGAGCGGCGCGTGCTCAAAGTGCGCTTCGTGGTTTTGATACGCCGACAAAGTCGCCATCCGAACGGGTTCTCTACTCTCGATCTCGGCCTGCAACGAGGGTAGATCGAGCGCACCGTGGTCCTGCGTGGTCACGATGTGATACCGTGCCGGAACCGCCTCCGCGGCGACGCCCGAAAGCTGGTTGGAGAATGACGCTGAGCGCAATGCCGCAACGTTCTTACCGACGCCGTTGGCTATTGGACCAGCTCCATAAATGTCTGTGTACTCGTCGAGATCGAAGAATATCTTTCGTCGCTTCTCTCGCGTGCCGACGATGCTCCGGCCGTGACCGGTCGACAGAATAATCGTGTCGTCTGCGATCCCGGGAGCGATCCACGCCGGGAGCGTAACCGCTCTTCCGTCAAGCGACAACCTCACCTCATCCGCGTAGTACTTGCCGGCCTTGAGCGTGTTGGTGACGCCAATCTGTTCGGCGGTCGCTCGGTTCATCACGGCGACGTTGTCCCAGACGATTTTCGTGGCGAGCTCCGGTGTCTCTTGCAGCCAGGCGTTGTTCGCAAACGAACCGTCAAGCAGACGGGTGTCGAGTCGTATCTGAACCTCAAGACCAGAAGCACCCGCACCCGAACTTGCCGGCAGACGAAGCGGCCCCGTGACGCCAACATTGGTCAGGGTCGAGAAGCCCGAGTCTGGCAAGTACCCGTCATGCAGTACGCGTCGCCAACCCTGCGCGACGTTTCCAGGCAGCACCGACTCCCACGTCCGTAGCACCTGGTCGTACCCGGTTGTTCCTCCGTCCATTGCCAGGGCGCTTAGGACTTCGATTGCGGACTTGCAGTCGGAATAGAGCGGAGCTATCAGTGGCTGCACGACCGACAACGTACCATCATAGGCACGACCATCGCCCCACGACTCCAGGTAATGCGTCTGCGGGACGTGCCATGACGACAGCGTCGCGGTTTCGTCAACGTGCTGGCCAACGTGGATTGTTGTGCCCAAACCCTCCAGAGCTGTCAGCAGATCACTGTCGCCCGCAAGATCGTAAGCGGGGTTCACGCCGATCATGACGAGAACGTCCGTCTGGCCGGACTTCACGTCGTCGACGAGGTCAGCAACCGAATCGCGACGCGCCATCTCGACACCGGCCGTGTCGAAGAGTGTCACAGTATTCCCTACGGCACCCAGCATCGAGTTTATCGCCGCGCATATCGCGTGTACTTCGGCGGGTTGGGTGTCTCCTGCTACGACAACGCCATTCGCGCCGGCGCTGCGAAGATCAGCGGCCGCCGCTTCGACGAGACCGGCAGCAGATCCGCTTGGCGCGGCGGCCGGCGGTGCGCCACCGACACCCAGGCGACTCGCAAGTGCGGCTGCGACAAGGGCCACCTCCGACGGCTTGACCCGGGCGCGATGATCGGCCATGCCGCCGGTTGTCGAGTATGTCGGCTCGAAAACGTAATGGCGGAGTGGTGTGTGATCGTCGACCGACCTGCCCTCGGCAAACTCACGGGTGTTGCGGACGAAGTTCACGTCGGTTGCCGCCAGGAAATCGGCATCCAGACTTACAACCACACGCGCCTGCGAAAAGTTGAACTGCGGTCTGACGGCGCGACCAAAAGCCGAGGCGTATCCCGCTTCCTGCGTATTCTCGCCGACGGAGTTGTACGACACCCACTTCAGGTTTCCGAAGCGTTCCGCGACGCGTTGGCGGAGCGCCGCGATCGTGGGCGAACTGTTTTCTTCGATGAGTACGCCCACCCGCGCCGTCGTCGGGATGGCCGAAACAGCGGCAACAAAGCTCCCCCAATCCGAATCGGCGCCGCCCTCGAGGACGTGCGCCGAGCGATCGGGGTCGTACAGATTTAGGATCGAGGCCTGCTCGAACACGCCGGACGCCCCCCGGCTAATCGGGTGCTCCGGATTGCCTTCCACTTTTGTAGGGCGTCCTTCGTGACTCTCTACCAGCAGCGCGGAGAGCGATCCGCGAAATGGCATTGCGGTGGCGTAGTGCATCGCAATGCCCTCCACCACTTCCTCGGGCTTGCGAGCATACGGCAGGATCTTCTCGTACGGTTTCCGGCAACCTGTCAGGCCAGCGAGGGCCATCGACGCACCCATGAGTTGGATGAACTGCCGGCGCGAGGTGCCGTCAGGAGCGTCCATAGCGCCAGGGAGGAACTCCTTGGAGGCCAGGGCAGCGAGTGACGGGTCGCCTTCCAATTCACCGACGCTGCGCCAGAACTTCGGGGCTTGCGGATCGGTGGACTCTACTGGTGTGTTGCTCTGGCCGCGCGCGGCATCAAGAATTGGTAGCTCTATCATCGTTTGGTAACAAGCGGGCCGAAGCGAAAATCCTAGTAATGACAGGCGGAGCAGTTCGTGGGGGGCTGGATTCTCTCGTTTGCGATTCTCTCGAGATTCCGCGAGACAAAATCCGCCGGCTGGACGTAGCCCATCGTCGTGACCTCGTCCGGAGGCCTCAAATACAACTCGGGTTGGCGGTGGCACTCGATGCACCAGCCCATTGACAGAGGCTCAACCTGGCTGACGACCTCCATCTGGTCAACGCGACCATGGCAGGTTTCACAGCCGACCCCGTTTGTGACGTGTACTGAGTGGCTAAACCGCGCGTAGTCGGGCAGCATATGCACGTTGATCCACTCGATCGGCTCGTCGGATGCCCAGCTCTCACGTACCGGGATCAGTTTCTGCGAGTCGGTCTTGATCTGACCGTGGCAGTTCATGCAGGTCTGTGTCGCCGGAATGTTCGCGTGGTCCGCGATTTCCACATTGTTGTGGCAGTACTGGCACTGGAGGCCGAGCTCGCCAACGTGGAACGCGTGACTGTACGGAACGGGCTGTTCGGGGGCGTATCCGACGTCGGTGTACTCTGGAGAGAAGTAGTACCAGATCAGAAAGACCGTTGCTATTCCCCCACCGACGAGGCCAAGCAGCGAGATCGTGGGAACGATGTTGGCCTTCTTCGGAAATATCTGTGGCATAAGCAGGATGTGAGCTGAAACCGGGGCCACCCGACACGCAGAGAGCGGCGAAATCGGACGGCCGATCGCGCAGCGCAGTGCTGTCAACAACGATGTGGCGACACTTGCACGCAGATCCGAACAAGGCCTGCCGGCAATCTCCGGTCAAGACCTTCGGACAAATCGCGCCAAAGGTACTGCTTACAACGAGGAGGACTTGTCAGGTTGGTTGAATTTAGAATAAAAAGGCCTGAACGCCCACAATTTTTGCACACCGTTTGGCGACTCATGCCCTCTTGGGTGCGGCGGCGGGGAAGATCAGGAAGCTTCGTCGGAAGCATTGACTTTCGAGCGCGAAGATATTCTTTGAAAGCGCGTTGTCAACAGCAGCGCCGCACTCCCGAGACCCGTCACCAGGCCCCACCACAAGCCGCGCGGGCCCATCCCAACGCGGAAAGCCAGTACGTACCCAACACCAAGCCCCAAGACCCAGTAGGACAAAACACTTATCACCATCGGCACAAAAGTGTCTTTCAAGCCACGCAACGCGCCCATCGCCGAGACTTGCACACCGTCTACGATCTGGAATGCCGCTGCAATGCCAAGTAGCGAGATGGCGATGCCCGCGACTTCGGCGTTCGCAGCCAGCTCCACGTCAAGAAAGATGCCGATAATCGCACGCGGATACAGCCACATGATCAACGCTGTGACTGTCATAAAACCGACCGCCAGTAGAATCCCGGCGTAACCCGCCTTGCGTGCCCCTAGATGATCTCCGCGTCCCGCCGCCTGGCCCACACGCACGGATGCCGCAAGACCGACGCCCAAGGGCACCATGAATGTGAAGGCCGCGAACTGTATCGCTATCTGGTGTGCGGCAAGCGCCGTGGTGCTGATGAGGCCCATGATCAGCGCGGTGAGCATGAAGAGCCCTGCCTCGACACCCTGGGAGATCCCGATCGGCGCTCCAAGACGCGCCAGCCGACCGAGATAGCGCCAGTCGGGACGGCGGAGGTGCTGCAGGTCCGCCAGAGATCGCAGCCGTGCGTCAGCAAGGCAGAAAAACAACAGAATCAAGAAGTTGGACCAGAAGACGATTGTGCTCGCCAATCCGGTTCCGGCGATCCCCATGGCCGGCGCGCCGAGCTTGCCGAACATCAGGATGTAGTTGGCCACGATATTCAGCGCGACGCCAAACAACGCGATCACCGTGGCTGGCCGCGGTCGCGAGACCGCCTCGACGAACGACCGCGTTCCAATGAAGAGGAGGAATGGAAAGACACCCCATGAAATCGTCTTGATGTACCCTCGCGTCAGCTCGACCGTGTCGGGATCCTGGCCCATGACTATCAACACCGCAGGCATCGATCGAACGAGCAGGAAAATCGGGAGGCCGATCGCCACGGCCAGCCAGAGACCCTGTCGAAACGCCCGGCCAACCTGGGGAAGATCGCCCGCGCCGAAGGCCTGGGAGACCATGGGACTGACAGCATTCATCACGCCCATCCCGAAGATCATCGACGCAAAGAAGACGGCGTTACCCAGGGCAACCGCTGCAAGCGCCTCCGGACCCAGCCCGCGACTCACCATGATCGTATCGATGAAACCCATCGATATCCCCGCGAGTTGGGTAACGACTATCGGCAAAGCAAGTCGAATCGTCTGTGTAACTTCCGCGCGCATCAGCGGCGCCACCGGGACTGGTTAACTGGCATTCGCTGGATGCGGTCTTGCATCCGCGCTCAGGATACGTCATGTAGGACTCTCATCAAGTCGCGCAGGACTCTCGTCAACTTGCAACCAACCGCCCAACCGAGCTGCTCGATCTCTCCGTCGTCATAGTCAACTACAACGTGCGTGAACTGCTGGAGCAGGCGCTGGAGTCAGTCGCGCGTGCGTCCGGCGGACTGGAGGTCGAGACCATCGTCGTCGACAACGACTCAGCCGATGGATCGGTCGAGATGGTCGGCGAGAGATTCCCCGAGTGCGCGCTGATCGCAAACGAGAGCAACGTCGGGTTTGGCGCGGCCAACAACCAGGCGATCAGGATCGCCCGGGGCCGGTACATACTGCTCCTAAACCCCGACACGATTGTACAGGAGGATTCGCTCCGTACACTTGTGTCGTTTCTCGACGAACATCCGCGATGTGGTGCGGTCGGGTGCAAGATCCTCAATCCTGACGGCACCTTCGCCCCGGAAAGTCGCAGGGCATTCCCGACTCCATGGGTTGCGCTGTCTCGCATTCTTGGACTCAGCAAACTCTTCCCCCGCTCGCCACTCTTTGGGCGGTACAACATGACGTACCTGCCCGTTGATGAACCAACGGAGGTGGATGCATTGAGCGGGTCATGCATGATGATCCGTCGCGCCGCGCTTATCGGTGTTGCCGACGGTGTTGGGAGCGAGGCAGTCAGCGCCGACAACGCTCCTGGTCAGCCCCCACGCCCTACCCTACTCTTCGACGAAGCATTCTTCATGTACGGAGAGGACCTGGACCTATGCTATCGCATCCAACTTGCCGGCTGGACGCTGAACTACACGCCGGATACGCAGATCATTCACTATAAGGGCGAAAGCACCAAGAAAGGCGACCTCAAGTATGTAAGGTTGTTTTACGGCGCGATGCTCAGGTTCACCGAAAAACACCTGGACGGTCAGTACTCACTGCTGTACCGCTCCGGTATTCGTCTGGGAATCCTGATTCGTGGGGCGCTCTCGGCGCTGTCCAAACTTGTGAAGCGATTGGCGCCAGCGATCACGGATTTTGCGATCGTCTGTGTTGTAGTAGCGCTCGCCGCCCGCTTCCGACTCGGCGAGATTCCGAATGACTTGCTGCTGACCATTGCACCCTCCTACGCGGCGCCCACTGTTGCTTCGGTCGCCGCCATGGGCGGGTATCGCAGGACTCGGCTGCGTCGGCTTCTCGTTGTTGCCTACGGTGTAGCAGCAGGCCTTCTGTTTGTGGCAACTCTCTCCTTCTTCGTAAAGGCGATTGCCTATTCACGAGTCGTCGTCCTCGCCAGCGCGCCGCTGTCTGTCATCCTTATGACCCTGTGGCGGATCATCTTTGTCGAAGCAAGATCGGGACTGCAGGACGCGGTGCTTGTTGGTGACACGGCTGAGGCCAACCGAGTCGCCGCGCAACTGCGGCGGCACCCAAAGCCGCCGTTCAAAATTGTCGGCTACATCGCGCAACCTCAAAGCCCGCAGGATTCGAGCGCAGTCCGCAGCCTCGGTACTACGCGCCAGATCAGAGACATCGTCCGACTCTCCGAAGCCGACACTGTCGTGTTCGCGACAGGGTCGAACACGCGGCAGGACATCTTCGGATGGATCCAGGAGCTACGCGACTTGCCGGTGACTTTTCGAATGCTCGATGCCAACGAGTCATTCGTGATCAGCAAGTCGTCAGTGGACCACCTGTCGCTAGCTGAGTTTCCGGAAGCCGAGGTCGCACTCGGGATCAGGCGCAGCCCCTGGAGTCACCGCACTTTCGATGTCCTCGTGGCGATTGCGGGCATCGCGGTTGCACCGCTCGTTTGGCTGGGCGCTGCGCTCGGCAACCGTCGCATGAAGAACGCCCGGACGATCGTGAGACAACTCCCCGCAGTGCTCTCCGGACGACTTGCTATCGTCGGTTTCGACGGTGACTGCTTGTACCGTCCGCCGCCTAATTGGAATCTCCGCCCGGGTATCATTCCAGTGGTTGGCGAGGCGGACGCCCATCGGGATACCTCGGAAATCGACCACACCTACGGCTACTATGCCATGAATCAGTCGGCATCGGCCGACTGGGCGATACTTCGAAGGTCGTTGCGCAAGGCAGGATCGTAGGCCTTAAGTCCCTATCTTTGGGATCCATGATGCGGTCCGCGAGGCCGGCCCCCTTGTATGGCAATGAAGAACCAGCAACAGTACCTGCTCGACTTTGAGCGCCCCCTCGTAGAACTCGAGGAGCGTCTGGCGAGCATGCGCTCGGTTGACGCCGGCGTTACCGAGGTCGACCTGTCAGCTCAAATCTCAGAACTTGAGAAGCGGGTCGACGAGCTGCGTCAGTCTATCTACCACAACCTGACGCGGTGGCAACGGGTTCAAATCGCTCGGCACCAGTTGCGACCATACACGACGGACTACATCGGTGCGCTGACCGACGGTTTTGTGGAACTGTTTGGCGACCGCTCCTTTCGCGACGACCCCGCGATTGTTGGCGGGTTCGGAACGTTTTCCGGTACCGATTATGGCTATCGCGACCGCACCGTTATGATTCTGGGCCACCAGAAAGGGCGGGATACGATGAGCCGCAAGCGCCGGCGCTTCGGGATGCCTAATCCGGAGGGCTACCGGAAGGCGCTTCGACTGATGAAGCTTGCCGAGAAGTTCGGCAAGCCCGTCGTTACGCTTCTGGACACGCCCGGCGCGTTTCCCGGACTCGAGGCAGAAGAGCGTGGGCAGGCTGAGGCCATCGCCCGCAACCTGCTCGAGATGGCTCGCCTGAAAGTTCCGATTGTCGTGGTCGTAATCGGCGAAGGTGCCTCGGG
>JANQRN010000187.1 GCA_028284545.1 Rhodothermales bacterium | reverse complement strand
TCGGGCGACCACCTTGCGTACCTATCGATTCCGGGCGTCGTCGTGAGCTGCCGCAGGTTGCTTCCGTCGAAGGCAACGACGTAGATGTCAGCGTTGCCATCCCGCTCGCTGATGAAAAGAATGTCGTCGCCATCCGGCGAAAAGATCGGGCGGTAGTCGAGGCCGGGCGAAGGCGCTACGACGCGTTCGCCGCCGCCGTCAAACCGCCAAACGTAGATGTCTTGTTGCCCATCGCGCTCTGCGGCGTTCACGACATATGATCCCGAGGGATGCACCTCTGGAAACATACCGAGATCCGGATTATTGAGGCGATTCGGCAGATCTACCGGGTTAGCGTCTGTGCCGTCGATGTCGACTTCCCATCGATCCCATCCGTCGTCGTCCCGCGCGCGTTGTGACCTGAAGGCTAGTCGTGAACCGGCTGCAATCCATGCGGGTCGGTGATCACCCGAAGGGTGGTTGGAGACATTCTGAATGTCAGTGCCATCTGGGGCCATCGTGTAGACCTCCCAGTTGCCCTCGCGATTGGAGATGAAGGCGATTCGGCCTTCGTTTGCGGGCGGTTCCGGGCGGTTCACACGCTCATGGACAAACGGCACCGATCGGGGGGTCCAGGAGTCATCAGCTGCTCGCGACTGCCAGTCGAGCGTGAACATGCCTTCGCTGACCGGCGAGTACACAAGGCGAGACTGCGGTGGCGTAAACTCGCGATCATTGTACGAAACCTGCTCAAGGACCATTGTGCCGTCGTCGGCAAGACCGCCAACGAACTCACTGGTCGCCCCATCAGGCAGTGTCAATAGCCGGCGCCACACGCCACCCCGGCGATCGTACGTGAACGTTGCTACGGTCGTGAGGGTATTCCCATCGTCGACGAACTGTGTTTCCTCGTAGCCGCCGGTGTCGAGTTCGCTGATTACAACTGTCAGCGACAGCCCATCCTTGACCGTGCTCCAGGTACCCTCCAGCGGACGAAAGAAGTTCGCATCGGGAGACAACGGCTGACAGCCGCACGCCGCGACGGCCAATGCCGAAATCGCGAGCGTCAGCGCCTCACGGGAGCAACGCCTGCTTACCATGAGAAAGACCTGTATTGAACGTGATTATATGCTTCGAAAGGCCGGAGCCTCTTGCGCCCCAGGGCGTATCTTCGAGGCCGCTCCAACCAAATCCGCCGTGGGCGCCGTGGGCCAGCTGCCGACGGGCGTCAAGGGAAATTGAATTTGAGAAAAACCATAGTGTTTTTGGTGCTGTTCGCCGCATCAGCAGTGCCACTCACCCAATCGGTGTACGGGCAACTAACGCCGCAGCAGGCCGTCGCTGAGATGGGTCGCGGGATCAATCTGGGCAATACGCTTGAGCCGCCGTTTGAAGGCGGCTGGAACAACGGCCCCGCGCAAGAGCACTATTTCGATGACTACGTGACCGCCGGGTTTGCGACCGTTCGAATTCCGGTCAGGTGGGACGAGCACACGTCAGACGCCTCACCCTTCGCGGTGGACGCGGCATTCATGGATCGCGTTGAGCAGGTCGTCGACTGGGGGCTGGACCGCGGACTCTACGTCATCCTCAACACCCACCACGACGACTGGATAAAGTCTGGCTACAGCAACCCGACGCTACGCGCTCGATTCGACAGTATCTGGGTGCAGATTGCCGACCGGTTCAAGGACAAGTCGGAGAAGCTGCTGCTCGAAATCATCAACGAGCCCTTCGGCATGACCAAGGCTCAGGTTGACGACATGAACGAGCGGGTGCTGGGTCTTATCCGGCAGACGAATCCGACGCGCATTGTCGTCTACTGTGGGAACGACTACTCAGCGAGCGCGAATCTCATGGCGGCGGCCATCCCAGACGACGACTACCTTATCGGTTATTACCACTCCTACGACCCCTGGGAGTTCGCCGGACTCGCGGACGGCACCTGGGGTACGCCCAGTGACGTCGCCCAAATCTCCGCGGCGTTTACCGAGGTGAGCACGTGGTCGGCCAACAACAACATGCCGATCATCATCAGCGAATTTGGTGCGGTGCGAGAAGCCGACTACAACTCGCGGATGCTGCACTACGCCACATATGTGGAGGAATCCGTCAAGAATGGGATCCCCTTCCAGGCGTGGGATGATGGCGGCGACTTCGAAGTCTATGAACGACCGCAGCGAACGTGGAATGATATCCGAGACATTCTGCTCCACGTCTATCCGGATAGCCCGACGCGGCTAGAGGCCATCAGCGCCAAAGACACACTGGTATCTCTGTCGTGGACAAACCGCACGACCTTTAACGGTACCATGACGGTCGAGCGACGATCGGAGGCGTCCGATTTTGTGGAGATCGCGTCACTGACAGGGACACATAATTCGTACGACGACACCACGACGACCCTCGCCGGGACGTTCTACTACCGCGTAACGTCGCAATTCTCCACTGGCCCCAAAAAGTACTCATATCCGATACGCGTCGCTGTGCAACCGACGTCAAGGTCGAGCTTTGGGTCGGGGCCATTCCCAATCCCCGGCACGATCGAGGCCGAAGATTATGACGTTGGTGGTGAAGGACTCACGTATCACGACACCGAGCCCGCGAACATTCCCGGTGCCTACCGACCGAATGAGGGCGTCGACATCGAACCGCGCGATGACGGAGGATTCCATGTTGCCTATATCGAGTCTGCCGAGTGGCTCGAATACACTGTCGACGTGCAGGAGGCAGGCATCTACGAGATCAACGCAGAAGTTGCCTCGCTAGACGGGAACGGTCGATTTCGGTTCGAATTCCCGAACGCAAACTCGAGCAGCATTACTGTCCCTGACACCGACAGCTGGCAGACAACAGATTCCGTCAAGGCAACCGTGGAGCTCGAGGCCGGCGAGCAGATCATGCGTGTCTACATCTTCATCGCTCGGCCATTCAACATAGACCGCTTCTCCTTTCGCCGAATAACACAGACGGGAGTAGAAGACGCCGAGGCGCCCGAACTGGATGTCGCCCTGGAGCTGTATCCGAATCCGAGTAGTGAAGACATTACAGTGGTGTTGACGCACGAACGTCCGCTTGCACGCGTCGTGGTGTACAACGTCCTCGGGCAGCGCATCCTTGAGACCCCAGTGACGGGGCTTCAAACCACCCTGAAGCTGGATAAACTCGCGCCGGGCACCTACGTCGCGCGTCTTGTTGAGGAATCCAGTGTGCTCGGTCAGTCGACGTTCATCCGACGATAGGTCTGCCGAACTCCGGGATTGGTTAGCGCTAGGCTGAGAGCACTTCCCTTTTTGCCAGGCCCGAAAACTCGAAGCCCCTGCTGATTTCGCGGAAGCTGACGGATACGATCTCCCAGCCATCCGCCCCCAACGCGTTCAGGAACGCCTCGGCGGTTTCGCGCGACTTGCCCTTGAATGTACCCCCGCCCTCAAGCGACTTCGAGTCGAAAAGCCTGTACTCCCATTTCCGCATGTGTAAAGCCTCTCTATATGCGACTGCTGTAGTAATCGTGGGGGCCCAGAATGCACTGCGCTCCACCGGGGTGTTCTGTCGGTCGGAACGAGACTGACCGGGCGGACAATGTAAACGAAACGGGACTGGAAGTCCGACGCGAACGCCTTCACTCGCCGCTGCCTTCGGCATCAGTCTGTCGGGGTAGCTATGTCTCGAGTAGGAGTATCATATCCACCCGATCCATGCCCTTTCCCCAGCCATCGGTTATGCGACCGATGGTCGTCGCCCCAAACCTCGCGAAGAAGTGTTCGGACTTCTGACTGGCCGCGATGTTCAGCGTTTGAGCTCCCGTCTGACGAGCGTCGGAAGTTGCGCGCTCCATGATCATGGACCCAAGCCCGGTACTCTGAGCTGAAGGATCTACGAGAATCCAGTTGAGTCGAGACTCGTCGCCACCAATTGCCGAAACCCCAAAGGCAGCCACCACGCGGTCGGCCGCGACGCACACACGGTAGTGCGCCGGGTCGTCGTTGAGGAACGTCACGTAGTCCTTCCGTTCGTTGGGTGCAAAAGCCGCAGGGCAGTTAGCGTCGAAGAGCGCCATACAGGCCCGGTAGTCATCGCGGCAGTACGATCTGAATGTAAACCGGCTCATCAAACCGTTACTCAGGAATGAGTCATCTACGTGTAATCCTGATGGGACCGTTTTCGGTCGTCGCCACCAACCACGGGCCGCCGCCGCCAATCTCCGAAACAATCGAAATGGGCCGCTTACTGTATCGGCGTTCGGTCACCGTGACGGCCGGCTCGTCGCCATACGGGTATTCAGTCTGGCCGAGACCAAACTCCGAAAATACGTAGCCGTTGCGCTCCGACCGAAGCCGCACGTTCGCGCGGTAATCTGTTGGAAACGAAAGGTCGATACCCCCATTGAGGGTGATGAAGGACATGCTGCCGTTCTCGTCAACCTCGTCGAAGGAGGCTGAGATTGACCCATTCGTCGCACTCACGACCGCCTGACCGCGCAGCCCCTCCAGCGAAACTGAGCCATTGCGATGGTTCACTTCGACCAGGTCCTCCATGTCCCGCACGCTGATCTCCCCACCGCGTTCAACACGAAGTAGCAGTCGCGCGCTAGCAGGCACCGAGAGTTCCAGGTCGACGGACTCAAACACTCCTTCTCCCGGTCGCCTGGCGCGCAGACGCACGACGCCGCCAGCCCTGCTTACGGTGACGTGGTCAGCAAGGCGCTCCAGAGCTCGTGTTCTATCGTCCGATCCGGTGTACGACGCCCGTAGTCGCACGTCAGATCTCTGTTCGCCAACGACCGTGATGTTTCCCCAGTAAACATCGGCTTCCACAACCAGCGGGCCCGACTGATCGACGAATTCCAACTCTATCCCTTGCGCGAAGGCACGGGGCGCTACAAGTACTATTGCGCAAACGACAATGACAGAAAGGATTAGGCGTTTCATATTTCCGTGCGGATAAGTTCTTCTGCCCGATCGCGGAGCATCTGCTCCACGTCGCGTCGGGCAAGGTATTCTGTGACTGTTGATCGAATCAGGGTTGGACTCCCCTCGGCCAGGACACGAAGGGCGGCGGCCTGCACACTTGGCGAGTCGTCCAGCAAGACGGATTGTTGTATCGTTGTCGCTACGCGTGTGTCAGCTACTGCAGGTGCAAGCGCCTCGACAGCCGCAAGACGTACGTTGGGGCTGGGATCAGACCGCAGCGCGTGTAGCAGCGCATCGACCAGATCAGATTCACCAGCAGCCGCGTCGATGCTTGCGTAGATAGCCGCGAGTCGTTCGGCCGAGGTCTCGCCTGAAATGGATGCGGCGCGGTTGTTCGTACGCGGCAAATCACGCTGTAGCAAAGACGCCGAGGCGTAACCTATCGAGAAGATGACGACGACCGCTGCCGCCATCCGCGCAAGAGCGGGAATACGCAACCGGCGAGCCACGTGATCGCTATTCTGCCGCTCGATGCCGGCGTAGAACCGTTCGCGCATTCGACCCGAGGGCACCAGGGGCGAGTCAACGCGCAATTGGTCTCGGATGATTGTCGCATCAGCAACCAGCTCCTTGCACACATCGCAAGTTGAGATGTGATCTCGCAATTCGCTCGGGAGCTCGTCGGGGGCATCCGACCTGATCACCTCAAGCAATCGCCCTTGTACCTGTTCACAGTTCATCATCTTATTGTTCTGGCCCGAGGTGCTTGCGCAGCGAATTCACAGCCCTGAAGAACCGGACGCGCGCGTTGTTCTCGCTGATTCCGAGTGTCTCCGCAATCTCGGCATAGCTCAAGTCCGCAAAGAGCGACAGCTCGACGATCTCCCGGTAGTTCTCAGACAGCGATTCTATCGCGCGGTGTATGCGATTCCTCTCCTCTTCCTGTTCAACCGGATCAATGTCGTTGGCCGAGACGACGATCGCGTCCGGTGCGACGGCGACGGGCCTCTTCTTCCGGTGGTGGTCCATGAGCACGTTGCGCGCTATTCGGTAGAACCACGGCTGGAACGCGTGATCGCTCCGATACGTGTGGGCGTAGCGGATGACGCGAACGAAGACCTCTTGAACGAGGTCTTCAGACAAACCGCGATCGTGGGTCACCTTCACGAAGTAGGCGTAGACCCGACGATGATGCCGCTCAAACAGCAAACCCGCGGAGGCGATGGCGCCATCCTTGACACTTTGCATGGTCTGCTCGTCGGTCACGTCCTGATTCGATCTGCTGCGTTTCTGACCTTTGTTTGACAGGATTACGCAGTTTACGAGAATGTATTACACTACCAGGACCGCAAACCCCAGCCTATCCGAGAACATGTGCCGAAACATCAAGACCCTCTTCAATTTTGATCCACCGGCGACAGACGAGGAGATCGAGGCATCAGCCTTGCAGTTTGTGCGTAAGCTCAGCGGTTTTACAAAACCATCGAAGGCCAACGAAGCAGTCTTCGAACGGGCGGTGGAGCAGGTCAGCGCTGTCGCGCACGAATTGCTCAACAACCTGACGACCGCGGCACAGCCAAAGAACCGCGAGGTAGAAGCGGAGAAGGCGCGCGCGCGAGCCGCGCGACGCTTCGGAACGGCCTAGCCTGTCCGATCAACTCACTCGTCCAGCACGCGGAGCTCGACCTTGCGGAACTCCACGGGGTGACTTTCAGATTGTAACGAAATGGTCCCACCCGTAAGCATCGTCGGTACATCCGCGAGAAGCGCCTGCGCGTCAACGTCTGTCGAGTCTAGCTGCGGCTGATTGTAGCTCAGAACAGATTCGCCGTCGATGGAGTGGGTGATGACCTCGCCACCGCGGACCTCTACTTCAACTGCTACCCACTGATCCCCGCGATATGTGGCGGACGCTGAGTCTATGCAGTGCGTTGTTACCAGGTCATCGTCCATGACCACATGCGTACCCGGCGTACAGAGGTTCGCGGTTGATCGTTCTCCAGTGTCGCGCCCCCCGAGCAACTGAACCTCGATGGAAACGGGGAAGTCCTGGTCCCGACCCATTGTCTCGGGCGACTGACCGTGGACCATGATGCCACTGTTTCGCCACGCCCAGCCTGGCCCATCGGCGAGCTGCTCGCCGATGAAACGATACTCGACGCGAAGTTGGTAATTCGAGAACGGGGTCTCGTAGAAGAGATGGCCGAATCGGTCGTCAAACGATTCGTAATTGTCGTATGCGACCTGAATCTTGCGGTCCACGACCCTGAACGTATCACCGAAGTTCTCGCCAACGCCGTACCCACTGATCTTCGCCGTCCAGCCCGCAAGGTCGGAGCCGTTGAAAAGTTGGATCCACTCGGCATCCGGATCTGCACGCTCGGGGCGGCAGGACTGAATCGCAAGCAGTAGAAACGGTAGCAGGTAGAGTAGCAGGCGGTTGCGCATCGCGGCTCGTCTTTGACCAGAAGGACCGGACAATGTACGCGAACGCGCCCGTGCCATCCTCGGGGTCACCTCTATGATCGCCGGATCGTCACGGCCGGCAGCGTGTCACCGAGTTAGAATCACCGGTCGATTCCGCACTGTCGGGCGTATATTGGTCATGCACATCTACTTACCGAGTAATCGCTGGAGAATGGTCGGTCTGCGGACGGTCTTGAATCACTCAAGCGCCGCGGGAATTTGTCTGTTGGCCTTGATCTCGCTTGCGGTGGGTACCGCATTTAGTCCTGTCCTGGCGCAGTCACATGCCGTGAACTGGCGCGGCGAAGCGTCTTTCCTGGCGTCAACCTCGGAGGACGCCCCGTTCTGGCTAACGTCAAACCAGTTTGGCGTCGTCGATCGAAATGACCGGGCAGCAGCGGTTCGACTAACCGCAGCAACCAGTTTTGTGCCCGCCGGGAGGCTCAAGTGGTCGGCCGGCCTCGACGTCGTCTCTCGCGCCTCTTCGCACTCGACGCTGTTCCTGCAACAGTTCTATGGCGAACTGCACGCCGGGCACCTCACACTTCGTGCCGGGAGAAAGGAGCGGACGGTCGGGATGGTGTACGAGTATCTCTCTCTCGGATCAATGCTCGTGAGTGGGAATGCCGCGCCGCTCACAGAAGTCAGCCTCTCCGCCCACGAGTGGATTGGCGTGCCCGGGACACAAAATTGGGTCGAACTGAAAGGGTTCCTTGGCCACGGCTGGTTTGGCGGGGACCGACACGTTCAAAACGCCCTCAGCCACGAGAAACAATTCGCGATCAGGCTCGGGGGGGACTGGCCTGTTCACGGCACGGGGCGCATTGTGCACTTTGTGCAGTGGGGTGGCACATCTCCCCTCGTCGGCCGACTGCCGCAGTCGCTGGAGGACTACCTTCGCGTCGTCTTTGTTCGACCAGCAGG
>JANQRN010000174.1 GCA_028284545.1 Rhodothermales bacterium | reverse complement strand
ATTGAAGCTGGCCAGTCTCCATTTCAATGTTGCGTCCGACTTTCGTCTCCATTCTGCTTGCGACCATGCTTGCGATGGTTGCACCGGAGCGAGGCGGCGACGCGGTCGCCGTTTCCGAGTTCGACTGTGTCGACCCCCAAGTTGCGCGCGCATTCGCCGACCTGCGGGTTGCTGATCTGAGTGGTACATACAGGGTTGCCGGGTTCGTCGCGGTACGGGGGCACTTCGTATTCAGGTATCGCCCTGTGAGCAGCGAACCGACCGTTGACATAACGGGCGCTCTCGCGGTTGTCGACGTCAACCCTGCATGCGCGACGAGGCTGATTGTGACGGGAGATCCAGACGCGGCTCAAACGTTCGCCTTCGGTGACCCGCCAGCCGCCTCGGCTGCCATAGCGGGTCCATCGCTTCGCACGGCGTCCGCTCCAGCTGTCTACCATAGCACCGTTCTCAACGCTGCGGGTGACACGCCGCGGTTGGTGGATCGCTACCTGCGAGACTCAGGAGCCAGCGTAGTCGTTGACCGTGCCACCGGACTGGCTTTGAGTTCGGTCGACGGATCGCGCCACGGCCTGACTCGAGTTGAATCACCGACCACAGAATACGACTGGCATACCGCGCCAACGCTCGACGACGACTCGTATGTGACGATGACCGGAGCGGCGTTCCTACGAGACCCGGGCGCCGGCGGACCGGTGCTTCAGCCAGTTTATCGACTGCACGGGCAAGGTGATCGACTGGACGGAAAGTATGCCAGCGTGACCTCAGCCACGCTAGACCACGGTGGTCTGCCTACACCACAGAGCAGTCCCGGCGAGTTCGTGTACGAACCGATGGTCAATACCGCGGGCCATTGCGACTTGAATCCGCCGACCTGTAGCCGACTCGACAACGTCAACGCATACGTTCACATTGACCGTTTCGCGCACGAGTTCTGGCTCGGGCAGCAGGGCATTGAGCCCACGTTTCAGGCGACGGTGGTGACGCATCAGACGAACGCGGTCTCGCGGGTCCGAGGCGACACGATATCAGTTGGCTGGGGCGGCATGTTTCTCAACAACAACGCCCTCGAGGATGAGATACTCTATCACGAGTACACACACGCTATCCTCACGTACCTCGGGTTTGCACCGGATATTTTTTCAACGATCCAGCGTCGGGCCCTTGGAGAGGGGTACGCAGACTACTTCGCCCTGACCTTCGCAGATCAGCCCGAGCTTGGAGACTGGGCAACCAGGTGTCCGCCGCGGCACGAATGTGAGGGCCCCGAAGACGCGACGGAGATTCGCACGCTTGATACCGATCCGTCTGTGTGGAATTGGAACTACGGACTGCCTTCTTCTCGCTTGAAGTATGGCGTGTGCACGCGCAAGCACCTTGAGGATGGAAAGTGCAAGACGTCATGGATGACCTTCGACAACACGTATGTCTGGGGGATGATCTGGGGATCCACACTGTGGGACGTCCGAAAGGCGCTGGGAGCAGCGACCGCCGACGAGCTTGTTGCGATGAGTCTTGTGTTCACAGGCGGGGAGGTTTTCACCGCAACTACAGCCTCAGGTGCAATCATTTTTGCTGATCGTGAGCTAAACGGTGGGGCTAACGAGCCGCAACTGCGCGAGATTTTTCAGCGCCGCGGGATCGCACCACACGTTTCCGTCTGGACGAGCACGGAAGGCCCGTCTGATCCGACAGAGTTCGCATTGCAGGTGTCGCCAAACCCCTTTACAACCGCGATCCGGATCCAGGCAAACTTGGACAAGTCTGGTTCGGTGTCTGCTTCGCTGTACGACATGAGCGGTCGTCTGCTACGAGAGTTTGACCTTGGTGTGCGACCCGCCGGTCATCTTGATCAGACGCTGGACGTCCCTGAGCTCGCCAGTGGTCGGTACTTACTGCGCCTCCGGGCGGCCGGACGCGCGAACAGCGGCGCGGGACAGACGGATGGGCCGTCATCAGCGACGCGGCTTGTAATTCGGGCGCGCTGATAGAGAATGTGACGCGTACCGCTAGGCGTACGTATTCAGCATGACGGGCATGATGAGCATCAGCATCTGCTCGCCCTCAGCCTGTTCTCCAGGAGTCACCACACCGGCCCTATTCGGTGAGCTGAACTCGAAGATGACGTCGTCGGTGTCAACGTTGTTCAGCACCTCTGTCAGGTAGACTGCGTTGAAACCGATCTCCATCGGCTCACCCTCATATTCCGCCAGAATCTTTTCGTGAGCCTCACTCGACCGTTCGATATCCTCTGCCGAGACCTCGACGCGATCCTCGTGCAGGTTCATCCGAAGCTGGTGCGTCATGCTTGACGAGTACAGGCCAACGCGCTTGACGGCTGCGAGCAGGGAATTGCGGTTAACCGTGAGCTTTCGGTCGTTCTCAGCCGGGATGACGGCTTCGTAGTTGGGGTACGTCTCAGCGATCTGACGCGCGAGCACCCGAGAGGAGCCAAACTCGAACGATACGTACGAATCGTCAACGGTGATCGTGCAGTTCTCATCGCCCGCAATCTTTCCGGCCAGCCCCATCGCCTTTTCCGGGACGACAAACTCCAGGTTGTCCTTCGACGTAAGCCCATTGAGCGTGAGCTTCACGAGCCGGTGGCCATCGGTCGCGACAGCGCGACCACGAGCGCCGTGGATCTGAAAGAAGATGCCCATCATGGCCGGGCGCAGGGCATCCTTGCTGACCGCAAAACCAGTCTTCTGAACGGCACGTTTGATTAGCGTGCCGGTTGCCTCAATCTCCGTCCCACCTTTCATCGTTGGCATGGACGGGTAGTCGGCGCCGTCCTGGCCAACCATCTTGTACACACCCTGGTCCGTGCGCAGTGTCACGTTGAACTCTTCGTCTGCCGAGAAGTCGAGGGGCAGCTCCGGCAAGGCACGGAGCGTATCCATGAGGCGCTTAGCCGGGACCGCGACGCGGGCGTCTTTCGCCGTGCCGTTCGTCTCAAAACGGACAGGGATAGTCTGAACAATCGAAATCTCCAGATCGGTCGCACTAAGGCGAAGGCCCTCCTTGGTGTTCTCGAAGAGTATGCACTCGAGAATCGGCATCGTGCTCTTGTTCGGCACGGCGCCACCAACGGATGTCAGGGCTTTGAGCAGCTCAGCACTCGAAGCGGTGAACTTCATGGTGAGACGGCGGATAAGTCAATGAGTAGTGTCGGACGAGGTCGTTAACGAACAAGCTCTAACGGGACGCCGGGGAACCAGCAGGGAAGTTACGACCCTGTACCGGCACCACAAAACAGCTTATCGGCTACGAAGCTCCAGTTTGTGGCGGATTTCGTCAATCGTCTGCCGGTACTTGGTGTCGGTGTCAATCTGGTTGAGCACGCTCTGGTTGGCATGGATGACCGTCGAGTGGTCGCGGCCGCCGAAGTGCAGACCGATAGTCTTCAGCGAATGCTGGGTCAACTCCTTGCAGAAGTACATCGCGATCTGACGCGCCTGCACTACTTCACGCTTGCGCGTCTTGGCCCGAACGAGGTCAACGGGGATGTCAAAATACTCGCACACTACTTGCTGAATCTCATCGATCGAAAGGGTCACCTGCGTGTCCTTGATAAGGTCACGAAGCACATCTTTGGCGAGCGCCAGATCGATGTCCCGCTTGTTCAGCGTGGAGAATGCAAGTAATCGAATGAGCGCACCCTCAAGCTCGCGGATGTTACTCTTGATGTTGTGACCGATGAACTCGATGATCTCCTTGTCGATCGCGATGCCATCGTCTTCGGCCTTGCGCTGCAGGATGGCGATGCGAGTCTCCAGATCGGGCGGTTGCATATCCGCTGAAAGACCCCACTGGAAACGGGACAGCAACCGCTCTTCGATCCCTTCGATATCGCGGGGTGGGCGATCGGCCGAGAGCACAATCTGCTTACCCGATTGATGCAGCGCGTTGAATATGTGGAAGAACTCTTCTTGCGTCTTCTCCTTGCCACCGAAGAACTGCGCGTCGTCAATCACGAGCAGGTCAATCGAGCGGTAAAACATGGAGAAGTCTGAAGCCCGGTTGTGCTGAATGGCCTGAACGAACTCGGTCGTGAACCGCTCGCTCGAGACATACATGATCGACTCCGCCTTGTTGTTGGCGCGCACGTAGTTACCGATCGCCTGGATAAGGTGCGTCTTCCCCAAGCCGACCCCGCCATAGATCAGGAATGGGTTGAACTGCGTCTTCCCGGGCTGCTGGGCAATGGCCAGCGAAGCGCTCCGAGCGAGTCGGTTGCAGTCACCCTCGATGAACCTCTCGAACGTGTAGTTCGGATTCAGGTTGGTCGATACGGGCGCTCGCCGAACACCGGGAATGACGAAGGGGTTGGTGATCATCCCACCGGCCACAAGTTCTTCGATGGCACCCGAAGGGTCTGATGGCGTCGTGGGGCGAACAGCCGCACCGTCTGATGTCGAGCTACCCTGTACCGGTTCGTTCGCGGGCCGGGCCGGGAGCTGCATCGATGCGCCAGGGGCGCCGCGCTGCAGGTCATCCTGTTCGATGACGATGTCGTAGTACAGTCGCCCGCTCTGCCCGAGCACCTTCGTCACCGTCTTTCGCAACAGGTCGAAGAAGTGCTCCTCAAGCCACTCGTAGTAGAAGCGGCTGGGGAGCTGAACCGTCAGTCGGATCTCGCCCCCCTCCTCGCCGAGAGAGATCGGTTTCAGCGGGGCGAACCAGGTCGCGAAGCTCTGGTCGTTGACGTTGTCGCGGATGATCGAAAGACACTCAAGCCAGGCCCGTTCCGCGCCTCGCGCGCTGTGGTCTGACTCTGCATTTGTCATATCGGTCATCCGGGAGAATTCAGTCGGTTTTTCGAGACGGGCGCGGAATATCAGACACGAATCGCGGGCGGACAACATATTCACCAGTTATCAACAAATGCCAATCTTTGGCCAGCGAAATGTTTCGATCAAGAAATCTTTTGAACAGACGTTGAGATTCCCGAGCCACGCGACGCCAGGCTCCCGGGGCACCAACAGATAACCGACGAACGACCGTGCCGGTGCCGAAATCGCCGTTTGAACCGTTGAA
>JANQRN010000171.1 GCA_028284545.1 Rhodothermales bacterium | reverse complement strand
TTCTCCGTCTTGTCGACGCGTAGAAAGAGGGTGTCGCGTGCAGGTCCGTACGACAGAATTGACGACGGGGTGTAGTTCTCCGCGAGGCTGTCGAGCAGTGCTTCACCGGTCGTTCCCGGATACAACGTCTGCGCAGATGCAGATGTCAGGACGCCCGCGCCCAGCGCGAGGGCACACAGGAATAGTAGTCGAATTCTCACTTGACGCGGCCGACGAGTATTAGTCGGCAAAACGAGGATATCGACATTCTGCTCCGCACACTCAAAGAATACGGTGCAGAGCGCTCTATTTGTGTGTCACGGTGAGTTTCTGGGTGGTCACGGCGTCTCCATCGGTCGCTCTTACGAAGTAGATTCCGGCAGGCACGTGAGACAGGTCAATCGTCACGGCGTCGTCCCTGACCTCAGTGGGTTCCGCCACAACCCGACCCAGTAGGTCAAAAACTGCGATCGAGGCCGTTCTCCCGGCTGTCTGCGCCAACGCGACCCGAACGTTGTCGACCGTCGGGTTCGGATAAACAGAAATCGACAGGCGGGAGTCGTCTGTGGCCACGCCGTCAATGCTTGTGAACATGCTGAACAGGTCGTGCGACGGCCAGCCGGAAAAGCTCGAGCGTGCGTTCCAGAAGATGCCATCCATATCGCCGATGAAGGCGCCGTTCTGGTTGCCCTGCGGTCGGTAGTTGAACAACAGCGCATAGTTAAAGCCGCCGTTCCCGCGCACCCATTCAGCCGTGCCGCCGGGAATAGACCCGACGTGCCACCAGTTGCCGAACTGGTTGACAGAAAAGCCCATGGCGTAGCCCGAGCTGTTGGGTAGGGCGGCCGTCATCGTCTGAACTGCCGCAGCAGAGATGATATCCGGTGCGGTCGCGAGACCGTCAGCTCCGTTGAGTAATTTGACGAGGTCGATTGGGCTTGCCGTCCATCCGCCGTGAGCGTCGAACGTTTCGACATTCATGCCTCCGTAGCTCCAGGGGACCTGCTCGCCCGTGCCATATACACTCGTCGTCGTTGGAGCACCCGGATACTCGTAGTACTTGACTTCGTGAGGGTGACGGTTCTCCAGTAGCGAGTGACCCATCTTGAAGGTGGAAATACCAAGCGGCTCGAACAGCGCCGTCTCACAGTAATCAGCGTACGACATCCCGGTCACCGCTTCGACTACCCGGCCAAGAATGAGGTATCCAAGGTTGGAGTACACGTACACATCCCCAGGATTGCTGTTCAGGAAGCGACTCTTGATGTAGTACTCGATCTTGTCCTCTGGTGAGTGGGGCAGACCAAATCCCGCTGCCGCCTCGACCTCGAGGTCGGCAAAGACCGGGTCGCGTCCTGAGCCAAGATTCCCGAGCCCCGCTACGTGGTGTAGGAGGTCACCAACGGTGATGTCAGTCATGCGTGGGTCGGCGAGCGTATCGTATCGCGCGCCCGTCAAGATGCCGGAGGATCCGAAGACAATAGCGTCTTTCGAAAGCAATCCGTCGTCGATCAGTTTGGCGACGGCGATCCCGGTCACAGACTTTGAGACGCTTGCAATCCGGAAGGTGCTCGTCGGCTGAACTGGGATCTGGTTTTCGACATCGGCGTAGCCGAAACCTCGCGCATAGACGAGTCGGCCCTGATAGCTGACGGCAACCGCGCCGCCGGGCACGCTCCACTTGTTCATGAATGACTCGATTTGGGAGTCGAGTGAAGCCATCTCGGGCACTTCGGGGCCGGTTTGGCCTTCCGACGAACGGGCTGTCGTCCCGAGGATGATGAGTGCTGCCAGGATAATGGTGCCCACGTGCGTTTTCATGGTCGTCTTACCGTCGAGGTGAGAAACTCGCTTCCTGGAGAAGCGTGCGGGTGTGTACACTTAAATAACCGCGAAACTGCTCGACGGAGGATCATCCGTCGCGGGTTGAATTGATGGGGAATGCGGTTGGTGGTATCCTGCGGCATGGACAAATCGGCCTGGAATCGCGTTCGCGACATTGTGCCAGAGGCAGTTAGCCTGACGGGGCCGGAGCGCGCGCAGTTTCTGGAGCGGGTCTGTGTCGATTCGGCCGGCAACGCTGATCCGGATCTGCTTCGTGAGGTCGAAGCCATGGTCGCCGCCTGGGAGTCAGCTGATGATCGCGACGCGGTCAAACCTCCTTTCGCCGCTCTCGAGATCGATGCGCTGCAGGACGACCTCTCAGCGGATTCTGACGACGAGCCGCCGCCTGACCACATCGGAAACTGGAAGGTGCTGCGTAGGCTTGGTGCTGGGGGCATGGGTGTCGTCTATGCGGCTTCGCGAAGTGACGGTGCTTTTGACCGCGAGGTCGCGATCAAGCTGCTGAGACCGGGTCTCTATCCCGATCAACGCCGGAGGCGATTTGATCTGGAGCGGCGGGTCCTGGCGCGACTTCAGCACGAGAACATCGCGCGACTGTATGACGGCGGCGTCACGGGGGATGGCGAGCCGTTTCTCGTGATGGAGTTTGTTGACGGCGCCACCGTAACAGACTACTGCACTGACAACAACCTTTCGACCGGCAAACGCATCGGGCTCTTTCTGTCGATATGCGACGCGGTTCAGTATGCCCATCAGAACCTCGTCGTGCATCGAGACCTGAAGCCGTCTAACGTGCTCGTCAACGCTAACGGCGTGCCCAAGCTGCTGGACTTCGGAATTGCCAAACTCATCGTTGAGGGTGACCCGGCGGTGTCGGACGATGGCGGGGCGCCGGATGCAATCACCGTCACTGGTCACGCGGTTATGACACCTGAGTACGCCGCGCCGGAGCAGGTGAGGGGAGAGGCGGTGAACGCCGCGACTGATGTCTATTCCCTTGGGGTCCTGCTGTACGAGCTCCTTACGGGTGAGCGTCCCTACACCATCGAGAGTCGCACGCCAAGCGCGATCGAGCGGGTCGTTTGTAGTGTGGCGCCAAAGCGACCCAGCGTGGTGGCGCCGCGCCTGGATGAGGACCTGGACACGATTCTGCTAAAGGCGCTAAGAAAGGAGCCCGATCGACGGTATGCGTCGGCGCTGCAGCTTGGAGACGACCTGCGACGGTACCTCAACGGACTGCCGGTGCTGGCGCGCCCCGACACGGTCGGCTACCGAGTGAGAAAGTTCGTGGGACGCCACATCGTCGGTGTGGCATCCGTGGTGGCGCTTACACTGGCGTTGGTGGGTGGACTTGCCGCGACGATGTGGCAGGCAGGCGTTGCGCGAGCCGAGGCCAGAAAGGCCGAAGCCACCAAGCAGTTCATTCAGGAGATGCTCGCATCGGCAGACCCGTACGAGGATGACAACCGCGACGTAACAGTCGAAGCCGTTTTGGATGATGCCGCGAGCAGAGTCGGAGCGGAGCTCGGCCAGACGCCGGAGGTCGCAGCTGACGTTCGACTTACGATCGGCACTACCTACCTCGGGCTTGGCAAGTATGCAAGAGCTGATTCGCAACTGACGCTTGCGTTGGCTGAGCTGGAGGCAGTACATGGCGTCGGGTCACCCGAAACAGGAGAAGCGCTTCGAAACCTGGGCAACTTGTACATCCAGGTGTCCAGGTTCGAAATGGCAGACAGCATGTTCAGGCGCGCCGTCTCTCTGCATCGGCGATATCCAGGTAAGGGTGGTCGAGACCTTGCACCTTCGTTGGGTGGGCTTGGGGGAGTACAGCTCCAAACGGGGCGATATGAAAGCGCTGAGGAGTCATTGACGGAAGCGCTCACTGTAATGGAGCGGCTGCCGCATCCGCTCTCTCGCGACGAGACGAACAGTCAGAACAACTATCGATACATGCTCGGGATACTGAAGCATGATATTGGTGAGTACGGGTCGGCAGACTCGCTGCTGAACCTTTCGATCAATTCCATCAAATCCCAGCCGGAGCCCTGGTCACCGTTTCTCGGTGGCGCGCTGCAGATGCATGCCTGGGTCAAGGACTACCTGGGAGAAACGGAGGCAACCGAGCCGATGCTCCGCGAGGCGCTCGCCTTCCGAATGGCTCGTTTTGGGCCCGAGCACATCGAGGTGGGCTACACGCTGAATGACCTTGCGTACCTTTACCACAGCACCGAGCGATATGATCAGGCGGACAGCACGTATGCTCAGGCGCTAACTGTTTTTCGATCTGCTGTCGGCGACAGCGATCGCATGATTGCGACGATATTGAACAACCGTGCGGCGCTGTACCGGTCGATTGGGCGGGCCCGCGAAGCAATACCCTTGCTGGAGGAGGCCGTCCGCATCAGCACCGACTTGCTGGGTCCCGATCACGTGGATGTCTCCTACCCGGTCACTGGTCTGGGCCATGCGCATCGGGTGTTGGAGCGCTACCGAGAGGCCGCGCAGTTCTATCGGCAGGCCCTTCAGATCAGGCGCGGCGCGCTTCCTGCTGGCCACACCGACATAGCTGCCGCGCAGCAGTCTTTGGGCTCGGTGCTGGTGGCGCTCGGCGATCTCGTTGAGGCAGACGCGCTCCTCTCGGATGCGGTTGCGATACAGGTTGCGGCGCTAGGGCCAGATCATCGTGACACCGCGGAGGCCGAGGTCGAGTTAGCCCGACTCAAGAAGGCTCGCAGCCTCAACTCGGAGGCAAGACAACTGCTTGACCACGCCCTTCCGATCTTGATCGAGGCCTACGGTCCCGAACACGCAGCCACTACGTCGGCGAGGGACCTTGCCGAATCCCTGGAATAGGGCGCAACAAGCTCGGTTTTTTTCGTTAGATACAAGTCAGATTACCCGCAATTGACTGCATGCCTGCGAGTGCCGAAGTAACCCTGCTCCTGGATCGGGCGCGTGGAGGCGATGACAACGCCTTTGGTGAGTTGGTTGGCCGTATCTACGGCGAGTTGCGACAGATTGCCCGGGGGCAGCGGCGGCGACTGGGAGCTGGCGATACCATCAATACCACGGCCGTTGTACATGAGGCGTACGCAAAAATGGCTGGCGCCGCGTCGCGAAACGATGGCCTGAAATTCGCAGATCGAGGTCATTTCTATCGCGTGGTTTCGCGTGTAATGCGCGACGTGATCGTGGACTACGCGCGATCACAGTCGGCCCAGAAACGCGGTGGCTCCTTGCGTCCTGTCTCGCTTGAACGGGCCGAGAACGCAGTCGGGAACGCCACGCAGTTGGATCCGCTAGAGGTGCTCACGGTACACGAGGCGCTTGGCCGCCTGGAGCAATTCGACGAGGAGGCGGCCCGCGTTGCTGAGCTCCGGTACTTCGCAGGGCTGACGACGGAGCAAACAGGGGAAGCCCTGGGATTGTCTCCTGCCACGATCAAACGGCGGTGGACGGTTGCGCGTGCGTGGCTGTACCAGCAGTTGTCAGCGGAGTGAGCCGTTGGTGACCCAAATTGGATGCCGTTCGCGGTATTCAGTTGTAGAGTGACGGGTGTTCAACCGGAACCGAACGCGGTAGCAATGAAAGAAGAGGCGGCAGACATGTACTCCAACTGGGGACGTATCGCCGACGTTGTTGCCAGCGCCCTTGAGGTTCCGCAGGAGGAGCGCCGAGCACTCATCGACCACCTGTGCCGGCTTCCGAACGGCTCGGTTGACCTGTCCGTAGCTGAGGCGGCGGTCGAGTTGATTGCCGCAGCAGAGGACGCAGACAAGAACGACGCATTGCGGTCTCCGTTCTCGGGTGTGGCCGTCGGGATTGCCGATTCGTCTGAGATCGAGATTGCGACAACGGTTGTGACACCTGAGCGAATCGGACCGTGGAAACCCATTCGAAGGCTCGGTTCCGGTGGGATGGGTGTGGTCTACGAGGCGGTTCGTGATGACGATAGTTTCGATCAGCACGCTGCCGTGAAGGTCGTTCACCCCGGGTTTGCGGTTGACTTTGGCGAGCGGTTTCTGAGAGAGCGTGCAGTGCTCGCTGGCCTGCACCATCCGGGCGTTGCACAATTCCTGGACGGCGGTCACACCGGTGAGGGATTGCCCTGGCTAGCCATGGAAATCGTACGCGGTGAACCCATTACGAGATACTGCGAGAACCGAGATTGCACCGTCGACGAAAGAATAGCTCTCTTCCTTCAGGCGTGTGATGCCGTCGCTTATGCACATCAGAACCTCGTCGTGCACCGCGATCTGAAGCCGGCCCACGTGCTGATTGACTCATCGTCGGAGCCGCCCAGGGCTAAGCTCCTCGACTTTGGAATCGCGAAGCTGATGGAAGCTGGAGATGACATGCTGACGGGAGGTGGCAATCGTCCGCTTACCCCGGCGTACGCCGCCCCGGAGCAATTGCTCGGCGCGCCGATAACAACTGCGACGGATGTGTACTCTTTAGGGCTTGTCTTGTATCAGGTTCTTGTGGGTACACGGGCCTATGATATCAATGAGTTGACGGCGTCTGAGGCCGAACGGATAGTTGCAAGCTATATGCCCGTCGCGCCCTCGTCGATCATCTCGGATCCAGCGAGCGCCAGGCGGGTGCGCGGCGACCTCGACAAGGTCGTCCTGAGGGCGATTGCAAAAGAGCCGCATCGGCGCTACAGTTCGGCGGCCGCGTTTGCGGATGACCTCAGGCGGTTCCTGGCGGGTCAGCCCGTGGCGGCGCAACCCGACACGTTGTCGTATCGCTTATCGAAGTTCGTCCGCCGCAATCGAATGCATGTCGCTGTAGGGTCCATGGCGCTGGCGGCGATTGCGTTGATTGCGACTTTGTTTACGATCGGGCTGGCAGCAGAACGCAACAAGGCGACAGACGCTGCGGTTGAGGCAACGCAGAACGCGGCACGGGCAGAGGCTATTTCGGGATTCCTGGAACGTGTACTGCGGGCGCCAAACACACGTTGGTACGTTGAGGGCGAGGCGAAAGGGCCCGAGACCCCGATACGCGCAGTCCTGGCCGAAGCGGCCGCAGAGGTCGAGTCGACATTTGTCGATCAGCCCGACATCCGGGCCGACCTTCATCACATTCTTGGCGACACATACATGTCTCTCGGAATGCTGGACGAGACCCGGTACCACCACCGGAGCACGTTGGCAATCAGGCGACAGATCTATGACGCACCGCACCCTAAACTTGCGGAGGCGGTCTATTATGGCGCCGTGGTGGCAGAAAGCGATTTGGAAGTGCTGTCCATGTTGCGGGAAGCGGTCGCGATGCAGCTCCGGCGACCCGAAGGCAACAACTTTCCGTTTATGGCACAGTCGCTCGTCGATCGCGAGCTGGCCGCCGGTAACATCGCCCGTGCCGACACCCTGGCGCTGGCGGCGTATAACTTCGCTGATCGCATGTTCTTGGAGGGAAGTGATACCCACCGTTATCGTGGTACGTCGTTGGCATGGCATGCCACGTTGCGCGCGTACACACTGACGCAGCTCGGAGAGCTTGAGACCGCCGACAGATGGACTGCGCGCGCCGACTCGGTGATGTCGACGCTGGAGGCGAACCAGAACTTCGCGGGTGTTTGGGTGCGAGAGGTCCTGTCGCGGGCGGCACTTCTGGAGGCGCAAGGCCGGGTGGCACAGGCAGAATCGCTATTCACCGCACTGGCTGACTCCGACATTGGAGCCCTGGGAGATGCTCGCTTTCCCGTGCCGACCGGCTATGAGGTCGGTCTTTTCGCGCGCGGTCGTGCCGCCTTCCACCTCGTCAGAATCTCGTCCCGCGTCGATCGTCCGGTCGCAGCCCGACACGCGCTCCTAGCTGAAGAGTACGCCCGTTGGGCCGACCTTAGCGACTGACGGCGAACCCCCGACGGGAACCTGTCGCGCGGCTGCCGGTCCTACGCAGCGATGGCAGAACCCGCGGGCCCACATAGTATTCGATCGCTCGGCATCAGCTGTGCTCGCCGACGCTGGGTTCAGCGGTGTAAATTGCATGAACGGTAGCCACTAGTACTAATCGTTGGTTGCTGAGCCCGCCCAGACATTATTTCCTCCGGCGGGAGCCCATACCGTTCTCTGCAACCCTCCTGTTCCTCTGGCGCCCACCGATACCCGCGTGGCGCTTTCGTTGAGTCCCGTGTCGCCCTCATCCCCGCTAACGCATGGAACTGTCGATTCTGAATCTGCTTCTCGTCCTAATCGTCGCATGGGTGGCCGGCAGAGTCGCCTCGCGCTTCGGATACCCCACCGTACTGGGTGAACTGCTCGCAGGTATCGTCCTTGGCCCGCCGCTGCTCGGCTGGCTAGAGGGAAGTGAGGCGCTCGGCGTGCTTGCAGAGGTGGGTATCATTCTGATGATGGTCTACATCGGGATGGAGATCGACCCGCGCGAGCTGGGCAAAGCCTCAAAGGCCGGGTTTCTTGCGGCCGTCGGCGGCTTCGTCACGCCCTTTGTCCTTTGCTATTTCGTTGTCATCGCGGCCGGGGGCAGCGTACTCGCCGCGATATTTGTCGGTGTTGCAGCCGGAGTGACTTCGCTCGCCACCAAGTCGCGAATCCTGGTGGATTTGCAGCTGCTTGATACGCGCATCGCACACGTGATGATGGCGGGAGCGCTAATCGCTGATACCGTATCGCTCGTCATCTTCGCTGCTGTGCTCGGAGTCGCCGAGGCCGGGTCACTGGACGCCGTCGGTCTACTCATCGTCGTCGCCAAGGCAATCGCTTTCTTTGTTGTTGCTGGATTCGTCGGGCTGAAGGTGTTACCGCTACTCGGTCGAGGCATCCGAACTTCAAAGACGTTCGCGCGAACATCGACATTCATGCTCGTACTGATCGTCGCGCTTGTATTCGCCGAGATGGCACACCTTGCCGGAATGCACGGCATCCTCGGAGCGTTCGTTGCCGGGCTATTTCTCCGCGAGGGCGTCTTTGGTCGGTCAAGGGCTCACGAACTGATGTCGGTCGTTCGCGATGCGTCAATTGGCTTCCTGGCCCCAATCTTCTTCGTGACTGCCGGCTTCGCGGTCTCGCTCGATGTGTTCCGCAGCGATCTCGAGCTGCTCGTGCTAGTGGTCGGCCTGGCAACAGTCGGTAAGATTGCGGGCACCGCCCTTTTCTACCTTCCGTCCGGGCACGGATGGCGTGAAGGGCTGACAGTGGGCGCGGGAATGAACGGCCGCGGAGCGGTGGAGATTATCATTGCCCAGATCGGTCTCACGATGGGCCTGATTACCGCAGAGATATTCTCGATCCTCGTATTCATGGCCATCTTCACCACGGCCACCGTGCCGGTGTTTCTGAAGTGGGGCACCGACTGGTTGCGTCGCCGCGGCGAACTGGTGCGTTCGAAGGATGAACGCACGGGTGTGGTCATCGTGGGAGGTGGTCCAGTTGCACTGACGCTCGCGGCGCAGCTTGCAAAAGGTCAAGAGGTGGCGATAGTTGACACGAACCCCGAGCATTGCGATGCCGCGGAGGCCGCCGGACTCCCGGCTGTCCATGGAAATGCGCTGGAAGAAGGCGTTCTCGACGAAGCCGGCGCGGCAAGTGCAAGAGCAGCGGTCCTAATGACTCCGAACCCGGAGGTGAACGCGCTGACCGCCCAACTTGCGCGGACAGGTTTCATGATTCCAGAGATCATCGTGCTTGGTAGTTCCCCGGGCAGCGGCGTCAGTTCGATGATGCGCGCGCTGGGTGCCGCGACACTGTTTGGCGATGAAGTTGACCTGGTGGAATGGGACCACGTAGTGCAGCACAACCCGGCCAACGTCGCGGCCGTGGAGGTCGACGGGGCGATACCCGCGGCGGATTTTGTGGCCTCCCATTCTGCTGCGCTTCCCCTGGTACTTCTGCGAGGCGACGAAGTGCACGCCTTTCACGACAAACTGAACCTGTTACCTGGTGACTCAGTCGTTGTGGCAAACGCAGAGGCGGCGCCGGCTGCGCAGACCGTGCGAGATCGCTTCGATGAGCTACTCGAGACGGCGCCGATTCTCGAGCTTGACGAAGGAACCAGCCTCGAAGAGTTTTTTCAGCTTGCGGCATCCGGACTTGCCGGGTCGATCGGCGTGAACCCAAGCGAACTCGCGGCGCACTTTGCTGAGCGAGAAGCCGCTCGTAGCAGCGTTGTTGTACCGGGTCTGGCAATTCCGCATGTTCTCGTCGAGGGCTTCGGCAAGTTTGCTTTCCTCATGGCGCGCAGCCGATCGGGCATAGACATTCCCGGAGAAGACAAGCCAGTTCGTATCATCTTTGCGCTAGTCAGTACGCAGGATCAACGAACCATGCACCTGAGAGCGCTCTCGGCCATCTCACAAATCGTTCAGCGGCCCGGGTTTGACGCGGAATTCGCTGCGTGCCCCGGCACTGAGGAAATCAGAAGACTGCTCCGCAACGCTGAACGCCGCCGCTTCAGAAGCGAATAGCCACCAACATTCGATAATCATCCCGTCAAGACAATGGCTTCGTCGAGTAATCCGCTATCAGCAAACCCTGTCGTGCGGCCGTTTCAACAGTTCATCCGTCTTGAAGCGGCGGGCGGAATTCTGCTGTTGATCTGCGCGGTGGTCGCGCTCGTCTGGGCCAACTCCCCGTATGCTGATCAGTATTTCGCACTCTGGAGTACGATCACGACCGTCGGAATGGGTGAGTTTGAGATCTCGAAACCGTTGTTGCTGTGGATCAACGACGGGCTCATGGCCATCTTCTTCTTCGTCGTCGGGCTGGAGATCAAGCGAGAGATTCTTACGGGGGAACTCTCGTCGCCAAAGAATGCCGCGCTCGCGCTCGCCGCAGCGGTTGGAGGCATGGTCGTGCCGGCGCTGCTGTACGCCGCCGTCAACTGGGGCGGGGCTGGAATCTCGGGATGGGGGATCCCGATGGCAACCGACATTGCGTTTGCGCTTGGCGTGCTGGCGCTGCTAGGAAAGCGAGCGCCTCTTGCGCTTAAGGTCTTCCTCACAGCTCTTGCCATCGTTGACGACCTTGGCGCAGTGCTGGTGATCGCACTATTCTACACAGCGAAGGTCAAAGTCGGCTTTCTCGTGATGGGCGGAGTTGTGCTCCTCGCGCTGATACTCGTCAATAGGTTTGGGGTGCGCCGGACGTCTGTTTACGTTGTCCTCGGCTTGCTCTTGTGGATTGCGTTCCTGAAATCTGGCGTACACGCCACAATCGCGGGTGTGCTGCTGGCGCTCACGATTCCCGCCCGTCGGGTCATCGACGGGCAGAGTTTTGTTGAGCGTGGTCGCGCTCTGCTGGACCAATTCTCCACTGGGCTCGAGCCCGGACGCGTGAATCCAACCTCAAGTCAGATGGACGCCCTCCACGCGATCGAGGACGCCGCTGAAAAACTCGATACGCCGCTACACAGGATGGAGCATGCGCTCCACGGATGGGTCGCCTTCTTCATCATGCCGGTCTTTGCGCTCGCCAACGCCGGCGTGGCGCTTGGAGGTGGCGGAGCGGGCCTGGGAAGCCCGGTCACACTCGGGATCATCGTCGGCCTGTTCTTCGGAAAACAGATTGGCGTCACGCTGTTCGCGTGGCTGGCTGTTCGCCTTGGCATTGCGCAACTGCCGCTCGGAGTGAGCTGGCGGCAGGTCTACGCGGTGAGCTTCCTTTGCGGCATCGGATTCACAATGTCGCTCTTCATTGCCAACCTCGCTTTCGATGACGCGGCCCTGCTCGATGGCGCCAAGATCGGCATCCTGGTGGCGTCGGTTATTTCAGGAGTGATCGGATTTGTCGTACTACGCACCGGCAGCACGAATACGGACGTTGCCCAGTCTTAGGACGCGCTAGAGTTCGCGCACCCAGACGTTGCGGTAGCTGACGGGGTTTCCGTGATCCTGTAGCATCAGTGGCAATCGCGACGCGTGCATCTCGTATTTCGGCTCGCCGCGATACACAGTTGGTCCCTGTAGTTCGACGTTGTTCTGAATGAGAACGCCGTTGTGAAACACGGTTAACCGTCCGGGCGCCTCAAGTTCTCCATCGGCTCGGAATCGAGGGGCGATGAAGACGATATCGTAAGACTGCCACTCACCCGGGGCACGCGAGGCGTTGACGAGCGGGATGTGCTGTTTGTACACCGAGCCGGCCTGCCCATTCGAATAGGTTCGGTTGTTGTACGAATCGAGCACCTGCACCTCGTAGCGCTCCATCAGAAAAACGCCGCTGTTGCCCCGGCCCTGGCCATCACCAGCGACCTCCTTTGGCGTGCGCCACTCGATATGAAGCTGTACGTCACCAAACGAGTCTCTCGTCTTGATAGCGCCCGAACCCCGGGTAACCGTCATCGCGCCGCCCGTAATGCTCCAGCCGGCGCGTTCCCCCTTCGCGTTGCTCCAGGCGTCCAGACTACTCCCATCAAACAGCACAACGGCGTCAGATGGTGGGGCGTCTGGTGGCGCCGCAACGACCGCGGGCTCGGGCTCCCAAATCTCAGTTGCCTCCGGGGGTGGTGCGTCCTGAGCTCGCAATTGCCCGTTGTTGGCGCAGCCAGTCAAGAAGATCGCAGCGGCAGCGACTGCCAGGAACCGGAATGGACGCGATGTCATAGCGGTGCTAGTCTTTAGGTGGTGCTTGGGAAGAGGATACTCATCAGCAGCACGTCGCGGTAGCCGTCGTTGAGCTTTATCTCATTCCTGAGTGTACCCTCAACCACAAATCCGAGCTGTTGGTACATCTCGATTGCTCGCGTGTTGTCTGATCTGACCTTGAGCGACACCTTTTGCAGGGCTCCGGATCGCGCCCAATCGAGCATCCGGCGAAGTAGCTCCGGCCCGAGGCCGTGTCCCCAGAATTCCTTGCGCACAGCGACGCCAAACTCGCCGACGTGCCGCAAACGTGCTCGGGTGGGCGCCCACACGGCGAGCGTCGCCACGAGCGCGCCTCCGACCCATGCCGTCAAGTACAAGTGGTTGTTCTCAGCCGAACTGGCCTGAATCCGTTCGGCTTCCTCAACCTCCGTCCGGTAATACTCGCCTGACCCAAAAGAGAGGAATGTCGACTCACCCCCGCAGGCATTGAAATGCCGCACCAACTCGGGTGCGTCTCCCTCAAGGGCCGCGCGGATGGTGACACCCAATCCATTCAAGAACACCACGTTGGAGTCGTCTGCTGAACTACTCATCTCGAAAAGAAGTAGGTCAGTCCTACGCCCAATCGAATTGACGTCGCCGGTCGATCTACGCGAGAGCTGGATTCATCGTCCGGGCCTTCGTCCGACGATATTGTGGTACGCAGCGAATTGTAACTGCCGTGTGTGGCGGTCAACTGGACCGTCAGTGCCATGGTCCGCTGGAAGTAGTTGTGGAGCCCGGCGCCCCAGGTCAAGCCGCGGCCGGTAAACTCAAACTTGCGGCTTGCAGGCGAGATAGATCTGTTGTCGCTTGTTACGAGTGCACGCGTTGAAACTGCCACAATCGCAAATGGCGCGACGGATGCTGGTCCGACAGGTACATGAATTCGGGCCCCAAGATCGAGTTGGGCGGCGGTCACGGTGGAGAAGACGCCTCTGCTCACCGAGGCTCCGTCGGCAGCCACGAAGAGGCTGCCCAGAGTATGTGGTGACCACGCGGCCGCGATGCTGACGGCCCCGCCGCTCTTCTGTGTGCGTTTCCCCGTGGTGCCCCCGTCGATCTCGAGTCCATCCGGAAGGTAGACGCGGTCGTATCCGATTCCCAGTCCAGCGGAAAAGCCAGGGGCGCTCTGAGCCCAAACGCAGGTGCTGCTAATGCTACCCAGCGCGACTAGCGCTGCCAGGAACGGGAGGGATCGTCGTTTTCGCGACATGCGAACAAATATAAGTCCTCCCTCCTGCGCCGTTGCAGGAGCGCGAACCCCACGACCAGCAGTGCGCTCTGAATGGCAGCTGCCCCGGTGATCCCGCCGCAGCGAGGTGAGTCGTCGACGTGTGACTTCAGGTCTTCGGCGTTGAACGCCTCAAGATCTTCGTCAGCGTCACGCAGCCGGGCTGTGCGTGTACAGATGTTTGTCGACAAGACGCCATCATATTCGTTGGCGTAGACGATGTAGTGCTTTTCGCGCTCGAAACGAAAGCCGCAGGCAGCGCTGCTGGTCGCCGTCCTAACAGTCACTCGTGACGATTTGTCGCCGTTACCGAATGTTCGGATACTTTCGAAGCGTACACGAATCTCGCCACGAAAATGGCCTCCGGCACCGAAATCGATGTGTTCGATGTTCAGTACGCGACCAACGAACACGAGGTCGCTCCGTTGTAATTCCTCGTATGGGTTTCCCGGCGCGATACACGAGCAGGCAAACGCCGGCGTCGCGAGCGGTATCGAGCCGAGCACTACGAATGCCGCCACAAGTAGCGCACCGACAGTGTCCTCGGGTCGCCGAAAGAAGTGGTTCATCGCGTGGAGAGTCTGACGATCAGGGCCGGGTTCTGGGAGTTGCCCATTTGACAACCCTGGCGCCGGTCACATTCCCGGTCGCTTCCGACGGTGGTTTATCATCATCGCCAGCACCGCGAGCTGGAGTGATAGGGTGACCACATTCGCGAGGATGATCGGCACGTCGCGCGTCATCAAGCCGTATGCCAGCCAGAAAACGACGCCCGTCACCATGAGGCCGAACATGCCAAGCGAGAGATCTTCAGAAGACTGCGACCGGTAGGTCTTGATGACCTGCGGGATAAAGGCGACGGTTGTAAATGCACCCGCGGCGAGTCCGATGACTGTCGAAAGGGTCACGTCTTGTATGGGATGTTCAGGTAGTTTGCGAGGGCTGTGTAGTCGCCGAACGCGGCGTGGGCGCCAGCCGCTTGTAGTTCTGCACCATCAAATGATGTCGTGAGTCCGATCACATGACAGCCGGCTGCGCGCGCGGACTTGACTCCGTTGAAGGAGTCCTCCACGACAAAGCACGAAGCCGCAGGCACGCCAAGGCGCGTGACAGCAAGGCGGTAGGGTTCGGGGTCGGGCTTCGTACGCGAGACGTCGTCAGCAGTGACTACCGTGTCAAAGTACTTCTCCAGCCCGAGGAGTTCGAACGCTCGAGACTGATTTACGCGTACCGACGACGTTGCGAGAGCGAGCTGCAGGTTGGCGGATTTGACAGATCGGATAAACGAGACGACGCCATCCACCGGCTCCATCTGATCCGCGATATCTCCGTAGGCGCGGTTCTTCTCCAACAGTAGTGCATCGAGGTCAAGGTCAGACCGCCCAGACGATTCGAGTGCCTCGGTGAATATGTCACGGTCCGTGCGGCCGACGTACGCGGCCGCGCCACCAGGGGGGAGGTTGAGGTCACACTTCGAAAAAACAATCCGGGTTGCCTCAAGGTGCAACGCCTCGGTGTCAACGACGACTCCATCGAGGTCGAGAATGGCCGCGCGAAAAGCACTCGTCAGACTCATAACTGCAGTTGGCGTTCAAGAAATTGGAGCCGCAAAGATACGAATGCGCGCTCGGAGCCTTCATTCGGCCGTGTCTTCCGAAGATCTGGATAGGCACGCCCTGACGACGCGCTGAAGCTCGGGGACAAGCTCGCGTTCGAACCAGGCGTTCTTGCGCAGCCAGATGTTGTTGCGCGGACTCGGGTGCGGTAACGGGAAAGTTGCGGGTGCAAAGTCTTGCCAGGAGCGGACGGTCTCGGTCAACGTTCGTTTCGCCGCACCGCCCAGATACGCCGTCTGCGCGTACTTGCCAACGAGCAACTGCAATTGCACCTGCGGAAGAAGCGCAAAAAGAGAGTCGTGCCAGAGCGGAGCGCATTCGGGTCGCGGTGGCAGATCTCCTGACTTGCCTCGCCCGGGATAGCAGAACCCCATGGGAATGATTGCAAACTGGTTGGCGTCGTAGAACTCCTCCGCATTTACGCCCAACCACGCGCGGAGTCGCTCTCCACTCTTGTCGTCCCAGGCGATGCCGGATTCGTGCACTCTACTTCCAGGAGCTTGCCCAATAATGGCGATACGCGCTTGGGCACCGGCGAAGAGAACCGGTCGCGGACCGTGCGCGAGTTGCGGTGCACAAACAGTGCACGCGCGGATCGAGTCCAGTAGCTGATCGAGCCGATCGTCACTCAAAAGGCACTTCCTCCCGGCTGACCGCTCCGCCCGAGATGATGAAGGCCATCGCCTCGTCAACGGTCCACTCGGTTGGCGTCAGTTGTTCCACCGGTACGAGCTCAAGGTAGCCGGATGTCGGGTTGGGCGTTGTCGGGACGTACACCGCGGCGATTTCTCGGCCAGACTTCTCTTCTTTGAGCGTTCGAGTTACGAGTCCCACGCTCTTCATGTCCCGGTGTGGGAAGTCTATCAGCACAACGCGCTGCGTCGTGCCTGGCTTCGTCTGCAGGAGGTCCAGCAGTTGACGCGTGGATCCGTACACGGTGTTGACCAGTGGGATGCGCGAGATCAGTGACTCAAACCACGCCAACGACCGCTGGCCGACGACCCGACGCGTGAACGCACCGACAAAGATCAGCAGCAGTACCGTTCCAAGCGTCGCGACGAGGGTCATGACGGCTGGTTCGTCCAACCAGCCGAGGAGATTTGGAGAGGCGCGCGCGAGGTTCTGCAGGATGGGGGTGACCCATGGTTCGCTTACGTCGGACAGCAGCCCGAATACGAAGCTGAAGACCACCCAAACCAACCAGATTGGCAGGATCGTGACGACACCCGTGATGAAATAGCGGCGGAGCAGGCGCGGCGTCGCGCGCCGGCGCGTCGCCGCTGGTCTAGCCTTGTCAGGTCTGGTGGTCGCCATGCACTGCGATCTAGATTTGAACGTTGAATCTGCGGTGCAAATACCGGGTGCCTGCCTGCAATCGCAAACGATTTTTTGGCAGAATGCGGTGTCTGTCGATGGGCCGGGAGATTGTCCGCCGGGTGCGCCCGGATGAACCCGTGGGGGAATCCCGTGGCTCGTCGCTGCATACGCCGTCTTCACATGGCCTCAATTGACGAAACGATCCCATTCTTGCACATTGCACCCAAACTTGCAGGAGAAGAACGATGAAGTATCGCTACGTACTTGTCGCCGTTGCGGCGGCGTTGATTGCATTTGCGACCGTTGGCAATGGTGCGGCCCAGGAGATCGATGTCTCTGAAGTCAAGGCCGGACGTTACGACAATGGGAAGATGTGGACGTTCGACTATCCGCCGGTTGATCACCTGCAGGATACGTACGGTTTGTCGCCCGACGAGGCGTGGTTTGAGAAAGCCCGGCTCGGCGCACTGCGTCTACCCAATTGTACCGCTTCTTTCGTTTCGCCGTATGGGTTGGTTATGACCAACCATCACTGCGCGCGAGGATCAGTGCAACAGGTGAGTGCCCCCGGCGAACGGCTTCTCGAGAACGGCTTCACGTCAGGCTCGCTTGAGGCGGAACGTCAAGTACCGGGACTGTACGTTGACCAGCTGATCGCGCTCGAGGATGTCACCGACGAGGTGTACGCTGCGGTAGAAGCAGGGGAAACAGATGCCGAAAAGGCCGCCGCGAGGCAGGAAACGATCGCCGAGATTTCGGCGCGCATCACGGATACTGCCGGCGGTGAAGAAGCCGGTGTCGTCGTGCAGGTAATCAACCTGTACAATGGCGGCAAGTATTCGGCTTACACGTTTCGGCGCTTCGATGACGTTCGACTCGTCATGGCCCCCGAATTGCAACTCGGCTACTTCGGCGGTGACACCGACAACTTCACGTACCCGCGATACGCGCTTGACATGTCCTTCTTGC
The DNA here is from genome assembly GCA_028284545.1 of Rhodothermales bacterium. Taxonomy (GTDB): domain Bacteria; phylum Bacteroidota; class Rhodothermia; order Rhodothermales; family JABDKH01; genus JANQRN01. The sequence goes on along the minus strand of JANQRN010000171.1, from coordinate 24,166 downwards.
GTGTATACGTAGACGACAAACCGTACGAGCCGGAACACTATTTCGCCTGGAGCGCCGAGGGCGCGGATGAGGGTGATGCCGTATTCGTTGTTGGCAACCCTGGGTCAACGCTTCGCCTCGAGACGGTCGCGCAGCTCGAGTATCGTCGCGATGTGCAAGAGAAGGCGATAGTATCGCTCCTCGATAGCCGCATTGCCGCGATGATGGCGGTTTATGAAGAGAACCCATCGCCGGCTTTCCTGAATCAGATCTTCGGGCTCCGTAACTCGCAGAAGCTCTACAAGGGCCGGGTAAAGGGTCTGAACAATCCCGTGATCATGGCGAAACGCGCCGATACGGAGAGACAATTCCTGGCAGACCTCGAGCGACGCTTTGCCGATACGGCATCTCCTGAAATGCCCGCTCCATACTTCGATATCATCGACGAGCTGGGTCGAATTCAGGAAGAGAAGCGTGAGTATGCGGCCGAGTTCAGTGCCTTCCTCGCCATGCAGCCGGCGAGTTCGCTAGCGTCTGCAACCGTTGCGCGTGCGCTGGTAGCCTACGACTATCTCCGTGCCAAGGAGTCCGGCAGTGCTGACACGGATCAGGTTGTTCAGCAGCTGTCGAATATCGACCAGGACCCCGCGCTGGATCGTCGTTTCATGACGGCGCGCATCAATGATATTGTTGCGAATATTGGCAAAGACGATCCGGGCGTGGTGCAGATGCTGGGTGGCCGCACCGTGGATGAAGTCGTTGAAGACATCGTTACGAGATCGGCGCTGACGACTTCGGTCAAGGCGGCTGACGCGATCGGCTCCGATGCACTCACAATGGAGGATCCGGCAATTCAGCTGATCTCTCCGTTTATGGAGCGGCGCCAGAATGCACAGAGCGCCCTGGCGGGACTCGGAGCGCAAGAACAGGAGTTGAACGCACGCCATGGACGTGCGCGGTTCGAGATCTACGGTACCTCTCGGCCCCCCGACGCGACTTTCTCGCTACGCATCGCGGATGGAGTCGTAGGTGGTTATGACTATAACGGCACTATGGCGCCTCCATTCACCACGTTCTACGGTTTGTATGATCGATACGCCGCCAACCACCTTGATCCTGATGGTACCGGCGAGTGGGAACTACCTGAACGCTGGCTGAATGCACCGTCTACGTTTGATCGCTCCGTTCCATTGAACCTCGTTGCGACGAACGACATCATCGGAGGAAATTCCGGTTCTCCAATGCTTAACAGTGACCTGGAGGTAATCGGGCTCATCTTCGATGGAAACATCGAGTCGCTCCCGTCAGCGTTTATATACCAGACGGAGGTTGCCCGGTCTGTCGGCGTCGACGTCCGCGGCATGCGCGAGGCGCTAGCCGAGATCTACGGCATGGACCGGATCGTTAAGGAGTTGATGCAGCATGAGATGGCGGACATAGGCGACGAGGTAGAGGGTGACGAGTAAGTCGTGAGTATGCGGCGTGTCATTTGGCGCGGACCGCGGTTGTTGTGGCGCTAGCGCGAGGTGTGGTCGCTCTTAGCGTGTAGACACCAGCGGGCGCGCGAGCGGGGCGCCACTCAAACTCATGTGTCCCGGCGGGGAAGTACCCTTCAGCGATGCTTGCAATTTGTCTTCCGAGCACATCGTAGACATCAATTCGGAGGTGGCCCGGATTGGCAACATGCACGCTCGTGCGAACAGCGCCGGCGAACGGATTCGGGTACGCGGGCTGCAGGACTAACGGTTGCGTAGGTTCATATCGCGGCTCGTCATTTGACACCAGCTCACCGATCGGGAAGATGTATGCTGATCCAGCACGCCACTGCCCGTGAAACCGACCGGGCGCACCGACGAGCGCCCATCCTCCGTCCATTGCGACGGCCTGCCCAAACCGGTCGTTCTCGGTGGGATCAGGATGTACCGCGCGAGAGCGCTGTACCCAGTTGTTTCCGTCGAACCGGAAGAAGTAAGCCGCGCCACCGGTGTTGGGGAAACGCACGTCAGCAGGTGCTCCGAGCAGCAGATAGTTTTCCGATAGCGCTCCCGAGATGCTGAAGTTCGCGTACGCCGCGGGGTCGCTGGCGGAGAGCCGTTGACGAAGCGTCCAGTTCGCGCCGTCTTTTCTGAATACATAGGCTGCGCCTGCATGCGGCAACCCGTCAACACTGTCGCGCACCGCCCCAACTACGATAGTGTTGCCGTCCGTCAGTACGGTCTGCCCAAATCGCATATCCGGGATCCGGTGTGGTCCCGGGTCGAGCATTTGTGTTTGCTCCCAGGCGGTGCCATTGTACTCAAACACGTAGGCGGCGCCCTCACGAGTTACTGGCGGCGGAGCGACCGAATAAAACGGTGCACCGACAACAACGATGTCACCCGCCGTAGCAACCGAAACGCCAAAACCAAGGTCGTCATTCACGTTGCCGATGGTCAACGAATCTTCAAATGCCCAAGTGGTGCCCGACCGGCGATAGACGAAAGCGTATTGGCGTGTGCTGAAGCCGTCCCAATCGTCGTTGTCTCCCAGCACAAGGACGTCCTCAGACATTGCGACGAAGTAGCCGACGTGATTGCGAAGTGTCGTCGGAGACGGCGACTGGACGGGTCCCTCTTCCTGCCAAACGGCACCGTCGTACTGGAAGAACATCGCTGCACCGCGCGCTGTCGCCGGCGCACCGATCGCAACCAGGCTGTCCACCAGGACAACGTTCGTGCTCAAGTCGTTCCAGTAGACCGGATCATTGGAGAAGATGTTCTCATCGAACTGCCAGTCGGTACCGTTGAAACGGAGGACCTCGGGCGCACTGATTTCCGTGTTGTTCGGATGACGCGTGACCGGCGCTCCTGTAATGATGGCCACGTCACCCGAGAGCGCTACGCCCGAGCCGTAGAACCCCTGGAGAATCCGTTGCGGGACCAATTCCTGCGCAGACTGGGCGTGTGCGCACGCTGGCGCGAACGCGAACGATACCGTCGTCGCGAGAACGGTGGCGACGACTGAGCGAGATAAGAACTGAAGCATTGTCCGGACCGGTTTGGAGACTGACTAATTGGGGTGCACATCCGCCTCCGCACGACCGTACCTGCAATGTAACCGTTTGCGCCGAATCGTGAAAGGGGCTTTAGCGCGACGGTTTGATGCCCCTGAACCGTGCGCTCCAGACCGTGCCCTCGAGCTCCTCCAAAGCGTTGTCGACGAACTCCTCGGAGCGATCGGACAGATCGAGGAAGTCACTTACGCTCGGATCGCCGGCGAGCGCGCGTAGCTGGGTCTTCGAGTACACGATTCTCTCGTCCACCTCGTGCGCATCAAGACCGGCCGCGCGAAGCCCAGACAAATAGTCGTGCTCTGAAACCGTGCCTGCGAGGCATGCATCGTATGCCTCCGCGCTAGCCCGCAGCCAGTCGGGCAGCTTCTCAGCAACGATGTCTGATATGCTGAATCGACCGCCCGGCTTCAGCACGCGCGCAATTTCGTTGAAGACCGCCTCTTTGTCTGGAGAGAGGTTGATTACACAGTTCGAGATGACCCAATCAACCGTTCCTGATTCGACCGGCATCTGCTCGATGATGCCCTTTCGAACTTCGACGTTGTTGTATCCGGCTTTTCGGATGTTCTCTCTCGCCGTGGCAATCATGGCGTCCGTCATGTCGATGCCGATGACATGGCCGGTTGCACCTACGTGATCGCGCGCGATCAATAGATCGAAGCCAGCACCGGAGCCGAGATCTACCACGGTTTGTCCGGCTGCGACTTCGGCAAACGCCAGGGGGTTGCCGCAACCCATTGACTGGGTGGCGACGTCTGGGTGCGCCGTGAGTTCCGTTGCGTAGCCGAGGCTCTCCGGCGAAAAGGCGTCAGCCTGCAAATCAGTATCGCGCACCGATGCGCTTTGGTCGCCGCCACAGCACGATGGTTTGCAGCAAGCGCCGCTGGAGTCGCCGGCGTCTTTGGATTTGCGCTTCGTGATAGCGCGCGCGTATGAAGCTGACACGCGTTCGCGGACCGTTGTATTGCTCATTGTTCTTCTGTTTAGGCGTGGGCAGCACTCCTGGAGACTGCCTCGAGGTGTTACGCGCAGGTATTGTCCACGCAGCAATTGGCGCATTCGTCCAGCGCATCAGCCAACTGACGCAGCGTTTGCGACAGGTCCTTCGTTTTGAGGCTGTAGTAGACTTCACGTCCCCGTTTCTCGGCTTCGACCAGGCCGGCGTTCTTCAGAATCGCGAGGTGCCGGGAGACGCCGGAAAAGTGCGTTCCGCAACACGAAGACGCGTCGGTAACAGTCAATGGCGTCGGTGATCCGGCGAGCCTCGCAACCAGCGCCAGGCGAACCGGGTCGCAGAGCGCCTTGAAAAACCCGGGGTCGAGTTGCGCATCCAGCTCAGGGCGACAAACGGACGATATTGCAGTGTTTTGGGCCATTTCAGACTGTGTTACTAGACAATCTATGCATTGTTGCACAAATGTGCAAATATTTTGTGACTATGAAAAAACTCCCTGAAGCGCCGGATGTTTTCGTATCCAACAAGCTGCTGCGTACCGTCAACATCGGGGAGCTCGACCGGTAGCGGAACAGCTTCCGGGAAGCGGTGGCGCCCTCCTGGTACCTGAATCCGAAAACCGGTAGTTGATCCGTCGCGACAGAGGCTTTCCACACCCGGTATCCCGCAACGTCCCGGCGTTTTCTTCTGCAACCTTAATCGGCGCGGAGGGATTGAAGGGGGCGTCGACAACTGGCTCGCAACCGGCCAACTGCAAAACGGATGCTGCGAAAAAAACAGACCTGAAACTCATTGACTGCTCACCGGCCTTTTCTTGATAAGCTAACGGTAGGGCTTGCAGGTCCGTACCTGACTTGCGAGTCCGATTCGCGACTGCACCGGCAGGGGCCCGACAGATGAAAGTTCTCGTAACAGGCGCTACAGGTTATATTGGCGGCCGCCTGGTGGCGCGGCTCCTCGAAGAGGGGCACGAAGTGTCCGTTCTTGTCAGGGACCGGAATAAGGTGTTGAGTCGCGATTGGGCTGATCGCGTGAGCATTTTCACTGGTGAGCTGCAGGACCCGGAGACGCTTACCCTTCCGCTCCAGTCCGTAGACGCAGCTTATTACCTCGTGCATTCAATGTACGCTGGTGCTGATTTTGCCGAGCTCGATCGGCGTGCCGCGCAGAATTTTGTCTCGAAGGGACAGTCCCTGCGACGCGTTGTGTACCTGGGCGGCATTCTGCCGGAGGGAGGTGTACCAGATTCTTCGGAGCATCTGCACAGCCGCGCGGAGGTTGGCGAGATACTGCGGGAAGGCTTGCCGACTACGGAGCTGCGGGCGGGGCCCATTATCGGTTCTGGGTCGGCCTCGTTCGAGATGGTGCGATACCTGACAGAACGCCTTCCGGCGATGATCGCGCCGAAGTGGATCATGAACGACGTAAGGCCGATTGCCATTCGCGACGTCCTTGCCTACCTCGTCGCGGCGATGGGACCAGACTTTGAGGATCGGGTCTTCGATATCGGGGTGGACGAACCGATGACGTTCAGGCAAATGATGGAAGGCTACGCGGAGGTGCGAGGACTATCTCGCTTAATCGTCCCCGTGCCGGTGCTTGCGCCGGCGCTGGCAGCGCGGTGGGTTGGATTCGTAACGCCGATTCCGAATTCCCTGGCGATTCCGCTGGTTGAGGGTATCGTCCAGCCCATCGCCGGCGATGTCTCGTTGGCTCGCCAGTTCTTTCCCGCGATCCGTCCTATTCCGTACCGCCAGGCTGTCTCGTTGGCGCTTGAGAAGACCGCGGCCTCCCTTGTCGAGACGCGTTGGTCGGGTGCGCTTGGCGACGCCGAGCCGTATGAGATCGTGGACAAAGAAGGCGTCGTCAGCGAGGTGAGGCGTCGCTTCGTCAACGCACCCCCTGAGCGGGTCTACCAGAGTTTCGCGAGCCTCGGTGGCGAGAAGGGGTGGCTCGCATGGAACTGGGCCTGGCGTCTGCGAGGGGCGCTCGACGGACTGCTCGGGGGGCCCGGTTTGCGGCGGGGAAGACGGCATCCAACCGACGTTGACGCTGGAGAGGCGATCGACTTCTGGCGCGTCGAAGAGGTGCGACCACCGGAGTTGCTGCGACTGCGTGCCGAGATGAAAGTGCCTGGTCACGCATGGCTACAGTGGGAGGCGGTGCCGGAAAACGCCGGGACGCGCCTTGTTCAGACGGCGCAGTTCGAACCTACCGGCTTCTGGGGCGCCGCGTACTGGTACGGAATCTATCCCGTACACAAAAAGATCTTCAGCGACCTCGTCGATGCGGTTGTCGCGGATGCTGAGCAGCCCTGAGCCGGTAAATCGCGGTCTCGTGGCGGTTTGGACGTTCTTCAGCCGTGACAGTAATGGAGGGCAAACTGTGCATAGGGTGATGTGGGTCGTTTTTCTGCATCATCGAAGCAATAGTTCGCCATGTCAAATCCGTCTATCAAGGGAAACTCAGGTTATGCGAATCGCCGGTTCGGCAGCCTGAACCGCGTACTGACCGTACTGCTGTTCTGTAGCGTTGCTTCGTTTGGCTGCGATGCACTCGGCCTCAGCGACGATGACGGTGACGATGACGGCACGCCAAACATCAGCGACGTGGCGGGCGACTGGATTCGAGTCGAGAGCAACAACCCGAGCAACGACTTCATGAAGGTTCGTGTCACCGGTTCCGCCGGGACGATCACGGATCGAGCTGGCAGCGGGTTTAGCAATGGCGCCGTGAAATGGAGTGCGATTACGCCGGGAGCATCCGGCATTTTCAACTACTCCGAGTTGGGTAGCGACAACAACTACTACGACGCCACTATGACAATGGTCAACGCCAACGAGTTGGAGATCGCTGTCGGTCACACGGGTGCCGGCAACACCCAGAAGTGGCTCCGCGACGACGGATCCATTGTGGATACCACAGCAACTGAGTTGGCATGTGACATCAGTGACGACACGACACTCACGAAAAAGGCTGGCGACGTCGACTATTTCGTTCCCAGCAACTGTGTAGTTGACATTACCGCAACACTGACCATAAATCCCGGCGTCGTTATCGCGTTCGAAGCCAACAGTGGTCTGGGCGTTTACGACACCGGTTCACTGAATGCCGTCGGAACGGCTTCGGAGCCCATCATTCTCCGAGGTACGAATAATGTCAGGGGCTACTGGCGCGGCATACACACAGAAAGTGACGCTGTCTTGAAGCACGTCCAGATAAAGAACGCCGGTTCAAACTATGTCTACTGTTGCAACGACAAGGCCGCACTGTTTGCGAAACGCGGCCGACTGACGCTGGAGAACAGCACAATTACGCAGAGTGGTGAGTTCGGACTCGTGATGCGCAACGACCTGGACCTGGTCAGCTTTGTGGCCAACACTATTACAGATAATGCGATGGCGCCGGTCTCCACGACGTTCGAAGTCGCCGCAGGGATGGATGGGGCTGGATCGAGCTACGCTGGCAACGACGAAGACTATATCGAGATTGCGGAGACAACGGTAAACCAGGCTACGACGATCGCTGCGAACGACGTTCCGTACCTCGTGGAAGGGAACGTAGTTGACGTGACCGAGGCTATGACCGTGCAGGAGGGCGTCGAAATCGCGTTCGAGGAGAACGGTGGGATTGGCGTCTACGACAACGGGTCGCTTTCACTGGATGGGACCGCTGCAAACCCGGTCAAGCTCTACGGTAAATCGAATGTGCGGGGTTACTGGCGAGGCATCCACCTCGAGACCAACTCGCTGAACAACCGGTTTTCGTACGCCATGATATCTGACGCCGGCGCGAACTACGTCTACTGCTGCAACATCGTCGCTTCGGTCTTTGTGAAGGATGGTCGTTTCTCGATTGCAAACAGCGAAATCTCAAACGGTGAGGAATACGGTCTGTACGCGAGCAAAGACGCACAGCTCACCTACGCGGCCAACACAATCGAGACGCATGGGAACATGCCGCTGTATCTCGCGGCCGAACGGGCCGGCGAATTGGACGGAGCGGGTTCAACGTACACCAACAACGATGTCAACTACGTCGGCATCTACAATTCGGACATCAGTGAAGCCGTCACCTGGCCGGCGAACTCAGTGCCCTACTTGGTCGAGGGTGGAGTGGTTGTCGATGTCAAGGAGGGACTAACGATCGCAGAGGGTGCCGAGATTGTGTTCCGTGAGAACGCAGGACTGGGTGTGTACGACAACGGCTACCTGAAAGCTGTCGGGACTTCAAGTGCGCAGATTGCCTTCCGCGGGCTTGAGAATCTCCAAGGCTACTGGCGCGGCATTCACACAGAGACAAACAGCCTGAACAACATCATCTCGCACGCAGTCATTCAGAATGCCGGAAGCAACTACGTCTACTGCTGCAACGAAAAGGCTGGTCTCTTAGTCAAAGCCGGGACCATGGAGGTGGAGAACAGCTTCATCAGCGATAATGCCGGGTGCGGCATCTTTGTCAGGCCCGGAGCAACACTTTCTGAGTCGGGAAATACGTTCTCCAGCAACGAAGACGGGCACATCTGCAACTAGTCCCGCGACGCCCAGGCCGGACATGTTCGTGACGATCCGAAGGATTAAATTGGGTATCCAGGCTGATCCGAATTGTCATGATCGAAGGGAGTGTTGAAGTTACCGGAACCGGACCGGCAGGAGGCCGGCACCCGTCCGGAGACTACTGGGAGCGAGGCTGGGTTGTCGTGAACGACGTCTTTACGCACGATGAGGTCGCGGCCGTAAAGCGCTTGGCCATGGACGTGGCGCGCGCAGAGCTGGAAGGTAAAGAGGGCGACGACGCGGATGTCGATCTTGATGCGCAGGGCAACCGGATGCCGCGGAAGGTCATGACGCCGTTCCTGAAGGACCCAGTCTTTGGTCGATTTGCACTCAGTCGCAAGCTCCGATCGCTCCTGCGGGCGATCGTCGGGGCGCCGGTCTTTATGGTGTCTGATCAAATCTTCCTGAAGCCGCCCCGCGTCGGGTCAGCGAAGCCTTACCACCAGGACAACGCGTACTTCCGCTGTTCTCCAGGGGACGAGGTCGTCACGGCATGGATAGCACTTGATGATGTCGATGCCGAAAACGGATGCCTTCGCTACATCGATGGATCGCACCGCCTTCCAGTACTGGATCACCATGAGACAGCGGGCGAGAAGTACAACTTGCAACCCGCGGCAGCTGACATCGATCTATCACGTGAGTCGCTCGCACGGGTCAGGCAGGGTGGGGTTGTAGTACATCATTCGCACGCGCTGCACACATCCCATGCAAACACGTCAAGTCGTTGGCGACGTGCCTACGCCACGCACTGGGTGACAGAAACCGTGACATGCAAAGTGGGGACGCTGGATCGCGCTTATTTCGCTACACATCCTGAATTGTATCGTGACCTGGAGCAACACTGATCAGAAACCTAGACTGCAGAGCAATGACACTTACAGCGATTCTCACGCAGGCGGCACAAGACATGTACTCCGTAACGGAGAAGCTCTTTCGCCTCGTCGAGGAAGATAAACTTGCATGGAAGCCAGAGACCGGGTCGAACTGGATGACTACCGGCCAGCTGATGAAGCACTGCACCGAGGCGTGCGGGACAACGGTACGCGGCTTTGTTACCGGCGACTGGGGAATGCCCGAGGGGATGTCAATGGCAGATATGCCGCCGGAAGAAATGATGCCACCAGCTGAGAAAATGCCGTCCGTCAAGAGTGTGGGCGAGGCTATCGAGCTGCTCGCCGCGGATCGTGCACTAGCAATTGCGTGTATTCAACAGGCTGGAGAAGAGAACCTCATTTCAGGCACGTTCGCAGCCCCCTGGGGCGGACCGGAGCTCACCCTGTTCCAGCACATCTACGAAATGATCTGGCACCTGGGACAACACAAGGGGCAGCTCTTCTACTACCTCAAGCTCCAGGGGCACGAAGTCAACACAATGACCCTGTGGATGCCGGAGCCGGCTTAGTTGTGATCGGGTGCAAGTTCGGCCCTGACGGCGAATAGTTCGATTCGCTCCTCTTTTCCGCGGAGTTCGATTAGACCAATTCGTTCACAGTTGAACATCTCAGGATCGCCTAGCTGGCTGAGCGCCTCCGAGGAGGCGAGTAGATCGACCTGGTAGTTGTTGCACAGGTCCTGAATTCGAGCAGTCGCGTTTAGAACGTCACCCGAGTACACGATGTCTTTCTTTATCTCGCCGATCTCTCCGGCAACAACTTGACCCGCATGGATGCCTGCCTTGAACTCCGGCGTCAGTCCATACTGATCCCGAAACGTTTGCGCGGCTTCGTGGATGGTGCGTTGGATCTCGAAGAAGCAGCGCAGGAATCTGGCATCCGCGAGCCCACCTGAAGTCTGCCACGAAATCACGACTTCGTCGCCAATGTATTGATTGATTTCGCCCCTGCTTTCAACGATGGGCTTTGTCATTAGCGCATAGCAGTCGCGAAGCAGGGCGAAGTATGCCGCCGTGCCGATCTGCTCAGCGATGCTTGTAGACGACCTCATGTCGAGGAACATGAACACACGACTCTCTTCTTTTGGGTGAAAGTATTGGCCAAGTAGAAACTTCCGCAGCACGCCCGGGCCGAATTTGTCGTACACCTGAAGCAGGAAGAGCGTCAGGAGCGCAACGCTTCCCCATACGATCAAGAAGATCCACTGCGTCGGCGCCGTGGCGTTCTTGATCGCAGTCGCGAATACTTCCGCAATTGGTAGTCCCCGCGCGAAGGCCAGTCCGACCGCCACCGAAACGGCTACCGTTACCGTCGCATAGACTAGCAGGAATGCCCCGGCTCCTTTGAGCAGGGCGATACCCAGCGAGTTTCGGCGGAATATGGTCTTGTTCAGCAGCACCATGGCGTATCCGCCGAGTGTACCTGCGACGAGGCCGGCAAAAGTGTGAAGCAGTAGGTTAGTCCGGAAGCTGTAGTTTTCAGGCCATCTACCCTGCACGATGGGTTCGAGCATAACGCGATCGTAGACGGCGAGGAAGCAGCTAAACAGGACATATGCGACGGTGATCGTCGTGATCTTCGCGAGGTCCAGACGCGTTTGAGGGGACAGGCGCATGTTGACGTCTCCGCTGGTTGGAACTGACCCGGTTGTGCCCAGCGGCAACGTACCGCGTGCGACCGAGAAGGGAAACTCGTGCGATTTCGGGTGGGACACGGGGGGCGATCATTGGCTTCAGGTCATCGTCGGCGATGAATCAGGTGAACCGAAGTATTCGCTCGTGTCCGGAGCTGGCAGCAAGCTCTCTGCCCTGCGCAGCGTTCCGGGCATGCGCTTCGGGGCGAGGCATCTGACCCGACGTGCATGGCCAGACGCGTTGAGGCCTTCGAAACCGCCGATTATGAGCGCCTGGCGGAAGGCGCGTGGCCCTGCGAGCAGGTTCCTGGGCTGCTCGAACAGGAAATGGCTACAGACTCGGCTGAAGTCGCTGTGGGCGCTGCACCTCAGAAATGACACATAAGGAAGTTGTTTTCCGCTTACCTTCTTGGAGTCTTCCGCGAAGCCTTCCTGGAGTCGTTTGAGAAGCCCTCCTGGAGTCTTGCGATAAGACTGCCCCGAAAGCTCTCTCCACACACCCACCACGTGTTGGCCCGGTAGTTTCGAGCGCACGGGAGGATAAAGGTTGCAGAAGAAGCGCCTTAACCTGGCCGCCCTTCGCGCACGCGTTCTGCCCGCAGTTTCGCAGCCCGCAAACGCTGAAGAATACCTGGAAAACCCAATCTTCTCGCTGACCCGTCGCGAGATGCTGGGGGTACTTGGCGTCGCCTCGACGGCACCATTACTGAAGCCGGTCGGCTCAACGGTGCTCGGCTCGTTCCGGATGGTAACCGAATCCAACCGTATCGCGTTCTGGATGCGAGGCAAGGAGAGGTGGGTTGTCGACGGCGCGGACTTCGACGGGCCTTCGCGCGTCACGGTCAGTCGCGCGGACAAAGACGTTGTTGTCTCACTTGCCGGTGCGTCTTTCCCCGGAACCGACCTGACGGCCGACTTTTCGGCGCGACTCACTCCGGGACTCTCGGGGTGGACGATGCGATTCCGATCCAGACTGGGTTTCGATGTCGAGGCTCCGTTCGAAGCCTGGCTCATGGGTCGTCGCGCCCTGGTAACGAACTCGGCCTTCAGCGCGCGTGTGGGACTGAACTCGTTGTCACCCATCGTCGAGGTTGCCGGCAGCGCCCGCGTGTCATTTTCGCCGGATTGGACGCTGCGGCTCACCGGCCGCAACATTGTACACGTGCGTACAAGTGGAATTGATGTTCGCGGCGACAACATCTCGCTTCGTGTATTGTCGCCCGCAACACCGAGCTTATTCGCGAAACCGACCCGTCGTCGTAGCCTGTTGTCGGTCGAGCGAACGGACGCTGACTGGCAGATCTCGCCGCGCCTCCACGACGGTCCGGAGTGGGCGATCCACGCGTCGCCGAACGCGTTTGATCGCATCCTCGTCGAGACTGCGGCGCCAGGTCGTGCTGGTCGGGCGCCCCTCAGATCCCGGCGTGCATTTGCCGTGTGCGCGGAATGCACTGACTCTCGACGACACGCCGTTTCGGTTCGACCAGCAGAATGTTGTTCGTCGATCGGTAGCGAGCACTTTGAAATCGCGCTGGGCGATCCTCGGTACGCGGTGACGATCAGCTGTTCGGGTGGACACGCCGCGGTGGCGTCGGGATACCTCAAGGGGGCCGGCTGGCTTCGTACCGACGACTTCTCCATAAAGGTGGGGAAGGCGCAGGACGACGGCGCCACGTTTTGTCTCACGGCTTCTGGCGACAAGCTCGAATCGGTTGAGTGCACACTCGACCTGCTCGAGACGATGTTGCACCCCGACGATCCGGACCTCATCGTGCGCCCAGTGGCGCTCGCTGAGCCCACACCGCTGGCGCTGCGCTACGGAAAACGACGCCCACCGGCATCTGCGGGAGACAACCTGTTCATCAGAGCGTCGGGAGACGTTGGTCGATCTTCGGCAGCACTGCGGCTGGCCGTGGCACCGGTTGAGCTGATTCGCCCAGAGGATTTTGCGGTCCTTCGATTCGAATTCCAGAATATGTCGGTGCAGACGCGTGGCGGTCAGCGCTACGTGGTTCCCGACGGTGGCGCTTCCTACCTGATCGCGCAGTTCCAGGCGCAGCACATCACCGAACAAGCGCTGTTTGAAGCATCTGACTCCACGACCGACGGCATGTCTCTCGAAGAAGCCGTCGACGAGTCTGGTGTGAGTGGCAGTAGCAGCCAGACGAAAGACACCTCCGCCGGCAGCGACGACCCCAAGAACTTTCCGCCGCCAGTGGCCGCGCGGATGTCGGGCGTTAGCCGACTCGTTTTCCGTGTACCGTCGACGCGCACCATTCCGTTTACGCTGGAGGGACTGCTGGCTGCGTGCTCCGAGCTCGATATGAACCTGGCCGGCAACGCGCTGCCGCCCGACAAGCCGGATCTTTTCATCTACGACTTTGACCTGGGCGGCATTCTTGATACGAGCGAATCTAATCTGACAATTCGCCGGGCGGACATGAATCGCGCGGGTGTTTCGCTATGGACGACACTCCAGACTGATACGACGCAGACGCAGAACGTGCGTCGCGGCGGGCTCAACGTCCGCGGTAACCGCAGGGCGGCATTCGTGAATCAACGCGTGCGGAACACAGCCGCCGTAATAGATGAGGTCGAGAGCACGGCGCAGACGACGACTGCACGTTCGCTGATTCGCAACTATCGCAACGAACGCCTCGCCGCTACTTCATCTGTTGGTCAGATCATTGGTTCAGCGAAGGACCAGCTCGCCGTAGCCGACACCCTCGCTGACAACATTGCCAATCTGGTCTTGGCGCCAACGCGGCCGGAGCCGCCCAACGGGACGACGACTGCCATCGAGGCACCGTACCGACTGTACATGTCGCCCAACCGGTACAACGCATGGGCGCATTCGCCAACCGCCAAGGCATCCCCCGAGGGAATATTCGAGTTGTGGCACACGCGATTGGGAGTGCGCAGTGGCGAGAGCGGCGTGTTCGAGGGCAACCACTGGGCGCGCGCAATGCGGGCGATCTGGTCACCAGATTTCCGCGAACAGGCCATCAACGGTCCGGCGCCGGCAAACGACCCGTTCCGGATGTCCCTCGACGGCTCTGATCGGCACAACCTCGTTCACCTCACATCGAACTTCTTCTTGCCGGACTGGGAGCCCCGGCCTGTCGACGTTCGGCAGTTCATGCTGTCTTCCCTCGGCGCGTGGATCAACGTCCGTGGAGACTTCGGCCCCAATGGGGACGACCTGCCGGGCGGGCTCGCCGTTCTGGAGTGGGTCCACCGGGCAACAATGGCGCGCGACCACTACGTAAAGGTTGTCTACGCCGGGTACCTGTTTCCCTGGGGACACCAGGCATCGTTGATCAAGGTCACCGAGCGGAAGTTTGCGCCGCACCCGACGAACAGCAACAGCAAGGTCGCTTATCTCTTCCAGCGCATGTACATCGTCGTGCGCGAGCCGCTGAAGGTGCAGCGCACGGGAATCCCGTCGCTTGATCGGCAGAATCCCTTCAAGAGCGCGCGCATCCTGACGCTGAACACCCCGAACCTGGACAAGCCCGAGGCGACAGATTATCCGGAGCCGAACGGAAACGAGCAGGCACTCTTCTGGCCGCGTGTTGGCGGAACGGACTTTCTCTTCAACATGCGCCTCGAAGACCTTGAAGGCGGCTTGCATGAAGTCACGATGCCGCTGGCCTTTGTGCGCAAGGACGAGGTCGACAAGCAACTCGCCAACAACCCGGGTGCGGCGCTCGAGGACCTCATAGACGACTTCAACAACGGAACCGGATCCGCCAAACAGGCGCGTCGAACGCGCGCCTTTAACGGGCAGACCGTGGCTTTTGCTGACAGCACGATGCCGGGCGACACCACGTTCGAGACCGACACGGTTACGTTCGGGGCCGATTCCGTTTCGACGCGCCCCGGTTTTGCCCCCGTGCTTCGATCAGCGACGGCCGTCGTACCTGCGGTGAAGCAACTTGTGGGAGACGAAACCCCGGTGCCCGTGAAGTTTTACGAGCGGTACCTCGATGGCGGATTCTCATCTGCCGGCCCGAACAAGAACACCGGCGAAGTCTTCCTCGCGCTGATTACCGACGCCGCCGACGACGCGGTCACGCCTGAGATGGCGAGTGCGGTGAAGCTGTTCGATGTCAACTTCTCAAGCCAGGGGGATCGTTCGGGCGGACTCGTGCAGCCGAACATGCGCGTTCAGGGTTTGTCGCGCGTGAAAGGTCTCGTCTCCGGAGCGGGTAAGGCCGCCCTCGACACCTTTGCCAATGGCGACTTCCAGCCGGCGTCGTTCTTTGGAGCGCCTCCCTCTGAAGGTGGTCCAGCTCTCGACGCGGGCGACGTCGAGTTGCCGACAGATCTCTTTCCCAAGCTCTTCGGCATCATCAACCTGTGGGACATCATCGAATCCACGGGCATGGACGGGCCCGGTGCGCCCAAGTTCATCACGGAAACGGTTGGAGTAGTCGAGGACTTTCTCGCCGCATTTGACACGTTGCGCTCGCTCATGCAGACCGGCCTGAACGCGGCCGCCGCACTGCAGTCGCACGTACAGTCAATCGAGCAGGACCTGCAGAATATCGAGAACGACTTCTCGAATATGACCGCGGATTCCTTCCCCGGACAGCTTCCGACACACTTGAATGACCTGCTTACGCATGTCGACGGACTCCTGGGCGCGATCCCTGGAGCGAACCTGCAGGGTGCGTTGCGTCGCGAGGCAGAAAAGCTGCTCGGCGATATCAAGTCGGTGCTGCAGGACTCCGGCTTCCTCGACGCGGCGCGCGCTTTCACGATGGCGCTCGAGGCGATCATTCAGAAGAAGATTCGGCTGGAATGGAAGCCGCCGCTGAAGTCGTTCGGGATTCCAAATGCGCCGCCGATCTTTGACGCAAGTGGCCTGAAGAACAACAATGACGCTTCGCTGACGCTCGGCGTTGAGATGAAGGCCGAGGGCGGCGGCCCCGGCTCCGCACCATCGCTGGATGTATTCTGCTCACTCGAAGATTTCACGCTCGACCTCGTCCCAATACCCGGCGGGACCGCGGCGAACCTGTTCACGCGGATTCTGCGCATCGGGTTTGACCGCATACAGTTCTTTGGCGGCTCGGCCACCAAGCCGGGCGTCGATGTGGTCATGGCCGGCATCGAGTTTCAGGGTATTCTGGGTTTCGTCGAAACGTTGCGCAATCTGATCCCGCTCGACGGATTCAGCGACCCGCCTTACATCGACGTCGACGCGTCGGGGATTCGGGCAGGCTTTGACTTCGACGTGCCGGGCGTCGCGGTTGGGGTGTTCTCGCTGCAGAACATTTCGCTGGGCGCCGAGCTGAAGGTGCCGTTCATCGGCGAGTCAATCGAGGTCTCCTTCAACTTCAATCGGCCGGAGAACCCCTGCCTGCTCTCGGTCTGGGTCTTCGGAGGCGGAGCCTACTTCGGTGTGACCATCACGCCCCGCGGGCTGCGCATGATTCGCGCCGCCTTCGAGTTCGGTGCAACCGTTTCGCTGAACTTCGGCGTCGCAAGCGGCGGCGTGTACGTCATGGCGGGTGTGTACTTCGAGTACATCATTGCGCAGGCAGACGGCGAAGAAGACTCGATGACGCTGATCGGCTACCTGCGCCTTGGCGGACACGTGAGCGTGCTCGGGCTCATCTCGCTTTCCATCGAGATGCGGATGGAGATCGGTTACGAGAACGGCAAGGCCGTCGGCCGGGCGACCATTCAGGTTGAGGTCGAGATCCTCTTCTTCAGCGCGACCGTCTCCATTTCGTACGAAAAGAAGTTCAAGGGCGGCAATGGCGATCCGACGTTCCTCCAGATGATGGGAGACCCATACCTCGAACCGGTGCAGGATCAAATGGTCGACCCGTGGGACATGTACGCCCGGGCCTTCGCGTGACAAGCCCGCCAAACAGAGTGTAGCTACAACATATGGCCAGTCAGAAAATCACCTGGACGGCGCTTCCGAACGGGCTCAAGGACGGCAAGCTGAGGCTGTCGGTTTTTGTGTCGCCGCGGCTCGACCCCGACGCCAATGAGCGATTGTTTGGCGACTGGATTGATTGGCCGGCGCGGCTGGCGAACGTCTCGTTCAACGTTGTCTTTTCCAACACGCAGGGTGGCAATCCTGTATCTCTACTTGCTACCCGCGTGTCCGCTCCTGCTGATAGCTCAGTTTGGGCGGCCACTTTTCCGGCGAGGACAACGTTTGTGCGTGACGTCCCCCCGCCGCCGTATCAGGACTTCGCGGTTGCTTCGTTGCCGGCCCGCCGCGCCTTCGACACCATCAAACAGCAGTATCTGGAGGTCGCCACGGTCTCACCGTTTGAGCGCCCCATCTTCCAACTCAACCCGGCCACGTTCCAGCTGCAGCGGCCGGTGACGCTACCGCCGCTGCCCTCGGTTAACGATTTCCTCAATGAGGTGAAAGACATCAAGGCGGTCCAACGCGCAACCGGCAACTTCTCGGCGGTGAAGCAGCGGGTTGCGACGCAGATCAACCTCGGAGCCAATGCCGCTTTCAGCTTTCAGCCGCCGCCACTTGTTCAGGAGCGGCAGGAGCTCACGCAAAGCTATTCTCGCGTCGTTGATCTCGAAACGCGATTGCAGCAGAACAAGGCTATCGTCGACGCTGACCTCACCGCAATGGACGTGACCGAGAACGAGTTCGTCTACTACCAGGCGTCTCGCTTCTACAATCGTCGCAAGTTCACGTACAGCCAGACGCAGCCGCCTCCTGAACCGCCGACGCTTGACTTTCACGAGCAACTAGGCGCTCTTGGTGACTATCCGGCGCTCTTGCGTCAGCTGGGCATCGTCATTGACCTGGAGGTCGACTACGCGAACAACATCCCTGGAGGCGGACTCGTCGCGATCGACCCGGGATGGCCGACGCCGTCTGAATCGGTAGAGCCGTACACCAGGTACACGCTGGATCCGAACACCGTGGTTGATGCCGACGATGTCCGGCGGTTCGTGCCAACGCCAAAGAATACCTCCCACGGGACCCAGTGCAACGACGTCATTCGCGACGGCCTGCTCTGCCTGGACGACGAGTGTTACGACCTGATCCAGCTCGACCTCGACGGTGGTACGTCGAAACTGGTTCAGGAGGCAGGCGAGGTAGAGCAGCAGTTCAGGCTGATGGCCGCCGTGTTACCTAACCGCGGGCGATACCTGGGGCTGGCGCAGGAAGAGGAGCAGGAGGTCGCAGACCAGTACGTTGCGGCACTACCGGCGCTGCGATCAGGTGGTTTTGGTATCGCCAAGAAGCAGCGTGCGGCGCGGATGCGCGATCGTATCGCTTTCGTAGCGCAGCAGTGGCAGTACTTTGTAGCGAACCAGTACCAGAGCATCGAGGCCTTTTACGCGGACGATCTGGTCAGGGGCTACCGCGTCGATGTCTGGGACGAGGAGCAGTCAGAATGGTACTCGCTGTGCAAGCGCCGCGGGCGGTACCACTGGGTTGGTGAGCCCGTGGCTGATCAGATCATCGAAGATGAGGGCTACGTCAAGGTGTCGGCCATTGATGTCGTAGATGAGGAGGAAGAGGGACAGCGCACCCAGGAGGTGTTCGTGCCCGAGACGCTTTTCCAGTGGGACGGCTGGAGCCTGGTCGCTGAGCGGCCCGGCAAGACGCTGATGCCAGACGACGAGCCGGGACGTGCGGTCGCGACCCCAACGAACCTGCGTCAGTCGCCACTCGACACCGACTTCATCCCGCAGCCTGGCACATTGCCGCGACTACGCTTCGGCAAGTACTATCGACTTCGCAGTCGGACCGTTGATCTGGCGGGGAATAGCATTTCGCCAGATTGGGATGACATGTCGTGTGCATCGGAATCGGAGTGCTACGCCAGGTACGAACCCGTTGCTGCGCCCACGCTCGTACTGCGGAGGCGACTAACGGAAGGTGAATCGGTCGAGCGACTGGTCATCCGATCGAACTACGATCAGACGGCCGAGGAGTACGTCACAGATCCGGCTACACAATCGGCGATCTCTGGGTACGATCACAACTACACAACCTTCTGCGATCGACACGTCGCACCGCCAAAAACAACGCAGCTCATCGCCGAGACACACGGCGCTTTTGACGCAAACATCGGCAATAGCCAGACGCCGGCCGCCGTTCAGAGTGGGTTCAACATTGCGCGGAAGGAGGAGGGCACGTTCTACGACACGCAGATATGGAACCCGACTTCGGCCCAACTCGAACCCGTTGCGGACATCGAGTTGGTCACACCTGCGGGAGTACCAGACGATGATCGAAAAGTGACGGATCTCTCTGCCCTCCAACGCGGCGAGTCGCTCGGCCCAGGTCAGTACATCTTGCATCGAGGTGAAACACTCCGCATCCCGTATATCCCTGACGTCATCGCCCGGGGTAGTGCCTTTCAGGGGCTACCGGGGTCTGGCGACCAGGTGTTGAAGCAGACCTTTGCAAATACTTTTCCGGACGCAACGCCCTTTCGGCTGCGCATTGTCGAAGTCAACGGGCAAACCCAGCCGACGGTGGAGGTCGTGCCCGCTCCCGAGTTTCAGTCCTCGGGTGCGCACGGCCAGAATGTGCTGGTTGTGAGATTGCCGAAGGCGGCAGTCGTCAAGGTCAAGTTGAGTTGCTACGTGGATCAGCAGGACCTGGAGAACATGGGTCTGTGGTGTTGGCTGACCCCCGCCCAGCAACAGTCGCTCGTGCAGGAATCCGCTGATGGCCGGCACTGGATGATCACGCCCGATCGCGAGCTGACCCTGGTCCACGCAGTGCAGCAACCCCTTGAAGTGTCGCACTTCACGCAACTCGTTGGCGCCAAGAAGAGGATTGGAGACACCGTCGCGTGGATGTCTGGAACGCTATACAGCAACGTTCCGTCCACCGACCAGGTAGACGTCTTCGCGCGCTGGCAAGAGCCCCGCGACGATCCCTCGCGCGACCTGCCTGAGGACGGTCGCGACGGGCACGACCCGATGCTCCCCTACGTATCGCGCGTGTTCGACATGAAGATGTACGACACGTATCCCAATGCGCTGCCGATTCCTGTGCCAGCTAACGTGGCGACCAAAGATGGGCGACACCGCGCAGCTGATTCGTTTCGACACGACTTCGGCGACACGAAGTATCGCGAAGTGGAGTACTACGTAGATGCTACGACGCGATTTCGTGACTACTTCCCACCTGAGATCTATCGGGACCGCGAGCGTATCGTCAGGAAGCCCGAAGAGGAAAGTCACTACCGAAGCGTCAAGATTCTCAACTCTGCACGGCCGGCCGCACCGAAGGTGCTGTACGTTGTGCCGACGTTCGGATGGGAGAACAAGGAGCTGCCCGAAGGTCCGGTGAGTCGCAGATGTGGTGGTGGACTCCGTGTGTACCTCGATCGTCCCTGGTATTCGTCGGGAGATGGCGAACTCCTTGGAGTTGTCGTTCGGCCACCCCAGTACGGCGGATTCCAATTCAAGGACAACTTCCGCGTAACGCCGTTTGACGCCAGCGACTTCCAGATCAGCAAGAAGGTCACTACCGAGAGAGACCTCTCGAAAGACCTGATCCAGAAAGCACGGACTCAGGTCAGCCACGAGGCCGCACACGTCTTGCAGCAAGGTGCGGCGAGGACGCAAGGACAGGCAACCCCGGCCAGACAAGCAGCCCGGGCCGCGGCCCCGGCTGTGGCGAACAGCCGTACGAACCTGTTCACGTTGTTTGGGGCAGGGTTTGCGTCGTCGCATCCGTCAGACCTCTACACGACGCAGTGGGGGATGGACCCAATCTGGCTTTCGGTCCCGCCGACCGGCGATGTCGTTTCGACCATGTTCCCCAACGCGGTCGCTGTCCGTCATCAGCTTTCGCTTGCGGAGGCGTCAGGAATGCTCGTGTCCTGCGCCGGCCATCAGGTGCATTTTGATCCGGACAGGAAGTTATGGTATTGCGATATCGTAGTGAACACGGGTGACGCCTACTTTCCGTTCATCCGCCTTGCTCTTACGCGGTTTCAACCCCAGTCGATGCCCAACGCGCACCTTTCGCGCGTAGTACTCAGCGACTTCATCCAGCCGGTACCAGATCGGGTCGCGGCCGTGACGTTTGCGGGTGAGGAGACGAAGATCATGGTATCAGGCGTCTACGGGCTCAACAAGACTACTCCGCGGCCGGCGATCAACAGATTCGCCGTGGCTTCGACTCCACAGACGCGGGTCAAGACCTCTCGTCGGATGGTCGTCACTGTCGAGAAGAAGCCGGTCCTGGCAGCGGGCGACTGGGAGCCGGTGTCGGAAGAGATGGTCGACGTCGAGATGGAGCCGCTGCAGGAGATGCAGAACCGAATGATCTGGATGAAGTCGTTCCAGATTCCCGAGGGTATCGTGCAGTCCAGGTTCCGCGCCGTTGTACGCGAATATGAGTTCGTGACGCAACCGGGAGACAGAGGCAACCCGGAGCGTATCGTCTACGCTGATGCAATTGAGTTTGCAAAGCCGAAGTGACACGCGCCACTACAATACTGGCACTTGTTCTGCTAATGCCATCAGTCGCGGCTGCACAGCCACAGGTTCCCGGACTGCAGCTCGGGTCGGACGTTCGCGTGAGCGGGTACACGAGGGCGTTCTTTGAGACGTCGAATCGAGGACGGTTTGGTCAGCTTATTCCGGAGACTCGATTTCGTGCGGAGATCGCGCCAACGGTGTTCGTCAAGGGTGTCCCACTCGCGTTCAACGCCATGTACTCGACCGAAGACAACGAAATCGGGCGCTCGGTTGGTGGTTTTGCTATCAGTTTGAACCTCGGAACGGCCGAGCTCGAGCAAATCGTTCGTGACCGGATCGACGGTGCCGTCGCCGGACTCTCCTCCGAGGCACTTGAGGCCAGCGGTGCGGGTAGTGCGGTTGCGGGCGCCCAAGACGCTGTCGCAACAGCGCAAGACGCCCGCCAAACGGCCGAACAGCGCATCGATCAGCTGCTGGACTTGCGGGAAGATCTTGACGGTCCGCGTCCGAGCCTGTCACAGTTGCAGGAGTTGGGGTTGTTGACGGCGCAGGAGCGGCTTGCAATGCGTTTCCCGGCGCTCGGTATTGGGACGACCTATCCGACGCACTCGCCGTACTCGCTAAATGGCGTGGCGGTGAACGGACTCAATGTGGAGTTTGCGCCTGGATCGATTCTGCTCGGCGTCGCGGTTGGCCGTGTTCGAGACCCCGTGCCGTTCAACAACAGATTTGTCATCGGTGTCGATAGCGTTGCGTATGACCGGCAGATGTATGCCGCTCGCATCGGTGCCGGCCGACCAGATGGAAAGCACTTCTTTCTTTCGGGCACTTACTTTTCTGACGAAACTGTTGCAGACTCGCTGCTCCTCTTTCAACCGCGTCGACCCGAGCAGAATGTTATCGCGGGTGTCTCGACGCAATGGTCCACCGCGGCACGGACGGTGAATGTGTACGGCGAATTTGCCGCGAGTGTGTATACGGGAGACAGGCAAGGTGCCATCCTCGAGGACGAGATTCCCGGACCAGAGTTTCTCAAGAACGCGATTGACATCAACAGCACCAGTTCAGCAGACTTCGCCGGCAAAGGCGGAATCGACCTGCGGATTCGGGAGCAGGCACTTAAGATCGATGCCGACTACGAGCAGGTTGGGCCGGGTTATGTAACGCTTGGAAACCCGCTACTCCGAAACGACTTCCGCCGCGTTTCGGGCGGATTCGAGAAGCACTTTTCGCGGCGCCAGGTAGCGGTCTCAGCCTCCGGGCGGTTCGACAGCAACAATATCAGTGGTTATCAGCTGTTTACCTCCAGCGCTCGTACGATTCGAACGCGAGTTTCGCTGCGGTTTCGGGGGAAGCCGCATGCCACAATTCAGTTTTCGCCGACGCTGCAGAAGACCGAAACGGACGGCGACGCCGGAACGGGCGACAACATCATCAGTGAGTTTCGAAACCGGTTCGTGATCGTCTCGGCCGGTCATCGATACAAGATTGGCGAGCGGGCGTCAGGTGTTACCAACATAAACCTGTCAGATCAACAGACCTCAACCGATGCTGAGGGCTTTGATCTCGCGACCACGGTTGTCAGCATCACACAGAGCGTAACGGTTTCACGGTTTACGGTCACAGGCCTGGCCAGTCTGTTCAGGCAGCGTGACGTCGACCTGCCACTAAACAGCAATGTCTTTGACATTGGCGTTTCAGTGGAGGCAGTCCGCGGCGTTTTCACGACGGTAGGATTCAATACGTTTAGCGAGGTTGATCGAAGCAGTGAGCGTGGCGTGTATGCCTCTGTAAACGCGGACGCGGGTCCGCTTGGGACGCTGTTTGCCCGGGTCGAGACGAGCAAGTTCGATGACAAGGTTTTTGACAGCCGCAGTTTCAGCCAGACGCGGCTGACTGCGACTTTGATGCGGAGGTGGTAGGCCGTTATGGAAAATCGGTTGTGGATTAGAAGGTTAGTTTGATTGGAGGTTGGTCATGCGTGTGAAACGTTTTTTAGTTGCTTGCGTGGCTCTGCTTTCTGCCGGTGCGGGCATGCTTGGCGGTGCACGCATGGTGCTGGCGCAAACGGTACAGATCAACATCGCGCCACCACCGCTGAATCAGCTCAAGGTCGCTGACCTGTGGCGGCTGCAGGTCCTGAACGTTGGTCGGACCGACATTCCGGTCTATTTCTTCGGAACAATCACTGAAGAGGAAGATGGACTCATCGTTGACGGCACCAGCGCGTCGGTGGTGCTGCGACCCGGACTCAACCGGTTTTCCGGCAGCCAGGTCGAGCCGGTTGACATCGGGTACGGGGATTCCCGATACGAGCGGGCGCTTATCCGCACTGGAGGCGCACCCTCAGGTGTCTACGAAATCTGTGTCCAGGCGCTGCACGCTGAGACCGCCAACCTGCTAGGTGAGAACTGCCTCACCCACGAAGTCTCCCTCCTGAATCCGCCGATTCTGGTAAGTCCGACCGATGGTGATGTCGTAACAGATCTCTTGCCGACGTTCGTTTGGACGCCCGCTTCGGGCGGTCGCGTGCTGCCACGGCGTTCGCGGATAACGATTACCGGCCGGTACGGTCGGCAGTCCTGGTTAGCGGCCGTTGGTGCGAACCCACCGTGGTTCGAAGGCGAGGTGTTCGGAACCACA
>JANQRN010000157.1 GCA_028284545.1 Rhodothermales bacterium | reverse complement strand
ACAAGACGCGCGACGGCTTTGTCATTGGCGAGGGAGCCGGGGCGCTCTATATAGAAGAGCTAAGTGTCGCACAGAAACGCGGCGCTAAGATATACGCCGAGATCGTCGGCATTGGGATGAGCGGCGACGCGTACCACATTACGGCTCCCGACCCCGAAGGACGCGGCGCCCGCCTGGCGATGGAGAGTGCGCTGACCGACGCGGGGATCCGACCCGAGGATGTCGATTATCTCAATATGCACGGCACGTCCACACCACTAGGTGACGTTGCGGAGACCAACGCAATCAAAGCCGTACTCGGCGAGCATGCCTACAATGTGAACCTGTCATCCACGAAGAGCATGACTGGCCACCTGCTTGGAGCGGCTGGCGCGATCGAGGCAATCGCTACGATCCTCGCGATCAAGCACGACCGCATCCCTCCTACGATCAACTTCGAACATGCTGATCCCGAGTGCGACTTGAACTACACGTTCAACAAGCCGCAGGATCGCCGGACGGTCTACGGCCTCTCGAATGCATTTGGCTTCGGCGGACACAACACCTGCGTGGTGTTCAAGAAGTTCGAGGAGTAAGAGCTACCGGAAGACGAGCTCCTTCACCAACTCGGCACCCAGGTGCTCGTTGATTCGACGCATCCACTGAGACCGTTGCAGGTGTAATTCCTGCCGCCACGTGGCAGAGGTGAGCTTCACAAACAGCCGGCCTCGTCGTACCCAAACGGAGTCAGTCACTGCAAGGATCTGTGGACCCGCTAGGTCAGCCCAGGCCTCAATCATCCGCGCTTCGTCGAGCTTCCCCTTGATTCCAAGGCGGGAAACGACTCCACCAAGCAGCTCGCCGATCGGTTTGGGTAAATTGGTACGCATACTGCAAGGTACAATCTGCCACGCACCGGTGAACCGGTCCGGCGGTTTCGCGTACTGCTGCACAAGCTCTTTACCGGTGTGCCCCACAACATCGTCGACCATGTCCACCCCAGACGCCCCCCTGAAGTGCCCCTGACCCCACGCGCGGTATCGAGCCTCGTCGTCGTGTTGGTGGCCGTCTATTCGTTGCCCTGCCTCGGCCAGTCACGACCTGACACGCTGTTCCTCTCCATCGAGGGCGCCGTCGAGCGAGCCCTTGGCGTAAGCCCGGAGGTCGCCGAGATCGTCGCCAAGCGCCGCTTTTCAGAGGCACGCTACGACTATGCCCGCGCGAACCGATTCCTGACGGAGTTCAACGTCACAACAGCCCACGCCCTCGTCCCGGGAATCGAGAACCCGAACGCAACACCAACCGACGAGCTCTACCTCGACCCGGAGGTCCGAAACGACTGGGGCTCGCTGCGGATGTTCAATCAGTTTGAGGTTTCGGTTCTACAACCTATCTGGACCTGGGGGGAAGTTAGCAAGAGCATATCAGCGGCAAAAAGCGGGATTGCCGTAGACGAAGCCGCGGTTGACAGAAAGGCCTCTGAAGTGGCGCTTCGAACGACGGAATTGTTCTACGATCTCCAGCTCACCGTTGCGCTAGAGCGGCTAACGGACGAAGCCGGAGAGATCGTCGCGCGCGCGAAACGCGAGATCAATCGGCTTCTCGACGAAGGCGCAGATGACGTCGACGATGCAGACCTATTCCAGGTGCTGATCACTGAAGAGACATTCAACAGGCAGGTTACCGAGGTTATCGAGAAACGCGCCACGGCTACCGCCGCGGTCAGCAGGCAGCTCTTCGTGGACGACAGCACAACCGTTGCCGCGGCGGGGCCACTCGAACTGCTTGCGTTTTCGCTCGACTCGTTGTCGTACTACCAGGCGCTCGCGATCGAGCATCGGCCTATACTCCAGCAGGCAATTGCCGGGCTTCGAGCGCAGTCAGCGCTTGTAGAAGTTGAGCGCTCGCACCTCTACCCCAAGGTCGCCGTCGGGGCGGGCTACCGGTTTTCACACGCGCCTGGGCGTTTTCGTATTCCAAATCCCTACGTCAGCGACCGTCTGCGCGGGCAGTCAGCTCGCGTAGGAATCGGGCTGCGCCAAAACCTGAATATTCTGCAGACGCGTGGCAAGATCCGGCAGGCTGAAGCGCAATTGGACCAGATCAGCTCACAGCAGTCCGCCGCACGCCAGCTCGTATTGTTTGAGGTAGAAGAGGCTTACCGCAACGTCGTGATCAGGGAGGCGGCAGCGGAGGCCCAGACGAATGCACTTCGGATCAGCCGCGAGTGGCTGCAGACCGAGACAATCAACTTCGACCTGGACATCGGCGATACCGAGAACCTCGTTCGCGCCGTGCAGACCAATCTGACGCTGCGGGCAGAGCAGTACCAGGCGATCAGGGACTACAACGTGTCGGTGGTGCGGCTGCTGAGCGCATCCGGAATTCTCCTCGAAAGTCTGCAGAGTGGCACGCTTGTTGGAATTCCTAACGAGTAGATGAAGCGCGGGCTGCCGCTACCAGTGGCAGTCCCGATCGTCCCTTATTTTGAACAGCCGTGATGCATCTTGAAGTCGAAATGTCTCATTTGAAGCGCATAGCCCAACTGGTCCTTATCGCCATCTGCGTCAGTTTTGGCTTCCCGGTATCTCACGTCGTTTTTGCGCAGTCCGATGAGGCAGCGAATATCAGGCAGATGCTCGAGTCGCGTGACGCCGAGATCAAAACGCTGCTTGGCGATGGCACGCTTGGAGACGCGCAGCGTGACAAGCTCATGGATGTGGTTAATGGCGTGATTGACTTTGAGGCAATGGGACAGGCGGCCCTGGGCAAGCACTGGAGCGATCTGTCCGAGGAGCAGCGATCCGAGTTTGTTGAGGTCTTCAGCGATATCGTCCGCCGTCAGTCTGTTGCTGATCTGGACGTGTATCGTTCGAAGGTCGCTTACACCGAGATCGCGGTTGAGGGATCGAAGGCGACCGTAGAGACGATCACGACGTACAAGGAAGCTGACACGCCTGTTGTGTACGAAATGCACAACGTCCACGACGAATGGTTGGTTACCGACATTGTCCTGAACGATGTCAGCACTGCCGGAGGTTACGCGCGGTCATTCCAGGGTCTCGTTCGAAAGCGAGGTTTCGACACGCTGATGGAGAAGCTGCGCGCGCGGCGCGAAGCGAACAGTTAGCTGCCGGACTACTGCCGCAGCATCAGGTGCCACAGGTAGCCTAGTTCTGGTCCGCGGGTAGCCAGCATCGCCAGCTGCCAGACTACGAGGATTCCGAACGGGCTCAAGAGTGAGAGGGGGAGCGATACGTAGAGGGGCAAGCGCGCGACCTTGCGATAATCGATCGAAGTCCGAACGGCCGCCATCGCGTATGTGGCAACGATCGCGGCGATGAGCCAGGGAACGACGCGCGCTACCGTACCTGCTGCAAGCGTCGGGATTACCGTTCCTACGACGCCCCAGCACACGATTCCCCAGAGCGGCCAAACGACCAGCATCAGCGTCTGCGTGGGCAATACCACGCGGCCCGCCCGGGACCCGAGCGACAATGCGGACGTCCAGACGGTGTGCCAGAACGCATGTGCGCAGGCGACAAACAGCACGAGAAGCCAGGGCGATGCGATCAGCACAGACAGAAAGTCGTGCAGTGATCGTGGGAGCCACGACGCAACCACCATCATTGTCTGACTGCGCACGGCAACGGTCAGGATCGCGGCTACGACACTCCCGATCATGATCG
>JANQRN010000130.1 GCA_028284545.1 Rhodothermales bacterium | reverse complement strand
CGTCACCGTCGAGGAGTCGACCCCGCTGCATCACGTCGCCCAGCTGTTTCCGCTGCACGGCATCCGCCGCGTGCCGGTGTTGCGAGAAGGCGTGCCGGTCGGCATCGTCTCCCGACGCGACTTGCTCCGCTTCGCCGCCCAACACGACCAACCGTTGTTCGATCCGCTCAATCAGCTGATCACCCAGCTGGCGAAGTGATCTCGGACGCGATGAATCTCTAGAACAAGTTTCGAAACCCGTGAGCCGTACGCGCTAGCGTCGGGTAGTCTCAGATTGAGGCTTGAAAACGAGGTACCCGCGGCTAGCGCCGTCGGCTCACAACCTAGCGCAAACGAGTTTGAAACTTGTTCTAGGCAGGTCGCGACCAGTCTTCCGGTAACGCTTCAATTCTAGGACCACCCGCTTCGTGGCACGACTCTCCTAGTCGTGAATTCCACTCGGAGAGTGGAGTCACTATTGCCACGCCCCAATCCGCAGGCTGGGTTAGCCGATAGGCGTAACCCAGACGTACTGCCAGCGCCTGAGAAGAAAATCTTACTGCAATCCGCGTTGCCCCCATATACAATAACGGCGAGATGGCTAAGCGGAACAATCTTTCATTCTTCTAATGACTGGAGGCGAGATGTCCATTCAAGCTGCTGTTCGGGCTGGTGTAACTTCGCTGTTGATTTGTCTCGTGGTATTGCCTTTGCCAGGGCAAGAAGAAAACGAGGGGGCCGAGTCATCGGTACCGGTGATCGCTGACAATCCAAAGACCGTCGATCCGGTCGCTTTCGTCGCTCCCGCGCTAGCGGCCAAAGCCAAGCGCGACTTTTCCGACTCGTCGGTGCGCGAACTGATCGGTTGGCTCCGTACGGAAAAGCAATTAATCGTACTGGTCGACGAGAATGCACTGACGGAAATTAACGTGTCTCTAGCAGAGCCGCTCTCCGACAAACTGGACAACGATCCCATCTATCTGCTACTCAACCGACTGCGTGCGCTCGAGATAGGTTGGTACTACGAAGACGACGTGCTACGCATTACCTCTGCAGACAAGGCGGACGATACGGCGGTCACGTTGCCCTACAATATCGGCGATCTACTCGATGCTGGCTATGACTTGGACCTCCTCCAAGATGTAATCATCGGGACGGTTCCCATTGATAGTTGGGCTGAGAACGCTACGGGCGACGGTACGCTCAACGTGCTCGGCGACGTGCTCTTCGTCAGGCAAAGCGCCAGGGTACATCGGCACGTCGCCGGACTGCTCCAAGCACTGCGCAACCATTCTCGGCAAACCCTAGTCAACGATCCTCCACAGCACGTAAGCCTCCGAAAGAAGTTGAATGAAAACGTTACCGTCAATTTCGTCGATACGCCCCTGGCAACCGCTGTCGCCGAATTGTCGCAGACCACCAAGGCAGACATCCGCCTCGATAGACGGGCACTGCGCAATCAACGGATTCGGGAACGAGAACCAGTAACGCTCAAGTTGGCCGACCGCAAACTTTCCACGGTCCTCGAGGCGCTCACGCTCAATCTCGAACTGTCCTGGATCCTGCGTGAAGGCGTCCTCTGGATCACCACCATTGACGAGACGGAGAGTTTCCAGAAAACAGCCGTCTATGACGTGCGCGACCTTTGCCGCGACGCAGACGAGTCGCTAGCCCTGATTGACGCGATCATTTCTCAAGCCGAGCCCGATTCGTGGCAGGAAAATGGCGCCGGAGGCGCAGAAATCCAGTACGCCAAACCCGGAGTGCTGGTGATCCTGCAGCAGGAGCGGATTCACATGGATATTCTGGAACTACTGGAGTCCTACCGCACGGCCTTGCGTCTCTCGAAACCACGGGAACGCCCCCATTCCGATCCCAACGAGGTCGTGACCGTCTACTACCGGCTCGATGCCGAGGTGGCCCAAGACCTTGCCCAGTTGCTTCCTCGTTTGGTCGCACCGGAGAGCTGGACCGCACCCACTCGCCCTGACGCACCCGGCGAGATCATCATCTCTGCCTCCAAGCCGGATCTGACCAAGATTTCAGGAACCCGTGCCGTCACCGACAAGGGGGGAGGCCCCGCCCAAGCCATGGTCATCGAACAAGCCGTGTTGATTCTCCGCCAAACCCGGGCAGCACACGACGAAATCGTTAAGATCATTCGTCGCGTCGAGAACGGAGATGGTCGAATACGAGGC
>JANQRN010000115.1 GCA_028284545.1 Rhodothermales bacterium | reverse complement strand
ACATCGGTGCCGAGGTCGAGCCCCGCCAGGCGGGCGAGGAGCTTGCGCCGCGTTCGCACTCGTTCGTCGATATCGATCTCGGTCAACTCTACCGCGATTCCTTCGTCGACCTTGACGAGGATGTCGACAGAGGTCTCGGTCGAATCGGTAACCGAAGTCTCAGTTTTCGCGGCGGCGAGTGGGTAGCCTTCCTCCGCATATCGGTTCAGCATCGAGGCGAGCGCCGCGCCCAGTGCACTGCGGTCGTAGCGATCGGCAACGGCCCCGGCGAGCTCGTCGCGCCATCGCTCGGCGTCTATCACCGCGACACCGTCAAGTTGCACTTGCCTGACGGTCACCGGATGTCCCCCGGAAACGTAGAATAGATGCTTGTCCGATGCCCGTGATACAGAGTCCAGCGTGGCGTACCAGAATCCACGGTCTGCGAGCGACCTCAGCAGCTCGGCGACCACGGCATCGTCAACCGGGCCAGCCGCACGGACATCCGCACCCGTCGGATTGATTGTGACCTGCTGCGGCCAGGATTCCATCACGCCGTCCAAGAATAGGCCTGCCGACTGTCCGCGGACTGAGCCGGTGGCGCTCAGAACCCAGAGGAGAACCACAGCGGCTTGCAACGGAAACCTGGAGGGGCGAGATGTAGGCACTCGGGGAGGCAACAAAAAGGCGTCGACTGGTTACCACCAACGCGTGACACGATGAGGCAGATCCTTGAATCCTGAGCAGCAGGCGAGCGGAATGACCAAAGACAGCGCATCAGTTCCCCGTCAAATAGAGCAAGCGGACGCGCAAGGCATCCGTGAGAAGCTGCTCGCATGGTTTGATGCGGAGCGGCGAGACCTTCCGTGGCGAGCCGACCGGGAGGCATACACGACATGGATCTCCGAGGTCATGCTGCAGCAGACGCGGGTCGACCAAATGCTGCCGTACTACGAGCGCTTCGTCGGCCGATACCCCAACGTCGAATCGCTCGCCAGCGCTGACCGTGACGACGTGCTGAAATCCTGGGAGGGACTCGGCTACTACGCCCGCGCGCGCAACCTGCATCGTGCGGCCTCGATCGTCGCTGAGCAGGGTTTTCCCAAAGACCGTGACGAATGGCTCGCGCTCCCGGGCGTCGGGCCGTACATCTCTGCTGCTGTTGCGTCCATCATGAATGCGGAGCCGGTAGCGGCGGTCGACGGCAACGTCGAGCGCGTCGTTTCGCGACTATTCATTATCGCCGACCAGAAGGGGTCGCCGGCCTTCCGTCGTCGCGTACGGGACACTGCCGAACAGCTACTGCATACAGGACGACCCGGCGACTTCAACGAGGCCATGATGGACCTTGGAGCCACGGTGTGTCGGCCGCGAACCCCTGCTTGCGGTGAGTGCCCGATCCGGAGTTTCTGTCGAGCCGCGGCCCGCGACAAACAGACCGACTTCCCCGTGCGCAAGAAGACTAAGGCAGTGCCCCACCATCGTGAGGTGGTCGTGGTCATGTGCAATGAGTCTGGTGACCTGTTGCTTCGACAGCGTCCGGAGGATGGCCTTCTGGGCGGATTGTGGGAGTTGCCCGGGACACGAGTCGGCCCGCTCGCGCAGGAACGACAGGAACTCGAGGATCACTTGGATGCGGCACTGCCGTGGGCATCTGCAGTCAGTGCCGCGGCTGGTGAAATCAAACACGCGTATACGCACTTCCGGGTAACAGTCGCAGCCTATGTCGGGCGACCGCACGGGCACCTGAGCGCGGGAGGGTTCAATCTTCCTGAGCAGTATTGCTGGGCCAATGCAAACGAGCTCGAGGCATTGGCGCTACCCCGCGCGCACCGCAAACTACTTGCGGAAATTGACCTCCAAGGGACCTAGGACGGCGTAGCCGCTACGCCGTCGCCTCGGCGACATCATCCGTACCGCCACCACCTTTCTTGAAGATGGCGGCCCCTATCATGCCTCCGATTGCGCCAACGATGGCGAAGATGACAATCCCCAGGACGAGACCGATGATCTGACCAGCAGGACCGGTGAAGATCTCACTGAACTGTAGTGCCTGTTCGATTTCGGCATCCGACATCCCGCGATCCATCATGGACTGCCGGGCAGTCTCCATCTGTGCCTCGGCTCCGGGAAGAACACCAATCAGACGAAGGAGTAGTCCGAGAAGCCCACCAACCAGACCGCCAACGACGCCGGTCATCGCGCCGAGCTTCGCGCCGGGGCCGAGCTCGAGCGTCGCGTTATTGTTCGAGGTGTAATGCCAGACACCAACTAGCGCACCGATGATGGCCGGGAGACAGCAGGCAGCGATGCCAATAACCGGGTTACCGGCCGCACCCTGTGCAACAAAGGTGAAGACCACAGAAATGAGCGCGGCGACGAGGCCACCCATCAAGATTGACTGTTGTTGACTTGGCATATCCGTGCGGAGATTGGTGTGCAGGAATATACGGCGGGCGTGAACCGGGTCAACCGCTCAGGCACCGGCAGTCGGCGTCCCGCGCACCGACGAAACAAGTAGAGCGCCCATGGCCAGTCCGAATGTTGCGCCGGTCAGCGTACGCGTAAACGGCGTGTTGTTCCAAATGCCAAACGCGTCAAGGCTCCAGTCCACTGCGAGTGGTGCAAGGGAGATCAGGATGACCAGGAGCGCTTTATCGCGAAGCCACGGTCCTGCGCGGAGCAGTAGGGCGAAGATCAGCGACGCGACGGCGAGGCCGGCAAAGATCCCGACGCATCTGTGACAGACAGCGAGCTGGACACCCTCCAGGTGTGGTGACCGGGCCGGGATCTGGTGACACACGGATGAGAACGCCGACATGAGCATTGCTCGCGGTCCGACCCCCACGTACGGAGGCAGGAATATGAGCACGACGACGAGCCAGGTGGCCGCGACAACGAGTAGCGGCCCGAACGCGAAGCGCCTCGGCGCCTTGGGGAATTCCGTCTGTGTCAAAGGGCTTTGCATCGGGTGCGTATGGGGGAACCGGTGTAGGACATGTGCGGTAGAACCGCCGCATCAGATGTTCGATCCCCGGCCACCAGCGCAGTTTTTGCGTATATTCTTGGCACTCGCCAGTCGAGAGTGCTAGCAACAAGAATTGATGAAGTAGCTGGCGCCCGAGGAAGCGGACACGCAACAATCGCACTATACACCGCCGACCCAACACCGCGCACCAGCGCCGGGGTCGGACGAAAACCCACAAGCTTGGAGGATCATCCATGGCCAGTATAAAACCTCTCGCTGACCGCGTGGTCGTGAAAGCGGTCGAGGCGGAAGAAAAAACCGCCAGCGGCCTCTTCATCCCCGACACGGCGAAGGAAAAGCCGCAGAAGGGCACCATCGTCGCAGTCGGCCCCGGGCGCGTCGAGAACGGCGCCAAGATCGAGATGTCGGTCAAAGAAGGCGACACCGTCTACTACGGCAAGTACTCCGGTACCGAAATCACGCTCGATAGCACAGACTATCTGATCATGCGTGAATCCGACATCCTCGGAGTGGTCAACTAGGAGTCGCTCACGCGCCACCACTCCCCTTCGGACATCCCTTTACGCATTATTTAACGGCTAACTCAGCTAATTCAAATGGCAAAGCAGATCGTTTTTGACTCTGACGCGCGCACAGCGCTGAAGCGAGGTGTTGACACACTCGCTGACGCCGTCAAAGTCACCCTCGGCCCCAAAGGGCGGAACGTGATCATCGAGAAGAAATTCGGTGCTCCAACGGTAACGAAAGACGGTGTCACCGTCGCAAAGGAAATCGAAATCGAAAACAAGCTGGAGAACGTCGGCGCACAGATGGTCAAGGAAGTTGCTTCCAAGACATCTGACGTTGCTGGTGACGGCACAACGACCGCAACGGTCCTGGCACAGGCCATTCTCACAGCGGGCTTGAAGAACGTCACCGCGGGTGCCAACCCGATGGACCTGAAGCGCGGCGTTGACAAGGCTGTAGAAGCGATCGTCGCAAATCTTCGTTCCCAGAGTAAGGAGATCCAGGACCGCAGCAAGATCGCCCAGGTTGCCACGATCTCAGCTAACAACGATCCGACGATTGGAGAGCTGATCGCCGATGCTTTCGAGAAAGTCGGCAAGGACGGTGTTATCACGGTCGAAGAGGCTCGCGGTACAGAAACGATGCTCGAGGTTGTCGAGGGTATGCAGTTCGACCGTGGCTACCTCTCCCCTTACTTCGTGACCAACGCCGACAACATGGAGGTAGTCCTCGAAGACGCCTACCTGCTGATCCACGACAAGAAAATCAGCACGATGAAAGACCTCCTTCCAGTGCTGGAGAAGGTCGCGCAGATGGGCAAGCCCCTTCTGGTCATCTCTGAAGACGTCGAAGGAGAGGCGCTTGCTACACTCGTCGTCAACAAGCTGCGCGGGACGCTCAAAGTTGCTGCCGTCAAGGCGCCTGGCTTCGGCGATCGTCGCAAGGCGATGCTCGAAGACATCGCGATCCTCACGGGCGGTACGGTCATCTCTGAGGAGAAAGGCTACCGGCTGGAGAACGCGACGCTCGACTACCTTGGCCGCGCAAAGCGCGTCGTCATCGACAAAGACAACTCGATCATTGTCGACGGTGCCGGCGAAGCAGACCAGATCAAGGCCCGCGCGAACCAGATCAAGCAGCAGGCGGATCAGTCGACCAGCGACTACGACCGCGAGAAGCTGCAGGAGCGTCTCGCCAAACTGTCGGGTGGTGTAGCCGTCCTGCAGATCGGTGCGGCCACTGAGCCGGAAATGAAGGAGAAGAAGGCCCGCGTGGAAGACGCGCTGCACGCGACGCGCGCAGCAATCGAAGAGGGTATCATCCCGGGCGGCGGAGTTGCATTCATCCGCGCGCTGTCTGCGCTGGAAGGTGTTGACACCGACAATGACGACCAGACCATCGGCGTACAGATTATTCGCCGATCAGTTGAGGAACCCCTCCGTCAGATCGCTGCAAATGCTGGTCTCGAAGGCTCCATCGTTGTCCAGGGCGTCAAAGACGGCGACGGCAACTTTGGCTTCAACGCGCAGTCTGAGGTGTACGGCGACCTGATCGAAATGGGCGTTATCGACCCGACGAAGGTTACGCGTACGGCTCTCGAAAACGCTGCGTCCGTTTCAGGGCTGTTGCTGACGACCGAGTCGGTCGTGGCAGACAAGCCGGAGAAGGCCGCAGCGCCGGCTGGTCCTCCTGACATGGGTGGAATGGGCGGCATGGGAGGCATGGACTTCTAGTCTGGCACTCATCGATTGCAAAAAAGGGGACGCGTCTTTCGGGCCGCGTCCCCTTTTCTTTTCGTATCTGTCCCTAGACGCCACCGGCGCGCCAACGACGTTCGTATTTACAAACATTGTTTCGGGATGCAACTTTGTGGTCGATGTGTAGTCTAGCACTTCCTACAGTTCGTTTGACCCGCTCCATTCCAGTTCGCCGCGCATGCGCACTCTGCTAGCGTTATTCTCGCTTCTGGTAGTCCTCACTCCGGCGGTAACCGCCCAGCAGAGCGATTCGCCAGAGATTCCGGACGCCCTCAACGTCTTCCTCGACTGCAACTCGTGTGACAATACGTACGTCAGGCAGGAGGTCGATTTCGTCAACTACGTGCGCGACCGCACAGACGCGGACCTGCACCTCCTTGTCACCACCGAAAGAACGGGAGCTGGTCGTCGATACGTACTCGACCTGATCGGGCGACGCGACATGTCTGCGCTGAGAGACACCCTCGAGGTCAACGCCAGCAACACCGACACCTCTGATGAACGTCGCGAGGCGCTCACGCAGGCGATCCGGCTCGGACTTGTACGCTATGTCGCGCGAACGCCCCTTGCGCCAAACCTCGTTGTCTCATTCAACCGGCCCGCGACAAGAACTGAAACGGAGGTCACGTCAAGTGATCCGTGGAATTCGTGGGTATTCAGGATTGGTGGGGACGGCAACCTCGAATCGGAAGAGTCGACGAACTTCTTGCGGCTCGGTGGAAACGTCAACGCGACACGTGTAACAGAAGCCGTCAAGTTCCGAACGTCTGCGCGCGGCAGCTATCGTCGAAGCCGATTTGATCTGTCGGATACGACCATTGTGAATACCAGTGAGAGCGGCAGTGTGTGGGCCTGGCTTGCCAAGAGCCTCGGGCCTCACTGGTCGGTTGGTGCTACTTCGTCAGCAAGCACCTCATCTTTCAACAACGTGGGCCTGGAGGTTGGAATCGCCCCGGCAGTTGAATACAGTGTATTCCCGTACAAGGAGTTCAACAGACGAGAGTTTCGTATCGAGTACCAGGCCGGAATTACGGCGCTCGAATACGACGAACTCACCGTATTCAACAAGACTGCGGAACGCCTCCTCTACCACGAGCTTCAGGGTATTTTCGAGATCAATCAGCCGTGGGGCACGGGAGAGTTCGACCTGGAGTTCTTCCAATACCTGCACGATTTCTCCTCGGTTCGCACCGAGCTCTACCGGGTTGAGCTCAGCGGTGAGATGAGAATCCGTGTTGTTCGCGGGCTCTCGCTCAACGTTGGCGCGGGCATCACGTGGGTTCGCGACCAGATCTCACTGCCCGCCGGCGACATCTCGGAAGAAGACATCCTGCTCCGCTCCCGACGCCTCGCAACCGACTATGAGTACGGCATGGGAGTCGGCTTGAGCTATACGTTCGGCTCGATCTACAACAACGTAGTCAACCCTCGTTTCGGATTCTAGATCGTCCGCGTGAACGTGACAGTCGGCGATTTCGCACCACTAAAACCGGCGCCGGTCGATGACTAACGCCCGATACGACGCAGTCCTCCGAAGGGCGACCCAGCGCGCCCTGGAATACCTCGGCCGGCTTGACTCCAGCGCGGTTGGCGCAACTGCCACACTGCATGAATTGCGGGAGCGCCTCGCGAAGCCCATTCCCGTCAATTCCGCGGATCCGGTCGACGTAATTGACCAGCTCGTCAAAGATGTTGAGGGTGGACTACACGACAGCGCCGGTGGCCGCTTTTTCGGTTGGGTGATTGGCGGCGCCGTACCGGCCGCGGTCGCCGCTGACTGGCTCACCTCAACCTGGGATCAGAACTCCGGTATGTTCGCCGTTGCACCGGCAGCATCTGTCGTCGAAGAGGTCTGCGGAGCCTGGCTGATCGAGCTCCTGAACCTGCCACGGTCTTCCAGTTTCGCACTCGTAACCGGTTGCCAGATGGCTCATGTCACCTGCCTGGCTGCCGCCCGATCTGCGGTTCTCGCGAGACACAACTGGGACGTCGAGAAGCAGGGTCTGTTCGGGGCACCCGAGATTCGGGTTGTGACCGCCGACCTTCGTCACGGTACAATCGAACGCGCCCTCCGGGTGCTAGGCATGGGCTCGGACTGCATTGTTGACATACCCGTCAACGAACACGGTCTGTCGCAGGAATCGCTGGCAACTGCTCTCAGCGAAACGCGCGACTCCCCAACTATCGTGCTGCTGCAGGCTGGTGACCTGAATACCGGGGCGTTTGATCCGTTCGAAGCAGTGATCCCTGTCGCCAGAAAGTATGACGCCTGGGTTCACGTTGACGGAGCGTTCGGCTTGTGGGCGGCGGCGAGTCCGCAGCACCGTCACCTCGTGGCTGGCATCGAGAAGGCCGATTCATGGGCAACTGACGGACATAAGTGGCTTAACGTCCCGTACGACTGTGGGTACGCGTTTGTCGCCGACCGCGATGCCCACTATCGCGCCTTCGGACACAAGGCCAGTTACCTCAGCCACTCTGATGAGGCGCGAGACCCGGTTGACTGGAACCCGGAGTACTCGAGGCGTGGGCGCGGGTTTGCAACCTACGCCGCCATCGCGAGCCTCGGCCGATCCGGAATCGAGCGCATCGTCTCCGATTGCTGCGCACACGCGTCTGCAATCGTGGCCGGGGCTGAAGACATTCCTAACGCCGAAGTGCTCAGCAGACCGATTATCAACCAGGGGTTGATCCGGTTTCTAGATCCGAGAGCCAGCGCGACCCCGTCTGATCACGACCGCCGAACGGAGGACGTGACGCGCCGAATCGTTTCCTCCGGCGAAGCCTTTTTCTCATGTACAACTTGGCAGGGCATGCGGTGCATGCGCGTGTCTGTCAGCGGATGGCAAACAAACGCTACGGACGTCTTGCGAACGATAGCCGCAATCCGTGCAGCTGAGTTCGAGAGTCGAAACGACCTCACATGAACGCAGCACAAACTTAGCGTCAGCGGCTATCTCGACTGCTGCTTCTCCACGTTCAGCTGGTCGATATCCACCTGCCAGCGTGTATCTCCGAGCAGGTGTTTGACAAAGTACTCGGCGCGGAGCCAGAACCAGTAGTCTGACATGTTGCCGAAGCCGTGCCGTTGTCCCGGAAAAATGAAAAAGTCGAACCGCTTGTTGGCTTTGATCAGCGCTTCCGCCATACGATACGTGTTTGCCGGGTGAACGTTGTTGTCGACGTCTCCTGTCGTGAGCAGTAGGTGACCCTTGAGGTTCTTGGCAAGCGTCGGGTTCGTATCGATGTTGTACTCAAACGTCACCTTGCCCGAATCGTCAACGACCTCCTTGACGCCGTGGTGCTTTTCTGACCACCAGCGATTGTAGATGTCGTTCGTGTGATTGCCGGCCGACGAGACTGCGACCTTGAAAAAATCTGGGTAGACGAGCATCGCGGCGGTCGACATGAAGCCGCCACCCGAGTGACCGTAGATTCCAACCCGATCGATATCAACAAACGCGTGCCGATCTGCCAATTGCTCGGCAGCAACCTTCTTGTCCGCCAGACCATAGTCGCGGAGGTTGCCATAGCCGTAGTTGTGGTACCATTTCGATCTCGCAGGGTGCCCGCCGCGGTTACCGACCGTGACTACTACAAACCCGAATTGGGCGAGCGCAGTCTCGTACCGATTCGTCGAGAACGACTTGGAAACGGACTCCGTCTGGGGACCCGGGTAGACGTATTCAACGATCGGGTAAACCCTCGTTGAGTCAAAGTCAAACGGCAGATACATCACGCCGTATAGATCCGTAATCCCATCTGCCGCCTTGACCGTAAAGGGCTCGGGGAATTTGTATCCGGCGTCGATCAGCCGACTGAAATCAGCTGTCTCCAGATCAAGCACGTTGCGACCCTCCGCGCTGATCAGTTGAGCGCGCGGCGTCGTATTGACGCGCGAGAAGTTGTTCACGAAAAACCTTCCACTCGGCCCTACTGACGTCCGATGATCGAAGTCTCCTGGATTCAGAAGCGTCAGTCCACGCCCGTCTAGGCCCACGCTGTACAGGTGCTGATAGTAAGGGTCCTCACCCGCCTCGCGCGCGTTTGCCCTGAAGAGCACTGTGCCGGCTTCCTCGTTTACGTGACTGATTCCCCGAACGGACCATGGTCCCTCGGTAAGCCGATTGAGCATATTCCCGTCCGAGTCGTAGCGGTACAGGTGCGCCCAGCCGTCGCGCTCCGACCACCAGAGCATCTGGCCAGAGTCGAGCAGTTCGAGGCGTTGAACGTCGACGTACGTGTTGAGCCGCTCCTCGATCAATACCTCAACTTCACCTGTGGAGGCGTCTGCACGGCACACGTCCACTCGTTTCAGGTCGCGGCTAATCCGATAGAAGTAAAGGTGGTCAGAGTCTGTCGAAAGCCAGAGCGTTCGCCGCGGCTCCTCGGAGTCTGGGTAGAAGAACTGCCGTGAGCTGTATATCGATACCGACTGGTCAGGAAAGCCCTGTACGTCAACCGGAACTGCGCGATCAGACTCCAGATCATAGACAAGAATCTCCGTCTGCGCGACTGTCGTGTCGCCCGGCATGTCGTATTTGTAGGACTCCAGCTCGGGACGGTCGTTGCCAACAGAGTGGATTACCCACAGGTCCCCTGATTTGCGTCGGTCGCTACGGGTGACGGCGAATCGCCGCGAGTCGTGCGACCAGTAGACCCCTGCCCGCTTTCGTTTGTCGGCGTTCTCCTTGCGTTCCTTGTCTGTCTGTCCACGACCGCTGCCGGCGTAGCTGTAGTGCTCCTCACCGTCTTCGGTGAGCGCGACCTCCTCGAGCTCGAGCTCTTCTTCCGCGTCATCAGCGTCGTCGCCTTTCATCCCCCTACGCGCGTCGAGTACCTTCTGGTACTCGGCTGCCGCCA
>JANQRN010000111.1 GCA_028284545.1 Rhodothermales bacterium | reverse complement strand
TCGAAGCGGTTGCTGCAGGCGTTTGGCGCCGCGCCGGTTCGCGCTGGCGGGCGGAATACCAGACCGACGGTGACGAGGGACTTTCGGGGCTGGTTCTGGCGCCGATCACGCTGGCCGACAATGCCGAGAGTCTGCGGTTGGTCCTTGATCACAGCTACCTGCTGGACGCGGAGTCTGGCGCAAACGTGAAGTACTCGGTCGACGATGGCCAGACCTGGCAAGTGTTGACGCCGGAGTCGGGCTACGACGACACGTGGCAAGTTGCCACGGGTCATCCGCTTTCGGGCGAAGGTGTTTACCGAGGAATCAGCACAACGACCGCAGACACATTTCTTGTTACGGGGTTGTCGGGCCAGCAGGTTCGGATCCGACTTGACGGTGGCTTCTCGGGTGCCTCGGAATCCGGATCATACTGGTCGGTAAGCTCGCTCGTAGTAGAGTCGGTCAGCGTTGAAGATGAGGTGCGCGTCCCGTTGCGGCTGAGCCTCGACGCAAACTTCCCCGATCCTTTTTCAACCAGCACGACGCTCACGTACACGTTGCCGCAGGACGATCTGGTACTGATCAGTGTGTACGATGTCCTTGGTAGACGTGTGCGGGCGCTACTGTTTCAGGAGCAGCTGGCGGGCGTGCACACGATACAGCTGGAAGCTGAAGGCCTCGCAGCGGGTGTCTACTACGTGCAGCTGAACGCTGGCGGGTTTCGAGCAGTCGAGCAGGTCGTGGTCGCTCGATAAGCGGAACTATTCTCCCTGCGACTCCCAGGTGAGAATGTCCTGTTCCGTCTTCTCCTTTTCCTTCCACTCTTCGGCTTCCGGAAGCGGATCCTTCTTCTCGGTGATGTTGTAGCCCGCAGTACTCCACTGCTCCGACAGGTACCGATTCCACTCACCGTAGTGCTCCCACTTTTCGGGGAGCTCGTCGTCGGCGTAGATCGCCTCAACCGGGCAGACCGGAACGCAGGCGTTACAGTCAATGCACTCGTCCGGGTGAATTGCCAGAAAGTTGGGTCCCTCGTAGAAGCAATCAACGGGGCAGACTTCAACGCAGTCAGTGTGTTTGCAGTTGATGCAGGGTTCCGCAACTACGTACGGCATGGTATCCTCTCGGCGATAATGAAGTTCGGCGGCAAAGTTACTGCGGCGCACACCCGATGACAACCTTGCTCGTCAGGACCGGTCGTCGGCAAACAGCCCCGGTAGCGGGGCGCCGGGAGGGGCAAGACCAAGGTGCCGGTATGCGCGTGGAGTAACTACGCGTCCCCGAGGAGTACGCTGGATGAAGCCCTCCATGATCAGGAACGGCTCGTACACCTCCTCTATGGTGCCGGCATCTTCTCCGACCGCGACGGCCAGTGTCTGTAGCCCGGTGGGGCCACCGCCGAATTTCTCGACGAGTGTCTGCAACACGCGGATGTCCATTTCATCCAGACCTTTGTCGTCGACGTTGAGTGCGTCCAGGGCAGCATCTGCGACCGTCCGATCAATGCGGCCGCCATACTGCACGTCGGCAAAGTCTCTTGTGCGCCGCAACAGTCGGTTGGCAACGCGCGGCGTGCCGCGGCTGCGTCGAGCAATCTCGTCAGCGCCGTCGTCTGAAATATCAACGCCCATGATCCCGGCAGACCGGATTACTATAGCCTTGAGTACGTCGGCTGTGTAGTAGTCATATCTGAAATCGATCCCGAATCTGGCGCGCAGTGGGGCAGTCAGTAGCCCCTTTCGCGTCGTGGCGCCAACAAGGGTAAAGGGAGGGAGCGAAATCTGTACGCTGCGCGCATTTGGTCCCGAGTCGATCATTATGTCGATGCGGTAGTCCTCCATCGCAGAGTACAGGTACTCCTCGACAACGGGCGACAGCCGGTGAATCTCGTCGATGAACAGCACGTCTCCTTCGCCGAGGTTTGTGAGGAGACCGGCGATCGCAGCGGGCTTGTCAAGGATCGGGCCGCTGGTACACACGATCGACGCTGACATCTCGTTCGAGATGATGTGCGCGAGCGTAGTCTTGCCAAGACCTGGCGGGCCCGAAAGCAGGACGTGATCGAGGGGTTCGCCGCGCTGCAGCGCAGCCGTCATGAAGACGCGCAGGTTGTCCTTGATCCGCGCTTGCCCCAGGAAATCTTCGAGTCTTTCGGGACGAAGAGATGACTCAAGGTCTCGCTCGCGCGTTGACGGCACCGGGTCAACAGGAGAGGAACGGCGGGGTGTCTTCTGGTCTGGGACCTGCATCCGAGAAGATAACCGATTTCGTATACTGTGTCCTCTTTGGAACGCCTCCGCGCCGCGTATTGAGATCCCACCTACGTCCCTACCACCACAGCGAGGGCGACCGCAAGGCGGGGGACGAAGTCGCGCCACAACACGAAGTCGCACCAAAACAGATTCACGCTCTCGTCGTACAAGTCACTCGCTTGACCCAGTCATGTTCGCAGTCGGAGACGTCCTTGTTTCGGATGACCTCGTAGATGCTCCGTTCTCCTGCAACCTCGCGGCCTGTCGAGGGGGTTGTTGTGTAGAAGGAGACGCGGGTGCGCCGCTGGAAGAGGAGGAGTGCGGGTGGCTCGAGGACATTCTGCCAGACGTGCTGCCCCTGCTGCCGGCTGAAGCCCGTCGAGTAATCGACGAAGAGGGTCCGTGGGAGCGGACCAGAGATGGCGGGTACGTTACGACGTGTCTGGGAAAGGCGGAGTGCGTCTTCGTTGTTTTCGAATCCGGGATTGCAAAATGCGGGATTCAGAAGGCGTACTTTGAGGGACGCGTGGATCGGCCGAAACCTGTTTCGTGCCACCTGTTTCCCATCAGGGTCGCGCGGAGTGGAGAAACCGACATGCTTAACTACGAGAAGATCGACATCTGCCAGCCTGGTCGCTCATGCGGCCGGCGCAACGACGTCGATGTCGTACGATTTCTGCGCGATCCACTCGTGCGAAAGTACGGCGAAGCCTGGTACGATGAATTGTGTCGGGCTGTCGACGAGCGGGGCCGATCACGCATAGCAGCACCTAAACGTTGAACCAATGCTGAACCTACAGCAACGTCAGTCTCTACAGCAGAAACTCTCGCCGCAACAGATACAATACATCAAGCTGTTGCAGCTGCCCACACTTGCGCTTGAACAGCGCATCAAGGCTGAGCTCGAGGAGAACCCCCTCCTCGAAGAAGGACTCGACGAAGAGGAGCAGGCCGCCGAGGAGCAGCAGGAAGAAGACGACCGCACAACTGAGGCGGAGGCGGAGGCGGCTGAGGCTTCAGAAAAGGAGTCGGAGGAAGATCCGGAAGACGAGTACAACTGGGAAGAATTCCTCAACAGTGAAGAGGACCTCTACGGGTACAAGGCCCGGGTCGACAATGAAGAGGAGGAACAGCGCGAGCTGCCGATGCCGGC
This sequence comes from Rhodothermales bacterium, assembly GCA_028284545.1. GTDB lineage: Bacteria > Bacteroidota > Rhodothermia > Rhodothermales > JABDKH01 > JANQRN01. The sequence continues at coordinate 3,350 of JANQRN010000111.1, read as the reverse complement.
GCGAGAGACAATGGCAGAACACCTTCGGCAGCAAGTGCAATTTCTCGATCTCAATGACACAGATCAGCTCATCGCAGACCAGATTATCGGGTCGATCGACGAGGACGGATATCTAAGGCGTCCCCTCGAGTCAATAATCGACGACATCGTTTTCAACTACGGCGTGATGGTTGAAGAGTCCGACGTCGAAGCCGTTCTGGTGCGCGTGCAAATGCTCGATCCCGTTGGCATAGCGAGCCGCGATCTCAGGGAGTGCCTGTTGGTCCAGCTCGTCGCGATGGATTCCGAATTGCCTGGTCGTGATAACGCCATCAGTATGCTTGAGAAGGCGTACAAGGCTTTCACGATGAAGCACTTCGAGCAGATCAAGAAGAAGCTGCACATCGAAAACGAACAGCTCAAGGAAGTCTTCGACCTCGTTCAGCGCCTCAATCCCAAGCCGGGCGAGGGAGAGTTCACGGCGGCGCAGAACTACATCACGCCCGACTATACGGTCAAGTACGTAGACGGTAATTTTGTCATATCGTTGAATCAGGGTAACGCGCCGGAGCTCCGCATTTCGAAGAACTACCGCGACATGCTGCAGACGCTCTCCGACGACAAGAAGAGTGGCAAGCCTGGCAGCAGCGTCGACAGCGAAACGCGAAGCTTCCTGAAGAACAAGCTTGAATCCGCGCGCTGGTTCATCAACTCGATCAATCAACGTCGCAACACGATGTTGAAAGTGATGAACGCGATAGTTGAGATCCAGACGGAGTTCTTTCGCCTCGGCGAGGGTAATCTGAAGCCGATGATCCTGAAGGACATTGCTGAGATCATCCACATGGACATCTCAACCGTCAGCCGTGTCGTGAATGGGAAGTACGTGCAGACGGAGTTTGGTGTATACGAACTGAAGTACTTCTTCTCTGAGGGCCTGAGCACCGATAGCGGCGAAGAGGTGTCAAACAAGGAAGTGAAGGCGATCATCGAGGCGATCATCAGCGAAGAGGACAAGCAGAAGCCACTGTCTGATCAGCGGATCGCTACAATGCTCGACGAAAAGGGATTCCAGATAGCGCGGCGGACGGTAACGAAGTACCGCGAGCAGCTTGGTATTCCGGTCGCGCGTATGCGCAAGGAGATCGTGCTATCCTAGATTGTGCTGTCCTGGATTGTGCTGTCCTGGCTTGAGCTACTCGGTCGGTGCTTCGAGAGACTCACTCGGAATCTCGATGCTGAGTACTTCCCGATCACGGATTTCGTGGTAGTCGCGGTCATCGAAAAACGCGAATACCTGTCTGACCCGGATCCGTTCTACCGTCACGCCTTCGGGAATCGCGGCGTGCCTTGGGAACGTTAGCAGTTGAGAGGGTGCCTTCAGCCACCGCCACCACGGTTCCTTTGCGTCGAACCTCGGATCTCTGATGCGACGCTGATTCCAGTCTCTCCAGTAGCGTTCGAGAAAGTGGCGCAGTCGTGCGGTCCGCGCTTCGTCGCGTCGCGAATCGCCAAGTGCCTGTTCGACGGCCAGCGCCTCCTCGGGCGACCCAGCATCCGCTAGCGCCTCAGCGATATTGCGTCTCCCTGTTGCGCCGAACGCCATTTGCAACCGCCCGTCGTCGAGATACCCGAAAGCAGCAAGAGTGAAGTGGTAGTGATAGGGCGCCATTGAACGCGGAGGCAGCCGGTATTCGTTTCCGTCGGAACCGTCGGCGAACAAGCGATACGAATACACGGCCGGGACATCGTACCAGGCCAGCTTGACCGGGCCGAACCAGAGTGATCCGCCAGCGATGAGGATCACCGAGACAATCCGATGAGTTGGGCTGAAGATCCGGAGTGCGGGGGCACCTGGCCCAAACAACAGCAAGAGCAGCGCGCCATCGACGAGAATCCACCGCCAGAAGAAGATCCCGCTCATGGCCACGATTCCAAGGTGAAGCGCGATGGCCCCGGCGAGGAAGAACCGGACCGTCCCCCGCCGCATCACCATGAGCAAGATGCCGACCTCAATTAGCAACGTGAATAGTTTGAGCGGCAGGTTGAACACCGCAACCCCGCGCGTCACTGATGCGATGGTTTCCGCGTCAAGAAAGCTGAGCCATCCTCCCGCGTAGGTTGCTGGCAGTAGATACTGGATATGATCCTGGCCTAGCCAGCCGAGCTCCAGCTTCCCGTAGCCGGCGACCCAGTAGTGTGCAGCAATCAGACAACAAACTGTGAACACCAGATCTGCACCGTTGGGTGGTCGAGGCTTTTTCCACCACAACTTGAGTCCGACACCGACGACAGCGTAGGCTGGCACAAGTGCCAGAATTCGGATGAGCATGACCGGTTCTGACCAGGAGGCTCCGCCGATTGGCACGTCGACGGATAACATCGTAGACCAGGCCAGCAGCAAGTGAGGAACGATGAAGGCCGGTCGATGCCAGATCATCGGTACGAGGGCGATCAGTAGCATCCGATCGATCGCGTTCAGGTTTCCACCAAAGTGATCGAAGTCGGAGGTGGCGAAGAACCACGACAGTATTGCGGCGACGACGAGGAGGAAAAGGCGTGCTCGGCCTTCGAGCCCGAGGTCTGACCACGTCGGGCCCAGGGAGCGTCTGGCGATAGCCACAACACAGCCAACGATGACGAACGTCCCTATGGCCAGCGATGCGGGATCCAGTGTCACGAGTGTCGACGCGATGGACTCAACCATTGAGCCCCCCTCACGCCGAGAGGCGGCCTGTCGCGCAAAGCGGCCGACGATGCGTTCAGTCAGGTAGAGGCCGGCAACGAGAGAGCCGATCCTTAGCGGGACGGCCGCCCAGTGTTCCTTTTCGGCTATTTGTGAATCCGAGCTCAGTCTTTGTCGTTGGGATGGTGCCACCGCGCGAAGTATTGACCAATAACGTCAATTCTGGGCCTTTTGGCGTTTAATCCTAGCGTGTCGGCGCCTCTTTCTGGGGCCCGAAGGCCCCCCTCGAGTCAGAAAAATTCACCTAAGTACCGCGGAGTTGAGCGAACGAACGTCAAGATTGACGAGTGAGCAGCGAGCCATTCTTGCGCAGCGCGTCCGCGAAGCAACTACTGATGGTCGCGCGTTGGACGCATCGCCGCGTATCCCGACGCGGCCAACCGGCGCTGCATCTCAATTGACGACCGGGCAGGAACGCCTCTGGTTCCTGTCGAAACTGGCGCCCGACACGCCTGCATACACAATGTATCGGGCCGTCCGCCTGACCGGCGTTATCGACGAAGCCAGGCTTGCGAACGCACTGAACGCGGTCGTAGCGCGGCACGAAGCGTTGCGCACAACATTTGTCGAACGCGGAGGGCGTGTGAGTCCTGTCGTCGCCGACAGCCTATTGCTTGATCTTGAG
>JANQRN010000068.1 GCA_028284545.1 Rhodothermales bacterium | reverse complement strand
TGGGACGTTTCCTTCCAGGAATTAGGCATGCTTGCTCAAGACCGCGCACGCCGCGCGCTGCTCTTCGCGGCCGTGGTTTTCGGCTTCTCCGGGTTGACGGCGACCGCCCAACCGTCCGATACCGTCGTCGAGTTCGGTGGTAGCACGATTGCGGCCGACAGTGCAGCCTGGCCGGCTTTCGACTCCTCACCTGGCGACTGCACGCCCACAGCGGTAGTCGAGCCATACTTCATCCAGTATCTCGCTGTCGACTCCTCGCACGCCTACACGTTTGACATCGCCGAGCCAATTGACGCGGCGAGTGATGGTGTAGACGACACAGTGCTCACGCTATACGCTGACAGCGTAGAAGCGAGCATTCCGTGCGAGAACCTTGTCGCGATTGGCAACGAGACACCGGGCGAAGGGCTCTCGGTGGACCTCGAGGGCGGTCGGCAGTACGCGCTCGTGGTCTCCGGTTTTCTGGGGAGCGCTGACGACTTCCGGATTCAAATCACCGGACCTCCAGGCCGGTCGATCTGGTTTGGCAGGGTCGGAACCGGCGTTTCAGACGGCGAACATGGCCATCCCGACGAGGGTCCTCCAGACACGATAACGGAGAACTACCGCCTGGGAGGTGTGTACCCCAATCCCGTCTCTTCGCTCGGTCGATTCGATTTGACCGTGCGAGAGCCGCAGACGGTGCGTGCCGAACTGGTAGATCTATTGGGGCGGCGCGTAGCCGTCCTACTGGACGCAACTGTTGCCGGTCAGACGACGCAGGAAGTCGGAGTTGACGTCGCAAACCTGCCGCCGGGGATCTATCTCGTTCGCGTGGTCGGGGAGTCGTTCCGCGAGACCCGGTCGGTGACCGTCACGCGGTAGACTAGCTCAACTAGCCAATCCATAGCATGGCCTCGCAAGCAATCGAACGGCAGGCGGCCCTGTCAGTACGTTGCGTACTGACAGCGGCCGTGGCAGTCGTGAGCGTCACCGGATGTGCACGACTTGGCGTAAATCCGCCGCCACCCGATGTCGTCGAGAATCTCGACACAGCTGTGTTCGACTCACTCGACGCGGGAATCCGTGCGGGTAAGTATGGATACGTCGATCACCTGCTCGTCATGGCAGATGGCCAGGTCGTTTTCGACGAGCAATACGATAATGACTACGTCGAGATCAGCCGTGGGCGCACCTCACCCATCGGATGTGGCGCAGACGCCTGCACGGGTGCTATGACGAACGACGACTCGTATAACTACTTGCATCCAAGTACTCATCCGTTCTACAAAGGCCGCGCGGTGCACTCGCTGCAGTCGGTTACCAAATCGGTTGCCGCCACTGTGGTCGGAGTGGCCATTGCCAGAGGTGACATCAGCGGGCTCGATGTGCCGCTGCTTTCGTTCTTCGAAGACTACGACCTGGACCGTGTCGATTCACGACTGCGGCGCGCAACACTCGAAGACCTGCTGACGATGCGGTCTGGCATCGAGTGGCACGAACAGGACCGTCCGCTAGATGAAACGAACACGACGATTCAGCTTGAGCGAAGTGCTGACTGGATTCAGTTCACGCTTGACCAACCCACTGACGCTGAGCCGGGTACGAAGTGGGCCTACAACAGTGGTGGGAGCCACCTGATGTCTGGTGTCATTCGCAAGGCAACGGGAATGTACATCGACGAGTACGCGGAGAAGTATCTGTTTGGACCGCTGGGGATTGCAGATTATCACTGGAAAAAGACGCCGAACGGATACCCTGACACCGAGGGCGGACTCTACCTTGAGGCCGCTTCCACCGCTCGAATCGGACAGCTTTACTTAAATGGAGGTGAGTGGGACGGAAGGCAGATTCTGACGCCAACATTTGCCGCCGCCGCAGTATCCCAGCAGGTCAGAGAGGTCAACCGCCAGGGCTGGGGGTACGGCTATCAATGGTGGCGGCTTGACGTGGAGCGAGATGGTGAGACGGTGGCTGTCTGGGCCGGACTTGGTTTCGGCGAGCAGTACCTGCTCGTCGTCCCGCAGCACAACCTCGTCGGCGTTATCAACAGTTGGAACCTGTTCGGCGGTCGCCGCCAATCCAGCCTCGTGGCGCTGCGAAACGCCCTGCTCTCAGCCAGATAGCTCGCCAAAGCCACTCTTCTTATGCAAACAAGCTTCAGACCCTTGAGCCGCTTCACGCTCGTTGCGCTTCTGTTGATGGCCGGTTGCCGTTCGTCGGAGCCCGACTCAGGGAGCGACGTGATTGCCGCGGCCGACGTTGCAATGCCGAGCGCGTTGACGTCCGACGGTGTAGAGATCTTCGGCGAGCCGCATTTCGGAGACCTGACGCGGGACGCGCCGCTGATTCTGCTCTTCCATCAGGGTGGGTCCAGTGCTCGAGGCGAATACCCGGAGATCGGAGCCTGGCTAAACGACCTCGGGTACCGAGCGCTTGCATGGGATCAGCGTTCTGGTGGCGACCGTCACGGTGTGGCCAACAGGGCAGTTGATTCTCTCGCTGCCCGCACGGCGCGCACAGGTATGACGATGCCGGCAACGGACTACTGCTCAGCCTACGCCGATCTCGAGGCGGCTCTCGAGTACGTGGCGTTGAACGGGCTGGCTGATCGCGTTATCGTCTGGGGCAGCTCCTACTCCGCGTCGCTGGTGTTTCGACTGGCTGTTGATCATCCTGATCAGATCGCGGGTCTGCTGGCGTTTTCGCCTGCCGCGGGCGGCCCGCTTGTCAACTGTCGCGCGCGGATGTGGGTGGCTGACCTGGCAGTTCCGGCGGTGGCGTTCCGACCCCAATCGGAGATGGAGAACACAAGCGCTGTCGAACAGCGCCAACTCCTCGAGGCGGCCGGTGTAGCGTTTCACGTTATCGAGAACGGTGTCCACGGATCGTCCATGCTGCTGGATAGCCGTACTGACCACGACATGGCGGGGGCACGGGAGATTGTAGCCGAGGCGCTCCGAGCTATCGTGGCTACCACCTAACAGCTCGATTCCCTCGGCCGGATCCCTAAAATGCCGATCATTTGCCGATGCAGAACCGGCTGAATACCTGATCCAGCACGTCCTCGTTTGTAATTGCGCCCGTTATGGCGCCAAGCTCCTGGAGTGCGATTCGCAGGTCGATGGCAAGAATATCGCCGGATGCACCCGAAGCGAGACCGTCCGACGCAGAAGCGATTGCCACCTGAGCGGCGGCGAGGTGGCGCAGGTGGCGCTCGTTCATCACAACCGACGAGGCATCCTGCGAGGCAAGCCTGGCGGCGACAGTCCGGCTCAGCCAGGACACGAGCGGCTTCAACGCCTCGGGGTCGGTGCGAGAGTTCATCGCAGATAGTCGGACAGCGGGCAGACCTTTGCCGCCCACGTCGTCTGTTGGCTTGTTGCGTGGCGCCAAATCAACCTTGTTCGCGACCAGTAGTATCGGGAGGTCAGGCTGCCCTGCCGAGACCCCTTCGAGCCAGGAAGATTCCAGGCCGGCGAGACCAGCGGTTACGTCGAAGACGTAGATGACTACGTCTGCGCGGTCGACGGCAGCTTCCGCGCGCCGAACCCCTTCCGCCTCGATCGCATTCTCGGTTTCCCTGATCCCGGCAGTGTCGGTGAAAACGAATCGTACACCTTCAATCTCGGTTTCACTCTCTATTTCGTCGCGCGTTGTTCCCGGGGTGTCGCTCACGATGGCCCGGTCTCTCCCTACAAGTGCGTTCAGCAGCGTCGACTTGCCGGCGTTGGGTCGTCCCGCAATGACCACGCGCACGCCGTCGCGGATCATGGTGCCAGTGCGGTAGCTGGTGAGCAATTCGGTTACGTAGGCCAGGGCGTTCTTCAGGAGTGTGTGCAGCCTCGGCTTGTCGGCGAACTCGACGTCCTCCTCCGAGAAGTCAAGCTCAAGTTCTACGAGTGCCGCCAGCTCGAGCAGTTCTTCGCGGATGGCATTCAATCGCTCGGAGTAGCGTCCTTCCAGGTGTGCCACCGATACACGATGGGCCGCGGTCGACGAGGCGTGAATCAAATCCGCCACGGCCTCGGCCTGCGCAAGGTCGAGTTTGTCATTCAGGAACGCGCGCATCGTGAACTCTCCCGGCTCGGCCAACCGCGCTCCGGCGTCGAGGAGCGTCTGGAGCACCAGGCGGGCAGCGACATCGCCGCCGTGGCAACTGATCTCTACGAGATTTTCGCCGGTAGAGGAGTGGGGCGCGCGGAATACAGTCGCAACTACCTGGTCGATCGGTTGCAATGCGTTTCGGCCGGTGCCGACAACGATGCGTCCGAACCGGGCCGTG
>JANQRN010000029.1 GCA_028284545.1 Rhodothermales bacterium | reverse complement strand
TCCCAGCAGAGACGCGACATTAGGTTTTGGCTGAGCTCTGGAATACTGGTTTACGTTGCCGACCGGCGCGGTAGGTCGGTTGGAGTCGCCGTTGGGTCTTGGAGACGACTGCCTCGCGTCAGTGGAGGATACGCTTTCACCACTCGTAGCGCCGCCGAGTATTTCCCCTCGGCCGGCTGGCGCCGTTCGATTCGCTTGCACTGGTCTGACAAGCTCTTGCTCCCGCGGCTCAACGGTTGGGTGGACAACGGTTTTTGTTGAAGCATCGGAGGGTAAGTGGTCTACAGCCGCGCGGCTGGTCATCCGTTGGGAAGCTGCGTAGCTGGAGGCAGACGGGATGCGCTGGGTTCTCGAGCTCGATTCCGCAGTGGGTTCCGGATGACGATTGACCATTGTGGTGGCCCGATCGGGTGCGCTTGCCTCCACGTTCGATCTTGTTGCTGATTGCCGCTCTGCCTTCGCCATTGGCTTCGCAGGGCCCGGCAGAGGCTCGACGTCTAAATCCTGAACCAGGGGCCACCGCGTCGGATTCTCTCGCGTCACCGTTTGCTGGGCGCGCACCTCAACCGTTTCGGGATTGGGGCGGAGCGCGTCAAGCTCCGGCATCGGAGGCGAGGCGGCAAGTGGAACTCGCCCAGAGTGCGTCATCTGAACCCGCGGTTCTGGTTTGCTGCCCCCAAGCTCGTTGTTCGCCGTCAGGTTCTGTTGCGGCTGTCGTATCTGACTGTTATCCGCCTCCGGTTCCGTCGACCGCGCGGTTGCGAGTTGCGCCGACTGTAGCGTCACGGTCTGGTGCAACCGGGATCGCGAGTATCGTATCGTCAGGCCTGATTCGGGCCGCGCTTTGGTGGCGGCAGTCCTGGTCCTATCGACTTCGTTCGAGACTTCCTTCGACACGTCGCTTGAGATATCGCTCGAGATATCGCGAGGCGTCTCCGTCCCGGCTGGTCTGGAGGATTGGTTTTCGCGGGCAGCTGACGAGGTATCCGCGCTCTGGATTAGCGGCTCGACTCCAGGGTCCTTTTTCGGCGCCGCGTCGGCAACCGCACTTTCGACGGCGATGGGAGCGAGAGTCTGCGCTGTTGGTGGTTCATCGGGCTGCAGTGCAGGATGGGTACCACTGTCAGGCGGCTTCGGCCCCGATCGCTCGGCGCCGTCGGGATACTCCGGGTCGTCCCCGCCATCCGAAATCTCCCGTTCGCCCGAATTGTTCGAGGTCACTGTGTCTACGACAGGGAGTCCTTGTTCGGCATTGTCGGACGGCTGATGCAACTCACTCAACAGCGCCCCAAAGTGCGTGGTGGCTGGGGACTGTGTCTCCACGCTAACTCTGTCGGACGTCTGAACGCCACCGAGCAGATTCTGCAGGATATTTCTGAGGTCGGGTAACACGTTCTCGTCAGCTTCTACTGCCGGCGTCAAAGAGCGAGCGGATGAGTTTTCCCGCACGCTCAGGTGGCATGGCTTTCAGTAGTCGCGCCTTGTTCTTTCGCGACGCCGTCACGTACAGCGACCGAAGTACTCGATCGTCCAACTTGTTCACGACCTCCGCCAACTCGTCGTCTTCCAGAATTGAGAGTGTTGCGGCGATCTCGGCGGCTTCGCCTCCAGTTGTCGCAAGCGAGTCGAGCGTTCCTGAAAGTCGCTCTCGGCTTGCCGCGATTTCCGCAGATTGTTGCTCTAGTCTCGCGATCTGTGCACGAAGCTCACTGAGTGAGTCCAGCATCGCCGTTTCATCCAGCGTGGTGTCGGTGGCGACTGAGTCTACCGCGATTACAGATGTATCAGCGAGTGCGCGCAGGCTGTCGAACTTGACGTGGAGCCCTTCGACATATGCGGGTCGGATCTTCGGCATTCCGAAGTAGACTCCGGCGAATCCCGCCGAGAGTCCAACGAGCAGTAGCGCTACCGGTGCAAGTTTGCTCATCAGGCTGATTTCCGTGTTCTGTTAGTTGCGAGCATTCCGAGTTCGTCGTCCTCCAGGTCTTGCAGCCGTTGTTGCTCAACCATGTGTTCGTTCAACGCGTTTGTGCGCAGCGCCTGCAGTGTTTCCTCTTCTCTGCGTTTCTCAACCAACTCGCTTCGGGCATCAGACTCAGCGCGCACGAGCGCGTCCAGGAGGCGTAGGGCGCGCGTCAGTTCAGACTGGAGGCGCAGCCGATAGGTGCCATCTCGTTTCATCCGTGCAATTGCAGCCACATCCCGATCATGCTCTGCTTTCATTGCCTCCTCGATATGCCGCCGTAGGTGGGCAATGTGTTCGCGCTGCCGGTTTGTCCGTTGAGCCGCGTGCGCCAGGGCAAGCCGGGCCTGTTCCGTTTTGCTGGCCTGGAGGTCCAGGACGCTCTGAAGTCCGAATGTGAATCGCTTCTTCATCAGTCGGCCACGTTGAGATTGCGGATCGCTGACGTCAGCGCCACGAAGTCTTCGTCCCGTGCCGGTTCACCGACCGACTGTCGCAGGTAGCGTTCAATCAGGTCGTTGGCAGCGACCGCTTCGTCGACGTCTTTGTCGCTCCCCGGGACATATGCGCCGATCCGAATCAGGTCTTCGGCCTTTTGGAAGGCGTCCATGAGGTGTCGTACGCGTGTAGCTGTCTCGATCTGATCGCCTGACCGAATTCGGCCTGCCAGCCGACTCACGCTTTGCAGGACATCAATGGAGGGGTAGTGCCCGCTGTTTGCAAGCTTGCGGGAAAGCACGATGTGCCCATCAAGGATGCCGCGGGTTGCGTCGCCGATCGGGTCATTCATGTCGTCGCCATCGACGAGCACCGTGAAGATGCCCGTGATGGAACCGCGCGGTCCCGTTCCTGCCCGCTCCAGACGGCGAGGGAGGAGGGCAAAGACACTCGGGGTGTATCCGCGTGTCGTTGGCGGCTCTCCGACGGCGAGGCCGATTTCCCGCTGCGCCATCGCGACACGTGTAACCGAGTCCATCATCAGTAGAACGTCTTTCCCCTGGTCACGGAAGTGCTCGGCAATCGCGCACGCAGCTGAGGCCGCTTTGACGCGCCGCATCGCCGCTTGATCTCCCGTAGCGGCGACAACAACGGATCGTCTCAGGCCCTCTTCTCCGAGACTGTCAACGATGAACTCCTGAACCTCGCGGCCTCGCTCCCCGACAAGCGCAATAACGTTGACGTCGGCGTTCGTATTCCGGGCGATCATTCCCAGTAGAGTGCTCTTGCCGACGCCAGAGCCCGAGAATATTCCGATTCGCTGCCCTTTGCCCAGCGGCGTGAAGGCATCGATGGCTCGTACTCCCGTATACAGTTGCTCCGAGATCAGAGTGCGCTCTAGCGGCGCAGGCGGTTCAGACTGTACGGACACTCGGTTCGGCGCAATCGGTGCCGGCAGGCCGTCGAGCGGCAGTCCGTTTGGGTCGATGACTCGCCCGAGCAGCGCGTCTCCTGCGGGGATCGTGAGTGGCAGGGAAGACCGCTGTACAAGTCCTCCCGCGCGTAGACCGGTTGTCGAATCCAGAGGCATCAGAAGCGTCCCGGAATGCCGAACCCCAACGACTTCGGCCGGTACGCGTCGGCTGTTCGTGGTGTCGCCTTCATAGATGTAGCACAACTCACCGACTGCTGCTCCGACATCAGATGCCTCGACGAGAAGCCCGATTACCGACTGAACGCGACCAAACCGCTCCAGGGATACACTCATCTTCGCTGCGCGCGAGCGGGCGGCCTTGATGACGCCCAGGCGAAGCTTTGGAACCGCGACACCCGCGGCGTAGGTATTTTCACTCATCCGTGCTTCCTCCGCGGATCTCTGCTTTGGCTCGAAGTATGGCCTCGGCGCGTATCCGTCGAATACTTGAAGTGGGTGATGCAACAACGAAGTCGCCGTCGGCAAGTGGCCCTCGGTGCCAGCGGACGAGCGAGGGGACCTCAATGTTTGGCAGGAGGCTGTGCGACTCCAGATCGTTGGCGAACTGTTCGGAGAGGTGGATGTCCAGGTGCCCGTCCCCGGCGAGTTGCTCCATAGCCCAGGCCAGCGAATCGGCCGCGAGCTGACGATCCTCATCGGTGAGGTTTCGCTCGAGGATTGACTCGGCGATCTCACAGGCCAGTTCGACGAGCTCCGATTCCGACGCGGAATACAACTCCGATACGCTTTCCGCAATGCCAGAAAGGAAGGACTCCTGCAAGGCGGCCATGGTCGCCTTTTCTTCGGAATGCTTCTGCTTAAGTTCGCGAATCGTTTCCTCGAACTCAGATTGCTGATGATCGAGTTGTTCCCGGCATTCTTGCTGTAGAGTCGCCCTTAGCGCGGCAACTTCCGCCCGATGCTCTGCGCGAAGTGGTTCCTGCACGTCTTGTGTCTGGGTGATGTCCCGGCCTTCATCGCGGGCGACGCCACGCCGGTCTTTTCGGGACGGTGCGGTCAGCTCGGCGGTGAAGTCGTGGAGTGCAACCGGATCCACACTTTGCGACACGGTGCCCTTGAGTACCGATCGCGGTCGGCCCAGTTGTCGGTATGTGCTTGCCGTGTCCACGGAAAGTTGAATTGTATCGTTAGTCCACAATCTGTTCTTCGTCTGCGCCGGCGAGACTGATCTCTCCCTTCTCCTCGAGATCAGAGGCAACGTCGAGTATGTTTCGCTGCGCCTCCTCGACGTCGGATACCTTGACCGGTCCCATCAGATCAAGCTCTTCCTTAATCACAACCGACGCGCGTTCAGATACGTTAGCAAGGATCTTCTCCTGCAGTGACTCTGCCGCACCCTTCATCGCAACGACTAGGTCTTTCTGATCAGCCTGCACCAGTAGCCGCTGCAAGTCTTTGTCGCTGACGTTGATCAGATCATCGAATACGAACATCAGGTTCTTGATACTTGCCGCAAGCTCGGGGTCGCGCTCAGCGATTCCCTCCATGATGACCTTTTCGGCAGAGCGACTTACGCTATTCAAGATCTCTGCCACCTTGTTGACACCACCGCTTGTGCTTGATGCGCTTCCGAGAATCGGCCCCATCTGCTCCCGGACAATTTCTTCAAACTCCTCGACGACCTCGATCGGGAGGTCGCCCAGTTGGGCGAGGCGGTAAAGGGCCTCCCGCTGTTGGTCGGGCTCAAGCGCGCTCGCAATCTCAGCCGCCTTTCGGGGGCTCAGATTCGCAAGGATGAACGCAATGGTCTGGGGGTGTTCTGTGGAGAGGAACTCTGCGACCTGACCGGTATCAATTGTCTGCAGCAGGTGAAACGCCGACACCTCAGTCGCGGCCTGGATCTTGAACATCACGTCTTCAGCGCGCTGCTGGCCAAGCGCAGCGGTCAGCGCCTTCTGCGCAAAGGCCGGCCCGCCCTCCGCGATGTAGCTTCGCGCCATCGAGATGTCGCGATACTCTAGGAGAACGCTCTCGACGCGCTCGCTTGAAACGTTCTTCAACTGCGCGATCTCAAGGGAAATCCTTTCGACGTCTCGATCGGGAAGAGACTTGAGGATCTTCGACGCCGTTTCGATGCCGACGGCGGTAAGCAGTATCGCTGCTTTCTGTGTTCCGTTCAGGTCTGCTGTTCGCGGAGTTGAACTAGCCGTCGGCGATGCGGTCATCTTTGGATGCGTGGGTGTACTCACGTGGTGGCACTCTCGTTCTGTCGGTCTTCTGCGACCCAGGTCCGAAGTAGATCAGCTGCGTCGTCGGGGTTCTCACCGACACTCTCAATGATCTCGTCGAAGACTACATTCTTTGCCTGGAGCCGGGCCTGTGCCTCGGGCGACAGCTTGGACGTATACAGGTCTCCACTTGGCAGTGCGGCCGTTGCGCCGGCGGCTTGATCAACTTGCTTGTTGCCGGCGTCGCTTGTGTTGACCTGTTCCAGCTGCGCGGCAGCAATCTTGGCTTCTTCGAGCGCGCGTTCCGCCATCTCGGTGCCCATACGGGTCACTGTTGTGAGCGAACCGCGCAGGAACCATATTCCTGCGAAGAGTGCGATCAGCATGACGGCATAGCGCGCGATGTTCTGGATTAATCGGGAACGACCGGCTGCCGCGATGTCCTGTGTTAGTTGATCCTGGCTGGAAGTGTCAAACGGACTCTGGTGCACAGCAAACTGATCGCCGCGCTGCCCGTCGAACCCGACGGCGCTCTTGACCACCTCTTCTATTTGTTGCAACTCCTCGGGTGAATACTCGGAACGCGTGATCGCCTCAGACTCGGGATCCTCCGACACCGGTTGGTTGAGCACGAGCGAGACCGATATCTCAGTGATGTCGTACGCGCTCTTTTCCTGCCTTTCCCGCGTCCGCGTCATCTCATAGTTTCGCATGGTCGAGTTGGCTGACTCGTCACCGCCCTGCTCGTCGAGTCGCTGCTCGCTGATGATCGTTGCGCTCTCGGGATCGATCCTGTCCACCTCCGAAACAGTTTTGTTGAAATCGAGCAAGGCAGCTACGCGTACGATCGCATTCCCCGGTCCGAGGAACTGATCCAACATCGATTGTCCCTTCTGTGCCAGATGGTCCTCGAGGGCCTTTGTGACCCTCAGCTGCGTAGACGAGAGCGCCAGGTCAGCGTTTCCGGATCCAGCGCTGGACAGCACGTTGCCGCGTGTGTCCAAGACAGTCACCCGGTCTGAGGTCAGGCCCTCGACGGCCCCTGCTACAAGTCCGCCAATTCCTTCGATCTGCGCAGCAGACAACCGGGCTGAGCCGGCGAACCGGATAACAACGGATGCGGACGGTTCGTTACGTGCCTCACGGAACGGGCTGCGTTCGGGTGTTACGAGGTGTACGCGGGCGACCTCCACTGGCCGCATGGAGGAGATAGTTCGCGAAAGCTCACCTTCGAGGGCGCGCTTCAGATTCAGTTTCTGCATGAAGTCAGTCATGCCCAGCGACCCCTGGTCGAACAGCTCGTAGCCGGCAGGGGAGTCTGCACCGATGCTTTGCGCGGCAAACCTCAGGCGCAGGTCATAGACCTTCTCACGAGGAACGTATACCGCGCTTCCGCCTTCGCGAAGTTGATAGCGGATTCCATCATCCCGCAGCGCGTCGACAATCTGTCCAGCATCGCTGGGACCAAGCCGTGCGAACAAGAGAGAGTAGTCCGGCCGGCTGGCCCAGTAGCCGACGGCTGCCAGAAGCAATACGCCACCAACGAACACCCCCGCTATGACGACGCGCTGGGCGGGAGGGAGGCGGTTGATAAAGAGGCGCAGGCCCTCAAACAGTGAGCGCATGTCAGACCTGCATTCTCATTAGTTCCTGATACCCTTCCAAGAGTCGATTCCTTACCTCCGTCATGAACTGAAAGGCGAGATTTGCCTCGTTCATCGAGATCACGACATCATGTACGTTGTCGTGTTTGCCGGCGACGAAGTCACTCATTGTCGACTCCGCGTTCTTCTGTAGTGCGTCGACGCGGTCAATCGCGTTGGTAAACACCTCGGAAAACGAGTCGCCTTGCCGGGGCACCGGAAGGGAAGCGCGGTCACCCGTGCCCTGAATCGTCCGTAGTTGGGATACGCTCAGCGGACGCTGAACGGAGTTCAATAGTTGTGTCGGATCCATCACGATAAATTGCTAGGCTGAGACGTCCAGGTGAGAGCCGAGAACGGTCGGCTTGACCTGCTTCTCGTCGTGGGGAGCGTACAAGTGAAGGGTGAGGTCGGCACGTCTTGAAGGTTCGTTGGTGGACTCTTGCGCCGCGACCGCTTTGTGTGGTCGGGAGGCTGTAGATTCTGCCGTCTGGTATAAGTGATTGCGTAGCGCACCCTGTATGCGGCTCGTCATGCTATATGTCGATGGTGCGTTTGATCATCTCTCTGGCCGCTTGTACGGAAGCGAGATTTGCCTCGTATAGCCGATTGGCAGATACGATGGACGCCATCTCCTCGACAACGTTGACGTCGGGATACTGTACGTATCCGTTCTCGTCGGCGTCGGGGTGCGAGGGATCAAATTCCATCCGCATCTTTTCCGTCTCCTGTATTTCTGTCGTTGGGCCAGCCTCGAAGAGCGGAGTATTGGACGACGGACCGGCGGGTTGGGGGAGATGTGCTGAATCAGTTCTGGTTGTATTCATGCGGAATCGCGAAAGCGTCTTGGCAAATCGCGACTCGGAAGCAGTCTCCGCACGCTGTACCGCCCGCTTGATCTTGTACGACTCGCCGTTGGCAGTTCTGCTCACGCCGGCGTTCGCGATATTCTCAGTCGCTGCCCCAATCGCAGCGCGCTGACCGTTGAGTCCGCGAGCAGCAACGCGGAAGACCTGGATGAAATGATTTCCTACGGGCATTGGATCAGCTAGGATGTGCGGCCTGTTATGGCGACTCGCGTCATTGCGAAATGCTCTCGCAGCGCGCGCGATGCAAGGTGGTTGCGCATCTGCGTCTCTGTCATCTCCAGGAGTTCCTCTTCCAGGCTCGGCGCGACATCTTCCTGGACGTGGCGTGGCGTAACGCTGTCAAGTCGAGTGCGTGAATTTCCAAGGCGCTCGGCCGTCTGGAGTTCGTCCTCGAACGACACCGACATGCGTCGGTAACCGGGCGTCTCAATATTGGCGACGTTGTTTGCAAGCGCCTTGATTCGCCATGCATACGCCTGCATTGCGTTGCGCAGTACACCAACCGCCTCACTCCTGGAAAACATCTCGAAACCTGGATGCTGATTGCTGAATAACTAAGAAGCGCGATTCACGCTAGAGCAGCTCACGCGTGAGCACGTCGGTCAGCACCGGAGCGACGCTCGTCATCCTTTCGGTGGGGGAATAGGTGCCCGACTGTATTGCTTTGTGCAGCGCTTCCAGTCGTGTTTCCCGCGTTGACGACCGCGAGTACCTGAGTGCGTTCTGGGCGAAGGAGACATCAGCGTCACCGGCGGCCTCTGCCGCAAGCGCGCGGGACGTTCGGGAGAGCGCCACGCCGTCGGCTGCAGCCTTTTCTGGCTTCTTGGCATCTCGGGCACTATCCGGAATGAGGTTCTCGATCGCCTCCTTCATCCGGTTGCGCTGAGCCTGGACGTTTCCTGGTGTAATTGGACGAACGTCGCTTCGTAGATCCATAATAATGGCGACCACGCGAATACTGTCTAAAACAATTGTTCGCGTCACTCAGTGTGACGCAGACGCGCAATGCCTACGAATCAGCCGACGAGATCTCGTCGGAGTAAACCAGATCCGGCAAGACCGCTTGAATACTCCCGGGTAGCGGTGTGCAGTCTTGACAGGGTTCGGAGCGCTTCCTGGCGTTCGTGAGCAAGTGACCTGAGATGTGCTTCAATATCTGCACTCAGTCTCTCGATCTCTTGCTGAAGTCGTAGCCCTTCGCTGTCGGCTTCTACAGTTTGTTGACTGACAACTCCCTGTAGCGTTTCAACGAATCGGGCACGCTCGGCAAGTAATTCCGAGAAGCGTTCCATGTCACCGGCCTCAATCGCGTCCGACATATTAATTGTCAGATCGAGAATGCGCTCGAGGTTTCGAATAATCTGATCGTAATACATTGCAAATCCTGCTCACGGGCAAGCAAGGCGTGTGCCGAACAACGATCAACCGAAGAGGGAAGTGAGAAACTGTTGTTGACCACCGAGCGTGGCGAGTACTTCTTGAAGTTGAGCAAATTCGCGACGCAATTGCGTCTCTCTTCGCTCGAGTCGTCCGGTCAGCGTATCGATGCGATTGTCGTAGCCTTTGATCCGTTGATCGATGGCGTCTTCGCGAAATCCAATTACGCCATTGCTGCCAACGTAGGTATCGATCATCGTCTCCAACCGCGTGGCGACTCCATTCGGTCCGTCGAAGAAACTCTGTACCGCGCCGGCGTCGGTCTTCACAGCCTCGGTCAATTTTTCCTCGTCCGAGATCGACAAGGTGCCGTCGTCACCGATTTCGATGCCGAGGTCACCCAGGAACGAAGGGGCACCGATTGTCTGACCCGTCACTTGACCCGTGACTGCCGCGCGAAGGCCGAAACGTAGACCGGTAAACGTGGAGTCGTTAGCCAGGGCGCCTCGTGCATTCAGATCCCCATCGATAAACGTCTGTTCCTTTATCAGTGAGATAATGCTGTTGTACTTCTCGATGAAGGAGTCGAGTTCGCCCCGGATGCTTTCTGTATCCGAGTCGACGACGAACTCCTCCGCCACGGCGCTCGTCTCCAGCAGGTCGATTGTGACGCCGTCGATGGCATCTGCAATTTGATTCGACGACCGATAGACAGTGAGTCCGTTGATGAGCAGTCGCGCGTTCAGGGCCGAATTTGTCTCCGATGTCCCGACATCGGTGATCATGCCACCGCTGAGGAGGCCCCGCGTCTCGTCTTCGCCGTATTCCGGCGCGGCCATCACCGTGAAGCCGAGTACATCGACTGCCGAACCGCCCGTAATCTGAATGGAGGCACCAGATCCGGTCGAGGTGGTTTCGATAACAAGAGAGCCGCCGTCGAGGTTTACGGTGACCTCTGGGCCGAGTAGGTCTCTCAGGTTGTCTCGGATTGCGGTGCCATTCTGGTTGCCATTGTCAAGCTGGACCGTACGTGCCTGACCGTTAATCTCTATCTCTAGGGTGTTGTTACTATTGTCGATGAGCGTGAGTCCGCCCAGCGGTGCCCCGGTAACGGTAGCGCTGGTTGGCGGGATGATCGGCGGTTCGGTCTCTACGACGACACTGGTCGACGTAACATCGAGCAGCTGAAGAAGACCATTAGTCGAGTCGGTGAACGCCAGGCGGCTGTCGTAACCCGTTTCTCCTGCCCGGATTGAGAATCGCGCGACGTCGGAGGTCTCGTTCATCACGTCTGTAGCTGGACGCTCGGATGATCTGATTTCGCCAGCCTGCACGGCGTTGTCGACGGCGGCGGCGATCGCCTGGTCAATCTCGTCCAGAATCTCCTCGTCTGTCGCGCCGACGGCGTTCACCGTTACGTCGATAGACACCCGGTTGCGGCGGTCCTCGGCGGTAGGACTCGCGATTTCGATGGAAAACGTCTGCTCCCCATTGGTGTCAAAGAAGTCCCTGAGATCCGTTCCATCTCTCCGGAACTGCGCAGAAACACGCTGATCTGTAGCAGCGAGGCGGTCGACGCGGATGGCATGGCTGCCAAAGGCGGCCGCGTCGCTAACGGAGATGGCAAACGCACTTTCTTCCGGAACGTGTGCAATTCGGGCTGCAAAGGGGTTTGAGAAGCTCTCTGTGAAGGACTTGACAAGCGTGTGTAGCGCCGAGAGGCTGCTGTCGACGTTGCCGAGAACGTCCTTGTATGCTTCTGCGCTTCCTCGCTTCAACTCGAGATCGCGGAGCGGCTGGCTCTCGAAGCTGATGATATTGGCGATCAGCTGCTCGTAGGGGTCCGTTGCCCGAAGCGCGTTAAAGATCGGATTGGTAGACATGCGTCAGGCCGCTTTCTTGACGGTCGCTAGTGATCTCCACGTTTCCCGAAGCTCAGTTAGGATCTCTCGGACGGGCTCCAGGTCGCCTTGCACAGACTCATCCATGCAGAACTCGTACAGGCGGTAAAGGCGCGCCGATATTTCGCCGCCTTCCTCCATGTTGAGCGCCCCGATCAATTCGGTGAGAGCTTGCCTCAGCTTCCGTCGATCGTTCCTGTGGCAGGCGGTGATCGCAACGTCGTAGATGCGGACTATTAGCTGGAGGGGAGAGGACGTGGCTATGTCCTGGCGCTGATACTCGTGCATTTGGCGACGAATCGAATACTGAAGCGAAAAATCTTTCCTGACCGGAGGACGATTGGGCGTTCATTTCCCATCGCGGCCGGAATTGCGTGCAAAAATCTTCTATCGAGAATCGGCTGCATATAGCGATCCTTAAGCGGTCTAGGGGGCTGCGCTTCGATGCGCAAACTTGTTTGGCACACTTCGCGCTTGACAGGTCGCACGGTTAATGTTCATTATTGATAAATCAATATTGATCGTTCGCGTGACACCTCTATTGTCGGCCATCTATTGTTTGGGTCGACGGGTCAGCGATCCGGTCAACTGAGATCTCTAGTATTCCAGAAGATCGACCAGGAATAACACTCGATCGAAGTAATCACGGATCCATGTAGTCACATCTATCTCACTATTGTTCTGCTTCTCTCGATGACTCTCAGTATTTGCATGATTGTCAAGAATGAGTCGGAGACGCTGGATCGCTGCCTCTCGCACGCGAGACCGTATGTTGATGAAATTGTTATCGTTGACACCGGCTCGACCGATGGCACACAGGCGATTGCCAGGAAGTACGCCGACGTTTTTGACGAGATCGAATGGCCCGATTCGTTTGCGGCTGCCCGGAACCACTCGTTTGGCCTCGCAACGTCAGACTACATTCTTGTACTGGACGGCGACGAGTACATCCCCGATCCTGACCACTGGGCCGTCATTAGAAACGTCGTCCAGGAAGACAATCTCGCGTCTGTCCAACTCATTGTTCGAAATGTACTTGGGTCAGACAAGCTCATGGCCGCAGACAGAATGTGGCAGGAGCGCATCTTTCGTAATGACCCGGCACTGCGGTACACCGGTCGCGTTCACAACCAGATTGAGGGTGCGCTGAACGAGTACCTCGTGCGGACGGGTAGGGTCAGGATGCAGCGCCGCGCCGAGATCATCCACACCGGCTATGCGCTCGACGCAGACAGGATGAAGGAGAAGTACCGGCCTCGTCTCAAGTTGCTGAACACCGAGTACTCAGAGGCCACGTCCAGCAGGTATCGCGCATACTACGGCTATCAGCTCGGCGTGGTTTTGTTCATCCTCGAACGATTTGAGGAGGCGCATCG
Organism: Rhodothermales bacterium; assembly: GCA_028284545.1. Lineage (GTDB taxonomy): Bacteria > Bacteroidota > Rhodothermia > Rhodothermales > JABDKH01 > JANQRN01. The sequence continues at coordinate 7,776 of JANQRN010000029.1, read as the reverse complement.
TGTATTCGGGGAGCTGGACTACGCGATGCTGTCTGAGCACAACGGATTCTATACTCATTTGCTGGCCGCGCATGTCGCGATGAAGATGGGTGACAGTGAACGTGCCTTGATGCATTGCAATGGCATGTTCAATCTTACGCGAACCGAGCCTATTGCGTACTACTCGACCGGTCTCGCCCTTATACACGCCGGAAAGGTCGCCGACGGGTTACTGATGCTCCTGGGTGCGCATGACGTCGTCGACGAAGTGGGAGAGCACGCGCGGTTCATGATCAACACAAACATGTTGTTGGACCGTCTTGCTGTTCTGTGTGAGCGAGCTGGAATCGACAACTATGCTCGTGCCTTCCGGCGTCTTGCTGATGATGCCACCGCTGACCCCGCAGCGGTCAGAGCGTTGATAATGGCAATGAAGATCGAGCTCGTGAAGACGCCTGGGGCGGCCGCAGCGTGAACCGGGATCCGCGCAAATATCGTCGCTCTGGAAAACAGAGAAGGTGGCCCCGAAACGAGGCCACCTTCGCCACGGCGAAACTGAATCGCCGTACCCTTGGGAGCGGAAGCAAGCACCAGAACCGATCCCTGGGAGAGTCGCTTTTAGAACAGGCTAAGCACGCCCTGCGGCGCGGCGTTGGCCTGACCGAAGCTGGCAAGACCGGTCTGCTGCAGAATCTGCAGTTTGACGATCTCCATCTGCTCCTTCGCGAAGTCGGCGTCAGCAATTCGGCTGCGCGCGGCTTCGTTGTTCGTCATCGCGATCGAGATCGCGTCCTGCTTGAACGTCAACCTGCTCTGGCTGTCACCGATAGTACCAAGCTTGTTGGCAATGTCCGTGATAGCGCCGTCAATGCCCGACAGCGTTGTCGAGGCGGCGGCAGCAGACGTAACGAGCAAGGAAGCGGTCGCGACACCCAGACCAGCGACAGACAGCGTACCGACGGTAACCGAGAAGCTGTCTCCGGCTTCGGCGTTAACCTGGAACTGCTTGGCAGTACTGGTGAAGATCGACGACCCGTTGAAGGTCGAGTCCGACAGGATGTCAGTGACCTCAGCGGACAGTGCATCCAGCTGGCTCTTGATCGCCGCGCGCTCGGTCGTGCCCAGCGTGTCGTTGGCGGCCTGAACCGTCTTCTCCTTCATGGTCATCAAGATGTCCATGACGGTGTTGAGGCTGCCTTCACCAACCGTCAGCAAGCTCTTCGCGTCACCGATGTTGGCAAGGGCCTGCGCCTGACCGCGAACTTTTGCCTGAAGCTTGGAAGCGATGATGTAGCCGGCGGAATCGTCTTCAGCACGATTGATGCGACTACCGGTCGACAGGCGAAGCTGGCGCATGCCGAGCTCGCTGTTGGTCTTCTGCAACGAGTACAGCGACTCGAGCGACTGCAGATTGGTTGCGACCCGTGTTAGATCTCCAAAGGACATGAGAATACTCCTCCTGAATGAATACTAATTATTGCCGGAAAAAATAGTTGGTAACTCTCGGGCGGGGTAGGCACGGGGCGGTTGTAGGAGGCCGTCCCGTGCACCTCTATTATTCCTACCTTGGTTCGGTAGGTCGCGTAGATTCTTAAGCCTTCATCTCGACTTCTTTTTGGATAGAGTCGCTAGAACGGTTATTGCAGCAGCTGCAGCACTGACTGCGGGGCGTTGTTTGCCTGCGAGAGTGCCGCGATTCCCGTCTGCTGAAGAATCTGAAGCTTGACGATTTCCATCTGCTCCTTTGCAAAGTCCGCATCGGCAATCCTGCTCCGCGCTGCCTCGTTGTGGCCCATCGCTATCGAAAGCCCGTCCTGGCGGAACGTGAGTCTCTTTTGACTCGATCCAATTGTACCGAGCTTGGAACTGATCGTCGTCAGCGCAGAGTCGATGGTGCCCAGCAGGGTAGAGGATGCACCGGCGCTACTGACATCTATCGACCCGGTTGCAAGGCCAAGCTGGTCAACTGATAATGTGCCGATCGTGACCTTGAAGGTGTCACCGGCGTCGGCGTTAATCTGAAAACTGAGGACGGCACTGGTAAAGAGTGGTGCCGAATTGAAGGTCGTGTCGTCCAGCAGCTCGGTGATCTCCTCTGCCATAGATTGCATTTCACTCTCAATGGCGTTGCGCTCGTCGGTTCCAAGCGTGTCATTCGCGGCTTGAACAGTCTTCTCTTTCATGGTCATGAGGATGTCCATGACCGTATTAAAGGCGCCCTCGGCGACGGTGAGCATGCTTTTCGCGTCGCCAACATTGGCTAACGCTTGTGCTTGGCCGCGAACACGCGACTCGAGCTTCTTTGCGATTGTGTAGCCGGCGGAGTCGTCTTCCGCCCGGTTGATACGGCTGCCTGTTGCGAGCCGAAGCTGACGAACACTCAATTCCTGATTTGTTCGCTGCATCATGTACAGCGACTCTATCGATTGGACGTTCGTGTTGATTCGAGAGAAATCTCCAAATACTCCCATGACAAACCCCTCCCAGGGCGGATCGAATAATTGCGAAAACTGGTTCTGGTGCTAGCAGAAGTGATTCCAGTATCGACCGGGAGCAGCGACCTTAAGCGGTCGGTCAGCTTCTTCTTTGACCTGCGACAGGCCCGGGGAACGCTAAGATGTTTATTGCCAGGAGCTTGTTAGAATTGAAACAAATTCGGCGACGTGATCACCGAGTTGCTCGAGCTCGTGGCGGATGAGATCGCCTTCCGATTCGGGAAGGTCGTGCTTGCTGAGTTGCGACCAGATCGTGTGCTCCGCCGAGTCGCTCTGGCGTTGCCCGTCGGGGAATCCGAAGCCTAGCGCAGTTGCGGCAACGTCGCCGGCGCAAGTCGCGCGAATCAGCGCCGCGTCGACGTAGGCGTCGAATTGGTGTTCCTCGGGGTAGTGGTGACAGCGTATGGCGCGTGTCACCAGATCAGGAAAGTTCAGGCCATCAGAAAAGTCGCCGCCGATCGTCGTGTGGTTGCGACCCAGGAAGTCTTCTTCCAATCGCGAGACCTCTTCATGTGTATGCTCTGCATCATCGACATATATGTCCAATGCCTGTTCCGGACAGCTGTAGAGGAGGATCAGCTTGCCGAAGTCGTGCATCATTCCTGACGCGAAGGCCTCACCGACGTGCGCGTAAGTGAGACTCTCGTGGGCGTCGTCCCGCGACACGACCGTCTGAAGCACGTGCCGGCTCAGAAACGCCGCAGCCGCGGAGTGGCGAACGAGGCGCAAGAACGCCGGTTGTGCCGCCTCCGGGAATGACTCTCGCAAATTGAGCAGTTCCATCCCCATAGCGGTACCTGTGACCGTGAGGGGTCCGAGAAGCACAACTGCCCGCGCGATATCATCGACGGTTGTTCGTAGCGCGTAGTACCCCGAGTTCACCACGCGGAGCAGCGCAGCCGCAATTGTGGGGTCACCGGCGACAAGATCCGCGATTCGATCTGGGTCGGCGCTGTCGGGGTCTTCAATCAGTGCCATAGATCGTGCCAATGAGCGCGGAAGTTCGGGGGTCTTCAGCGTAATGGCAGCGACTGACTCGTCGCCAGTCTGCGGTCTATAGGTTCGCGTATAGCGCATTGCATGCGAGACGTGTTGCTCGCTAGAGGAAGTTCGTAATGTGCAACTGACGAATTGCGAGAAGCGCCTGCGTTGCGGCCTGCAAGCCGAGTTGATGCTGCTGCAGATCGGTGACGGTTTGCGCGATATCGGCGTCCTCGGCGCCGCTGCGTCGCGACTCCGCGTGTAGGATGGACTCGCGAAGTTGCTCTTCGGCAAACGACATTCGCTGCGCCGTCCCACCGGTCGATGCGACAAGCCGGAGGATGTGGTCGCGTGCTTTCGTGGCTCCATCCGTCGCAGCCGAAATCTGATCGGAATCTCCAACCCGAATGGCATCGATCAGGTCACTCAGCGACTCCGTCAGCGTGGTGCCTGAGGGAAGCGTAGCCACGACGTCTCCGGTCAAGTTGATGTCAACTGCGAGGTCATCTCCTATGGTGCGTGTTCGAGCTGCAGCATCACCATAGTACGTGACACCAGCTCCGTCGCTAGATCCTGATGCGTCCCGTTCGAAGGGTTTTGTCTTTGAGGCGCCACCCGCGAACAGGTATTCTCCGGCAACCTGTGAATTGAGTTCGCTGAGCACAGTCTCGAGCAGCCCTTCCAGTTCATCGGCGATGGCATTGCGATCGTCTTGTGTTAGGGTGGCGTTTGCGGCGCGAAGCCCACTCTCGTATGCCCGAGTCAGGTGGTCGCCAATTCGTGTTAGCGATGCCTCGGTTTCGTCAATCCACAGGCGAGACGAATTGATTGTGCGCAAGTACTGGTCGAAGCGGCCGAGCGTTTCGTCCATCGCGCGTGCAACGTCAAAGGCAGCGGGATCGTCCGATGGCCGGTTAACTGACTTGCCGGTGGCGAGGTGTTCATTGAGTCGCGCAATCTCGGCCCTGCGATTGAACGCCGCCCTGTCCAGTGCACCCGTGTTGAGGCTGAGCTGTCGCGAGAGGAACCTGGGGACGGAATTGGTGGATGTGTACATAACCTAGATCGCCAGAAGCGTGTCAATCATGGTTTCCGTAGCTCGTAGAACGCGCGCTGTAGCTGCGTAGGCCTGCTGCAATTCGATAATGTGTGTCATCTCGTCTTCGACCGAAACGGCCGAAACGCCCGCCTCCATCGCGTCCAGGTGGTTCAAGACGCTAGCCTCGGCGCGCGCATCCAGGGCAGCACGGTTGACCTCAGCGCCGATCGACCCGACCACATCTATTGCTTCATCTCCAAGCGTTCGCGTGCCGACCAGTGTTGCAATGCGCAGGTCGGCGATTCGGCGAGCGATTTCGGAATCACCGGGTGACCCTGCCGCGCCGGCCGTCGCGACGCTGTCGGGGCTTCCGGCAACATCAGCGGAGATCCGGATGGAAGAGGCCGAAGTCCCGGTGGGGTCAAAAAAATTCAGCCCCGTTGCGTCATCCAGTCCGAATCCGGTCTCGTGTATCGCGTTGACCTCGATAACAAGTGTCTCTGCGATCCGATCGAGTCGTTCGCGAATTTGAGGAATGTCGTTCGACAGCGTTGATATCGACGCTCCGAGCTTGCCACCCGTTTCCGGTCGATAGCGCGTACTCGAATTTCCGAATGTGATTTCAAGTGTATTCGAGTCAAGGGTGAGGGACTCGGCGTGTTCACCCTGCACGACGAAGACGCCGCCGATGGCAATGTAGAGGCCATCGCGGTGGTTGGCTTGCACCTCGATCCCTGTAAGGGCGGAGAGCTGTCTGACAACGACGTCACGTTCGTCGGCTGCGGCGAAATCGGGTGTTCCGTTGTTGGTCGACGCGGTCACTATCGCGTTCAATTCGGCCACACGTGCCAGTAGTTGGTTAACCTGCGCCACAGAGTCAGCTACCTCTGCCCGCAGGCCGTCTTCCATCTCGTTGATGCGACGGTCCGCCTGGTTCAGCGTGTCGGCCAGTCCCTGCGCGCGTGTAAGGAGGGTAGTGCGGACGCCGCTGTCGGTCGGATTGTCGGAAACATCACTCCACGCGTTCCAGAAATCCTGAAGGCGATCGGTCAGGCCACCCTCGCTCGGGCTGACCACCCCTTCGAGTGAAGCCATAATCCGATGTCGCTCTGACGCGGATTCCATGTTGCCGTTTGCTCGAAAAGCTGACGTCGCGAGTAGGTCGTCGCGGAGACGCACATACGAATGCAGAGACACCCCGGAGCCTGTTGGCGACGACCTCGGAATGCGGGCGTTGAAACCGAGCGTTCCGTAGGAGTCTGCCCGTGTGAGCAGCCTTCGGCGAGCGAATCCGGCGGAGTCGGCGTTAGCAATATTCTGCCCGGCGACATTCATTGCCGCGTCGAGTGCGCGAAACGACCTTCGCGTGATCTCGTAGAGGTTGCCGATGCTCATGCGATTGCCTGTCTACCCCACACTGTTGAGCATGCCTGTCGCCGGCCCGGTCTGACTCGTCGTCCCGTCTCGACCGTACACGGTAGCTTCTTCGGGTTGCCCGGCTCGCCAAATGCCCTGGATGAGGTCGGCGTCAAGCTTTGCGGCGAAGTGGAGCGCAAACGCAAGGTCCTCGTACAGTCTCTGCGTCTCCTCACTGTGTTCGCGTATGCGCTTCTCAATCACCGCAACCTGGTCGGCTATCGCCGGCGTGTCTGTGCCTGAACCTGGATCCGGACTCAGGGCGCTCGCTATTGCGCGAGATTGCCGGACGCGCTGGCTCAGCAGTCGATCAAGGCTCCGCGCGATTTGCGATATCTGTTCGGTAGTATCAGCAATTACCGTCGCGTCTCGCGCACGGAGCGCCTCAAGTTGCAGGCTGAGAACCGCCTTGAGTTCGCTGACCTGCGCTTCGGTCTGTTGAAGCGTGTCTACCAACGCTTCAGATGCCTGGTCTGTCATGGACGTATGTGTTGGCTGAGTTCGTCGCCGGGTTCTTGTGCGCTATCTGCGCCGGCAGGGCCATATCGATCCTCCCACTGTGAGAGTAGCCGGTCGCTGAGACCAAGGCCGCCCTGGCTTGCCAGATACTCAGAAAGTTGGCTGACCCACGCTTGCTTCTGCTCAGTTCGCCCGGCTCCTGCGAGTGGCCCGGCGCCCGCGACGGGTTCCTCCAGTATGCCCTCCATTAGGGTAGAGACCAGGCTCTCGAGTAGGTGCTTTTCGAATGTGCGCGCTACCTCCGCTCGAGTTGGCTGTGAAGACGTTGGGGTACCGGCACCCTCAAGACCGCCTGCGGCGATGCCGTTCAAATCAATTGCACTCATATGATGATCAGCTCCCCCTGCAGCGCGTCGGCGCGATCTATTGCCTGGAAAATTGCGATGACGTCGCGCGAGGTGAGCCCCAGTGCGTTCAAGGCCGCAGCGAGGTCGTTGACGTCAGTGTTTGGTGAAAGCACAACGCTTTGCGTGCCTTCTTCGCGCAGTTCGGCACTACCGACAGTAGTTGAGACGGTCTCGCCGCCGGAGAAGGCACCAGGCTGCGATATCACAGGGTCCTGTTGCGTGGAGACGATTACGCTGCCGTAGGTCACCATAACTTCGGAAATCCGAACATTGCCGCCGGCGACGATCGTTCCAGTTCGCTCGTTAATAACAACACGTGCCGGCACGTCAACATTCACCGTTAGGGACTCGATACTTGCGAGCAACTCCGGTGTCGATCCCACAGATGCGGGGCGGTTGAGCTTCACGAGTCCGGCGTGGGCAACACGAGCGGCTCCAGGCAGGCTCGCGTTGATCGCATCTGCGATTCGTACCGCGTTGGTGAAGTCCGGCTTGCGAAGCATGAGGCCTACGGAGTCTGCCGCGAGTTCATCGTTCGCAACCGGGATCAACACAATTCCACCGCCCGGAATGCGTCCGGTGTTGGAATGGTTGACACTCACGGAGCTGCCGGATGACGATGCGAGTACGGCGCCGGTTGAGATGGCGCCCTGCGCCATGGCATGCACGGTGCCGTTTGCGACGTTCTGTAGCGGAGTCTGGAGAAGTAGTCCGCCCGACAACGACTTGGCATCGCCTAGGGAGGCAATCGTAACGTCGAGTGTGGCGCCAGCACCCCGGAAGGGATCGAGCGTAGCTGTTACCATAACGGCCGCGGTGTTGCGCGCTGCAAGCAGGGCAGGGTCAACGTTGACGCCGAATCGCTGCAGCATGTTCGCGATGCTCTGCACGGTATATGGCGATCCTCGTCGTCCGCGAGCCCGGTCGCCTGTCCGGTCGAGGCCGACAACGATCCCGTATCCGGTCAGCTGCATCGGGGCACCGCCCTCAATGGAGATGA
>JANQRN010000145.1 GCA_028284545.1 Rhodothermales bacterium | reverse complement strand
AGTTGCCGATCGGTCGCGGGCGAATCTATCGTGTGATACCCGAATCGGCCGCCGGAGCGAGTCTGGCGCAACCCCGACTGGAGTCGGCAACTACGCGTCAGCTAGTCAACGAACTGTCGCATACCAACGGGTGGTGGCGCGATACAGCACAGCGGATACTCGTCCAGCGCGGCGATGCCGCTGCAATTCGACCGCTTCGCCAGCTGACCGCGCGCCGATCAGCTGGTCGCACGGCGGAGCTTGCGCGCCTGCACGCGCTGTGGACGCTCGAGGGCATGGGCGCCTTGCGCCTGCGCGACCTGGTGGCCGCGCGCGTGGCGACGAACGACGCAAAAACGCAGGCGATGCTGCTGCGCTTGGCCGCGGTGCTGGCAAAGGCCGAACTCAGCAGCGGGTCGCCTCCCGACGAAGAGAGTAGCGTGGCGCTTGCGGCGCTACTAGCGTTTGTTGCGGATGCAAACACAGACACCCGCGAGGGCAGCCTCCAGCACGTGCTGTCACTCAATACGTTCCGCGAAGTGTTTCCGGATCGCGTTGCTGCGCTTCAAATCGCCGCCGCAGCGCGGCAGCCGGAAGACCCAGAGTTGGTTGATGCAATTGTCGGCGCGCTGGAGAATCGGGAAGACAGTTTTCAGCAGCGTCTCCTCGGACGTGAGTCAGAGGTACCGTTGCTCTACGCAGCCGTCGAGCAGGCACGTTTTGTCGCCCAGCGCGCACCGACCCTTGCGGCGCTCGAACTGTCCGGCGATGACGCCGAGCAGTATCGCGCAGGGCGCCCACTGTACAACTTGCATTGCGCGACGTGCCACGGCAGACAGGGTGCGGGACTCCCGGCTCAGGCGCCGTCGCTTGTTGCCTCGCAATGGGTCCTCCGAGACGCAGCCACGCCAATCCGCATTACGCTCGACGGCGTTGCCGGCCCGATTTCCGTTAACGGCCAAACACTCGCCCCGCCCGACATCCAGGATGTCATGCCCGGCGTGCGCAGCAACGACGGCATCACCAACGCAGACATCGCGGCGATCCTGACCTACGTACGCAACAGCTGGGGCAACCGCGCACCGGCCGTCTCGCCGGCCGACGTTAGGCAAGTGCGCCGTGAAACGTCCGCCCGAAATGGCAACCCCTACTCGATGGCAGATCTCCAGACCGCAAGAGGCACAGACGAATGGATCTCACTGATGCCCGACGCCTCCTTCGACGGATGGACAAAGCTCGGCGGCGATGCGACGTACGCGATCGAGGGAGACGAGATCGTTGGCACAACCGTCGCTGACTCCCCCAACACCTTCCTCGCAACGGAGAAACACTACGACGATTTTGTGCTGGAATTTTCGGTACACGTAGACTCGCTCATCAACTCGGGTGTACAGATTCGCAGCAACTCATTTGCGGACTACAAGAACGGCCGCGTGCACGGCTACCAGGTCGAGATCGACCCATCCGACCGCGCGTGGAGTGCGGGCATATACGACGAGGGCCGCAGGGGCTGGCTGTTCGATCTTCGCGGCAACCCCCAAGCGCGCAAAGCCTTCCGCCGGGCAGACTGGAACCACTACCGGGTCGAAGCCCGAGGGCCCCACATGCGGACTTGGATCAACGGTGTCCTCGCGGCTGACCTGGTCGACGACATGACCGCCTCCGGCTTCATCGCGCTGCAGGTCCACAGCGTCGGAAACGCCGATCTCGTTGGCCGCACGATCCGGTGGCGCGACCTGAGGCTGAAGGCTGGAGGTTGAGGGTTGAGGGTTGAGGGTTGGGGTGGAAGGCGGAAGGTGGAGGGTAAAGGTTGAGGGTGCAGCGTTGAAGGTCGAGGGTTCAGGAGCGGTTTCTGGAATTGCTGTCACCGTCATACTCTGGATTACCTCCTTCACATCGTCACCCACTCACCCTCATCTTTCAACCTTCAACCCCAACCCTTCAACCTTTTTCCCCCAACCCCAACCCCTCAACCTTCCACCCTCAACCCTCAACCCTCAACCTTCAACCTCAATGGAAGACAGTACAGGCCGAGAGTGCCCTTCGTGTGCGTTGCCGGTAGACGCGGATGCTGAGGAGTGCCCGTATTGCGGATACGAGTTTCCGACCTCGAGAAGCTCGGTGAAGATCGTGGCCATCGTAATGGCGCTTCTTTTACTCTGGCCGGTGTTCGAACTACTCAGGTATCTGTTCGGATAACGCTCATCTACGCCGGAAACGTGGCGCCTGAGGCGTATCTTCAGGCTATGCCGGTACCATGCACATGGGCAATTCTGCACCGGTGACACGCGCGTAATCATATGAGTGATCAGCAGATCAAAGTCCGCTTCTCGAACAAGGACGCGGCCGCTTTTGTAACGGACGTCAGGACCCGCGTCAAGGACTACTTCAAGACCACCGGGATCAGCAAGAAGGCCGACTGGAGAATGGTGCTCAAGACGGTCCTCATCCTCGGTACAACCGTTGCCACCTACCTCGCAATCATGCTCGGCGGCTTCAGCCCGCTCCAGATGCTCTGGCTCTGCATCCTGCTGGGGGTCTGTATTGCCGGTATCGGATTCAGCGTCGCACACGACGCCTTGCACGGAGCGTATTCGAACAACCAGACGATCAACAGGATTCTCGGCTACTCCTTCGACTTGCTCGGTGCAAACTCATACATGTGGAAGATCACGCATAACGTGATCCACCATACGTACACAAACATCGAGGGCATCGACGAGGACCTGGCGGTTTCGCCGCTCGTGCGCCTTTCGCCAAACGCCCCGTTGCGCCCTTTCCAGCGATTTCAACAGTACTACGGTTTCCTGGCCTACGGCTTCGCGACGCTCAACTGGCTCTTCGCAAAAGACTACCAACAGTTCTCGAAAAAGGATATCGGTCCCTACGTCGACAAGAAGCACCCGAAAAAAGAGATCGCGATTCT
>JANQRN010000024.1 GCA_028284545.1 Rhodothermales bacterium | reverse complement strand
CCGGCAACCATCCGCTACCGGGCGACGCGTTTTGTTCGCCGCAATCGCTTCGGCGCCGCGGCCGGCGCAGTCATCGCGCTCGCGCTGATCGGGGGGATCGTTTCCACGGCCGTTCAGGCACGCATCGCGGCGGGCGAGCGCGACCGCGCGGAAGAACGCTCAGTGCAGATCCACTCGCTGGCAACCACGATGCTGGGGGACCTGCACCAGACGATCCGCGACCTCCCGGGTACGACACCAGCTCGGCGGATGCTGGTTGCACAAGCCACAAAGTACCTCGACATACTCGCCGAAGGGGCGACTACAGATTCTCTGGAAGCCGACCTCGCCGAGTCGTACACGCAACTCGGGGAAATCCAGGGCGACCCGCACTTTCCGAACCTCGGCGACATCTCGCAGGCATCGACGAGCTACGAGGCCGCACTTGCTATCCGACACAGGAATTGGATGCAGGACACCACCGACGTGTCCGCAACACACGAACTGGCCCGCGCCCTCGGCCGCGTGGCGGTCGTGGATTCCTGGGGTGGTGACAATGAGCAGGCGATCGTGCGAAGTAGGCGTGCCCTTGACCTGCTGCGCCGGCTGCCTCCCGCTGATGAGGTGAGCCGCGACGTGATGCGCATCCAGAGTGAACTGGGTTGGTGGTTCGTCTGGGCCGGTCGCCTTGACGAGGCCATGCGCGAACTTAACGCCGCGCAAGCGCTTGGAGACGAACTGGTCGCTACCGGTCCCCGTGACGTCGACTTCATGATCGACTACTGGCGGATCATGGCGTACACATCCGATGCACTCCAGTTCGGCGGCAATGTCGGGGCAGCGATCGAACACCTGAATGGTAGAGGCCGAACCGTAACCGACAGCCTTGGCGCGGCATACCCGCTCAACCCGCGCGTGCAGAGCACGGTGCAGTCAAACCACTCGAAGATCGCACGGCTCTTTGCGATCGACGGGCGCCACCGGGAAGCACTTGCGGTCTACGAGACGCTGCTGGAGAAAAACCGCGAGGCCGCGCGCGTAGATACGGCTGACGTTCGGCTGCTCATAGCCGTAGGCGCAACCCATCACGCGATGGGTGATGTCCGCGTTGCCATGGGCCAGCCGGTGCGCGCGATCACGCGGTACCGCGCCGCGCTGGACATCCGGCGCAGCGCCTTCAGAAAAGACACCACGAACGGCGAGATCGGCTACGTCGTCGCCAGTTCGCTACGCGAGCTGTGTGGTTTGTTGCGCGACGCAGGCGAGCTGGAGGAAGCTCTCGCTGCGTGCACGGAATCTGCTGATACGCAACACGCCGTGGTGCGCGCCGACCCCCAGAACCTTGTAGGTCTCGGCGCCCTCAAGGACAGCTACCTGGAAACGGCACGCGTCGAACTGGCTCTGGCAGAAGGCGCGCGAGCCGCGTCTGCGGAAAGCCGCCACCTCGACAACTCAGTTTCGTGGTACAACCAAGCTGTTGCGGTGCTTGACACCTTGCGCACACGCGAGTTGCCGGCAGCCTGGACATCCGACTACGAGTCGATCGTCGAGGAGCGGGCAACCGTTTTGTCGCGACTGGATCGCTAGCGCGCCCTTTGCGGGCCTTAGTGAATCACTGTCAGGGAGCGATGCGAGACGTTGCCGTCCACCTCGAGCCGCGCAAAGTACATCCCGTTCGCAACGCCCGAGGCGTTCCAGATCACGTCCCAGTCTCCAACGTTGACCGATCGATCTACCAACGTTGACACGTGGCGACCCAGTGCGTCGTAGACGGCTACGCGAACGTGACCAGACCGGTTGACGCGATACGGTATTGTCGTACTGGTCGCGAACGGATTCGGATAGTTGGGCCTCAGCAACGCCGCGTCGCCCGCGGGGGCATCCGGCTCTTCGACAGCGACCGCGCCCGAGGCACGCCACAGGGCGATACCGCCTGAGGGCGTCCCGGTCAGAAAGTCCTGCCCGTCGACCACCGTGAAGTCGCCACCAACGTAGAGGCCGACGGCGGGGTCAAATAGAAGTGCGTTGCCACCCGAGTTGAGTCCGGCGCCAAGTGCAGACCACGCCGTGCCGTCGAAGCCGGCGATGTAGTGAAGAGTGGTAGCACCCGATCCATCGGCCATGAACTCGCCGGTTGCATAAAGCGCGCCGTCGTTGCCGAGGGCGAGCGCGTTGACTTCGTCGCTGAGACCAGCACCGACCTGTGACCAGGCGGACCCATCCCATTGGGCGACATACTTCGCCGGCGTGCCCGAATTCGGATCGATCGGGTTCGCAAAATCAGTTGTCTCAAACTCGCCGCCCGCGTAGAGCGTGCCGTCATCGGCCCTGACGATAGCCTGAACGGCATCCCGGAAGCCGAGTCCGAATGACGTCCACGACGTCCCGTCCCACATGGCGATGCCTCGCGCGGGCATGCCGTCGACTTCGTCAAACGTACCGCCGATGTAGACGTTGTCGCTGTCGTCGACGTAGATCACGCGAACGCTTCCGTCAGCGTCGCCGCCCGCGATCGACCACTCGGTGCCGTCCCACATGACAAAGTTTGCGAAGCCAGTCGGCGACGATACCGGTACACCGTTGAGGCTCTGAAACGCAGTACCGCCGGCATACAGGTTCCCCTGGCTGTCGACAGCGATCTCGGTCGGTGGCGACGAAGCGAGCGTACCGAGTTGGCCCACCTCGACCCACGCTGTGCCGTCCCACGTAGCAACGTTGAACTGGGAGAAATCCGGTCTAACAAAGCGGCCGGATGCATAGATCGTCCCGTCGGCGGCGACATCGATTTCGTCGATGGGCTGCACGAACATGTCGCCCAGCGCGTCCCATCGCAGGCCGTCGAAGTGTGCCGTACCGGCAACACCAACCCCGCCGGCGCCGCTGAACGTACCCGAGGCAAACAGGTCCCCGTCGGGACCAAGGCTCAGCGAGCTGACAACGCCGCTTACGCCGGGTATGTACGTGAGTCCGGCGCCGAGGGCCGCCCACTTGCTTCCGGTGTATAGCGCAACGTTTCCAACTCCGGCGAGATCGCCAACCTGTGCGAAAAGCCCGCCGAAGTACCAGCCATCACTGGTTTCCACAAACGACAGGACCTGGGAGTCGGTCGACTCGACGCCGACGCCTCCCCCGACCTCGGTCCACACTGAGCCATCCCACATGGCTGCATTGTGCGTAGCGGTACCGACAACGGTCTCGAAGTCACCGGCAACGTAGAGGTTGCCGTCGGCACCCAGTTCCATGTCGAACACTTCGGCGCCCGCACCAACGCTCGGCTTCATGAACCCGACGTTAGGCTCGGTTCCGAACGTGCTCCATGCGGCCCCACCGTTGCTGCTGTGGATCATGCGGTTGGCGAGTATCGAAGGACCGTCTTCGAAATTCGGCCGCATGTGACTGAAGTCGCCGCCAACATATAGTTTTGTGTCATCGACAACGATGTCGATGATGGGACCTGCGACGTGCATGAGCGTCGACCAGCTCGTCCCGTTCCATGCAACGATGCGTTCGAAGAACTCACCGTTGTCGTTCGTCTCGCCGAACTTGCCGCCGGCGTACACCGTGTTGTCTTCGGCCACCGCAATTGTCTGGACCCCACCGCTCCCGAGACCAGGAGAACAGCACGACAGTCCGGCGCCCATTGGCGACCAGGACGTGCCGTCGAACATAGCGACGTTGTTCACCGCCACTCCGTCGATCGAGGTGATCAAACCACCGGCGTAGAGCGTACCGTCGCCTCCGAACTCGAGGGCGGATATCCACTCGTTGGAGACCAGGATGTTGTTCGTGGGCATGTAATTGTCGAGTCCGGTACCGACAGCTGACCACGCAGTGCCGTCCCACATCGCGAGACCTTTCGCCGCGGTCCCGCGGATCGTCTCAAACTGTCCGCCTGCCCACAGCCGGCCCTGGCTGTCGATCGCCATCGCCAGCACAAACCCGTCGATCTCGCCCGATCCCAGCGTGTGCCAGCGTTCGCCGTCCCACATCGCGATCGTCCCCGATTCCAGACTGCCCGTCGTAAGAAAAGAGCCCGACATGTACACGTTGCCCGCGCCATCTGTGACCATGTCGGTGATGGCACCGCCAACGCCGGGCGATCCGAAACGCCCGTCCCACGAGCCGGCGAGGAGCGAGCGGATCTGGGCAAGTTTTGAGGTGGGATCTGCGATCGAGGTGACGACCGGGTCAGGATCCGGGGTTGTGTTGTGTAACAACGCCGCGTGATTTGCGAGGAGCAGCGTCAGGCTGAGTAGGAGAGCCATGGTGAGGTGCCGTCGTTTGTTTCCCTGAAGGTGATGTGTGGAGCAAGCGACAAAGCCTGGGCAAACGGCTCACGTATGGCAAAGGGCACAAGGAATTGGCCCCGAACGGCGAAACCATTGCGCCCGGGATCCGTGGATCAGGCTTCCAGCCGCCTGTTCGCCATGAAAAGAAGCTTCGCCTTGATCGTTATCGCTGCGCTAGCGCTTCCGCTGGCGGGGGCGTCGTGCAGTCAGAGTCCGACGCACTCCGATCTGCAGGAATTCGCGATCCTCTTCATCGGGAACAGCCTGACGATGTACAACGAGCTCCCGGAGGTCCTGCACGATCTTCTTGAGAAGGAGTCAGGCCTCAAGCGCGTGTTCGTGGAGTCCATCGCCAAGCCGGGCTACGGACTCGAGGATCACTGGAATCTGCAGTCGACAAAGGACAAGCTCGCGTCCCGATCGTGGGATCTTGTCGTCATGCAGCAGGGACCGTCGGCCACCGAGGGTCGTCCGTCGCTGATCGAGTACGCCGAGAAGTTCGCTGAGCCGATCCGGGCGGCTGGCGCCGAACCCGCCCTGTACATGGTCTGGCCCGCCGAGGTACGCCGGTTTGACTTCGCGGGCGTGCGAAGCTCGTACCGCGCTGCCGCCGACAGCGTAGACGGGTACTTCTTCCCGGCCGGCGCTGCCTGGGAGGAGGCCTGGGACCTCGACAACAGCTTCGGCCTGTACGGGGCTGACGGTTTTCATCCGTCGGAGCTCGGGACCTACCTCGCTGCCGTCGTCATGTTTGAGCAGATCACCGGCAAGCGCGCACAGGATTTGAATCGGCATCTCGGCACCAGATACGGGCCGATCCGGATCGAACCGAATGACGGCGAAAGACTCCATGACGCCGCCCGCGCGGCGAACCGGAAGTACGCGCGGACCAAGTGACAAACGCCGCTTGACTCTCGACGAAAGCGGTATGATCCTGAAAGGCACCCGGACGGCATTCCGGTGCGCAACCAACCCGCGGTGACTCATGAGACCATTCTGCCGCATCTCCGTAGCGCCTGCAACACTGTTCCTTCTGGTAGTGATCGCAGGATGCTCGCCCTCCGGTTCAATCGAGGGCACCTGGTCGCTGGACAAAGAGGCCTCGACGGACTTCGACCAGTGGCGACGCGTCACGATGACGATTCGCTCGTCTGATCAGGACATCTTCGTTCGGCGACACTTCAACGCGAGTCGCTACAACCGAAGCGACTCGACGAGGTATCCGACCGATGGCTCGACCGCCTCGGTTGCGCGTGAGGCGTCCGCAAAATGGCTCGACAGCGTGCACCTCGGCGTGTTCCTTGACGAGGGCACCACAGAGGTGGTATCCGCTGAGTGGACGACACCGGGGCGTGCGTTCACCACGTCGTCGTCCTTGCCGTTGACCACCTCAACTGGCATCCACAATGTGGAGACAACCACGACCTACGCGCTCTCGCGCAACGGTTCGAGGCTGACCGTCACGTTCAATCGCGCGACGCGCGAAGAACCCGTCGTATTCGTCTTCACCCGACCAGACGCATCATGAAAGGCCGCAACAATACTCCCACGTCGGCAGGTCTCGTGCAGGGTGCCCTGCTGATCGCCGCTGCATCGGCGTGCGTGCTGATAGGGTCGCTGACTTCTTCGGCGGATGCACAGCCCTACACAATGAAACTGTCCAACGACTGGACAATATCCGGCGACCTGCCTGACCACGCGCTACTCGTAAGCCTACAGGGCATCGCGAACAAGCAGGCCCCGAACCTCTACTTCGAATACCCACCAGAGTGGACATTCAAATTCACAACGGAGGTCCTAGAGTACTACAGGGACACGCGCGACATCGCGTTTGAGTCGTTGACGGGCGTCGACGACGCACTCAACAAACTCGCCGACACGGCAGATGGGTTTGTCGTCTGGGATACCGACGTTCGGACAAGCCTCATGGTAGCCTTCACCGTCGCCGGCCTCGAGAACGCCATCGTCGTCACCGAAGACCGGATTCAGGATATGGAGGGTCGCGGGCTCGGCATGGTCGAGGATTTCCGCGGTCGGTTCACTGATATGAACGACGCCGAGATATTCGAATGGGCGCTCGATGAATACTGGGCGCGCTGCAGCAAAGATTTTGTGTTCTGGATGGGCGGCGTCCACGGCGACCGCATGGAGGCCGGTATCGCGGACTTCGGAATCTTCAAGGGCGGGTTCTTCACCGACCTGTCGGCCGACCCCGCCGACACCGTCGAGTTTGCGCTACACAACCGCATCCTGCGCGACCTCGATCCCGACGCTGTCGTCATGGGATGGCACTCGTACGCCAAAGACACCGAAGGCCAACACGTCTCGTTGCTGTCGAGCTACGGCCTCCGCATGGAGGGGCTCAACACGCTCCCCAACACGAGCTACTCGTTTCAAATCCCCACGACAACCGGGTACAAGTTCACGAATAACCACACCGTCGGCGCTGACGAGGTCGTCGTCCCCGAAGACAAGGTGTACATCGCCTGCATCCAGACCGACGCCATCGGGATCGGGGCATGGACAAAACCGGGACGCGGAGAAATTCCGTACGCGTGGGAGGTCACCATGAACTGGTCGTGGCTCTTCCCCGCGCAACTGCAGTTCTTCTTCGACACCGCAACACCAAACGACTACTTCATCGGCGCGCTCTCGGGCCCGGGATACATGTATCCGAAACCGATCCCCCAGGATCGCTTCGTCGATCTGATGGCCGACGCGCAACGCCTGATGAACGAACTCGACATGCGTGTCTTCGAGGTCATGGACTACTCACAGGGCAACCGGTACTTCGGTAACATCGACCTGACAGAGGAGGTCGTCGAAGCCTACTACCGAGCTATCCCAGACGCTATCGGGTTCATAAACGGTTACGGCCCCGCCCACACGAACTACCTCAAAGACGGGCGACCGATGCTGTCGTACGATTATTACCTGTCGCCGACGCGGCCCGAGGACGACGCCGTACTGGATCTGAAGGAGCTCATCGCGATGAACCCGGTGCGGCCGTACTACCTCACGATGCACGTCCGCGAAAGCAGCGACATCGCGCGGGTCAAGAACATCCTCGATCGGGTAATCGCGGATACCGGTGACGGCCAGGAAGTCGAGGTTGTACCGCTCGACCGCTTCCTCCGGATGGCCTCGCACACACCCACGTTCACGCCGCGCGTCCTGCAGTCGGTTGACACGGGCGACGTGATGGTTGGGACTGGGGAGGAGGACTAATTGTTGGGAGGTTGATGGTGGAAGGTTGAGGGTCGAGGGTGGCAGGTGTGAGGGTTAGAGGGTAGGAAGAGTCAGGAGCGTTGCAGGTTCGCGATGCGATCGTGGATGTCGTGTGGGAGTGTGCCGCCGACACGTAGGGACTCCTGGTACAGCCAGAGGGCGCGCTCGCTCAGGTCTGCGCTGCCGTCCACCATGAGCAACTCGGCGATGCCCAATGCGATGTCGGTGTTGAACGCGCCATCGCGCGTGCACATCTCCACGAGCTCTTCCCTCGAAGCGCGGCGTAGCTGTGCGAGATCAACGCCCGTGACCGCGACCACCGCGTCGGATATCGTGCGCTCCAGCTCCACGTCTGCCATCGCGTTGCGTTTGCCGAGCGCCGTGGCCAGCGCCCGCGCCAACTGGTGGACCTGTCGCATTACGTAGTCGCGGCTTCCAATCATGGCGGAGGGTTGAGGGTTGAGGGTTGAGGGTTGAGGGTTGAGGGTTGAGGGTTGAGGGTGAAGATAGTTTTTCTCGAAAGCGGCGGGCGCGAATTCTGCCGACAATCGGGCATAACCTCTCGTACTCAACTCCGTAACCTGAACGGCCAAACCGCAACCATCACCCGGCACAACGGCCGGATATGCAATCGGCGCCACGGCACGAACCTCCGCTGCCATCAGGTGTTTGACCCTCTCATTAGATATCTCCGCATGCCCTTATCCGGGGCTCCTCACTCGTGTTCCCTCGAGGCCCAGCCCCCCGCTCCTTACCCTTTGCGCCTTCCGCCGCAACCCTCAACCCTCAACCCTCAACGCTAGCCCCGTAGCCTCCCCCGGCAATGCGCCAGAAACAGCCCCCGCTACACTATCGCACGTATGAGCTTGGTCGTGACCACGACTGGGTTGTCTTCGTGCATGGTGCTGGTGGCAGCTCGACGATCTGGTTCAAGCAGATCCGGGAGTACCGGAGGCACTACAATGTGCTCATGGTAGACCTCCGCGGTCACGGGCAGTCCGCTTCGCTCCGCGAGGCGGTGCAGAACTCGAGCTACAGCTTTGAGGATGTCTCGGGCGAGATCATCGACGTCATGGATCACCTCGACATCCAGTCGGCGCACTTCGTCGGGGTGTCGCTTGGGTCGGTGTTGATCAGGACGATCGCGGAGATGCAACCCCAGCGCGTGTTGTCAATGGTACTAGGTGGTGCGGTAACCCGTCTGAACTTCCGGTCGCGTTTCCTCGTGGCGCTCGGCAATCTGTTCAAGCGCGTTGTTCCGTACATGTGGCTCTACAGATTCTTCGCCTGGATCATTATGCCTCGCGCGAACCATAAGGAGTCGCGCCTGCTGTTCGTCACCGAAGCCAAGAAGCTCTGCCAACGTGAGTTCATCCGATGGTTTCGATTGACCTACGAGATCAACCCCCTGCTCAGGTTCTTCGCAGAGAAAGAACTCCCGATTCCGACTCTCTACTTGATGGGCGAAGAGGATCACCTCTTTCTTCCACCTGTCCGGTCGATCGTGAGTCGGCATGAATTCAGCGAACTGTTTGTGGTCGCGGACTCCGGACACGTTTGCAACGTAGAACAGCCCGAGATCTTCAACGCGCAATCGCTGTCATTCCTGTCGCGCATCTCGGCGGGGATCTCTGGAGGTGTATCAGGAAGCGTCGCTGGAAATGCGACTGGAGACCCCGCTCTTCAGCTCGCGCCTGTTCCCGGCCGGAGACCCTGATCGCGCACAAACTCGTTCGGCGTCACTCCTTCGATTTGCTTGAAGACGCGGTTGAACGTGGCCTTGGAGTTGAAGCCGCAGTCCATCGCCAACCCGAATAGCGTCAGGTTGCCGGCTCGACCCTCTGTAACGGTCTGCTTGAATGCCGAAACGCGGTACTCGTTGACGAACCGCCTGAAGTTCTTACCGTGACCCGCGTTGATGACCGACGAGACCACGCCGCGCGTCGTCCCCAGTTCCTCTGCGACGTCGCTCAGACTCAGATCCGGATTCAGGTATGCGCGCCGACTGTCCATAAGCTCTGACAGTCCATTCTTGTACTCGTCCAGTTCGTGCCGGGCCAGCCGCGGCTGATCGCTCGTTGTGACGGAATCCTGCTCAGTCGTCACCCGCTCGAAACGCGGACCGGCGGCCGAGGGTGACACGTAGCCGGCGATAGAGACGTAGTAAATCGCAACGGTGACGATCGCTGAGGTCCACCACGACTGCATGTAGTCGACGTCGAAGATCACCGCCTCGGCCAGCCTAAAAAGGCACGTCGCAAGTATCGCCACAGCCAGCGCGCCGAGCACCCACTTGATCCACTCGTATCTAACGTTCTCAGGGCTGGCGTATTCTGACTCCACCCATCCGCGATACGCCACGTAGTGCCTGATCGAGACCACGAGATACGCAACCATTGATGCAAGGGTTGCGAGCTTGTACACCGGGTCGACGTACGGCAAGTCAATCCGGTCCATCCACCTGAAGACAAAGTCGCTCCCCTGCACAAACACGGCGAGGTGATAGATCGCGTACACCGCGAATGGTACCGCATGCCAAAGCATCTGGCGACCAAATCGGAAGGCGCGATTTGTGTGCGCCCGGACGAACAGATAGAGCAACGGGCCAATCAGTAGGCCGGGGTCCAGGGGCAGGAACAGCCACTCGTTCCACAATACATGAATGTCGACAAGGCCCAGCACCGTCGGCACAATCAAAAGGCAACCGGCCACGACGAGTGCGCCGAGAAGCACGTCTGATGGCTGTTCCCGCCGGACGCCTCGCGCCACGAGCAGCGTCGCGAACAGAAGCCCGTGTGCAAGCCCAAACAGCAGGGGCACGAAATACAACAAGTCGATGCTGGACGACATGGATCCTCGCTTCTCTAGTTGCCGGTCTGCGAGTAGAGGCTGACACGCTCTCCTTCCATCTCGGCTTTCACCGTCAGAAGCAGCTTGTCCGCACGCAGCTTCCCGGTGCGGTAGATCCGCGTACCGACCGGCCAGTTCTCCGCCCGTGCACCTGCTGGACGCATAACGAAGCCGTAGCCGAAGGAGCGGTTCGGCGGACCTTCCACGCGAAGTGAGGCAAGCCTCCTGGCGTCGTTGACAAGAACAAACTCTACGTATTCCACGGGGACCTGCTCTGGTTCACGATAATCGTCTGCACTCACAATATTATCCCGCGACGCTCCCCGGCTACGATCGGTGACCTCCGGACTGCCTTCGTAGATAACCGTTCCGTTCGAGGACACCTCTGCCACGAGTTTGCTCATTGAACCGAGGCGAACCTTGCCGTGCGACGATATTTCGACATCTGCGTACTTCGCGTCGAGCGCTGAAGCGTCAATGGTACCCGTCTTGGTGCGGGCCTGCAGCCTGTCGGCGGATCCGTACAACTCTACTGTCCCGACGCCCGCCTCAACAACGAACCTGGGGCCCTTGATGCCTTCAACGATCAGATTGCTGTACCCGCTCGTCGTCACCTCAGACGTAAACGGAGCTCCCACGCGAATCTTGACTGCCGTTGACGGCTCGATCCAGCGGTCCTGCGTGATTTGAAGTTCGCCTCCGCGAATGCGGGTGCCGATGTGCGGAAGAACGTTCTCGTCAGCTTCGATGCGAAATGACGGGGTCTCGCCATTCACAATTGTGATGTCGGCGCTGAAGTTCAGCGAGACAGACGAAAACTGGCCAAGGGGCCGCATCTGCTCAACGATTTTTCCGTTGCCGTTAACCGGCTTTTGCGCCAGGGCGGTTGTCACAAACAGGAGCATCAGCGCCAGCGCCATGCAGACTCGTTCGACGCAGGCGGACAGCATACTGAATCGGGCGGCGCGGTTGTGAGGGTGCGTGTTCATGGGTTTGGTCTCTTCGGGTGCTGCGATCAGTAACGCTCCGATAATCGGCCGCGCGGTAACACGTCGCGCCTCAAATCACGCGTCAAGACGTCTCAAAACGTCCTAGGCACCATTTGGGACGTCCCTGACCATCACTCGGTCTTCCTGCAGGTCGCCGGCAAATTCGAACGTCTTCGACCCGACGACCCGAAAACCACGTCGCTCGTAGAACGCAATTGCCCGTGCGTTGCGCGGCCAGACGCCGAGCCAGACGGTGTCGCAGCCGAGTGTGGCGGCCGCTTCTATGACACGCTCCCAGAGGGCGTGGCCTATTCCGGCGCCGTGATGCGATCGCAGCAGGTAGATGCGCTCGAGCTCTACAGGCGAACTGCCGGGCACACAGTCGGGCGCTGACCCCAACTGGAGCTTGGCGTAACCGACGAGCGACGGCCCGTCAGTGGAGGATCCCGGATCC
>JANQRN010000020.1 GCA_028284545.1 Rhodothermales bacterium | reverse complement strand
GACACCATCCTTGATCGAATCGCGTCTAAAACCTCCTGTGCCGTGTAGGCTGGTGTAATGCGCGCGTCGATCGTGAACTTGCACTCGTCCGGTATGACGTTGTGCACCGTTCCACCCTCGATCACCGTAACGTTCGCCGTTGTCTGACCGAGCAACGCATGATCACGATCAAAGCGAGTTTCGCCGACTGCGCTGATATCGGCTACTGCTTTCGCTATCGCGTTGTCTCCTAGGTGGGCGCGCGCGGCGTGCGAAGTCTTTCCCCTTGCAGTCGCTTCGAGGATCAGCATTCCCTTTTGCGCCGTGCACGGCGCAAGCTCCGTCGGCTCCCCAATCAACGCGGCGCCAAGTGGTGGCAACTGGGGGCGAATTGCCTCGAGTCCGTTGTGGCCCCCACCAATCTCCTCGCAAACCGTAAACGCGCCGACAAGGCAAAGGCCCTCGGGCGGGTGCCAGTGGTTCTGAGCCAGCTCAAGCAGTGCCCAGCTCATGGAGGCCACGCTCGCCTTGGCGTCGACGCTCCCGCGGCCATATAGGCGATCATCCTGAATAGTCGGGGAGAATGGCGCGAACGGGTGGTTCGAGGAGGGCGGGACGACGTCGAGGTGAGAATTCAAGAGCAGGGCGGTTCCTCCGGACCCGATCGTTGCGACGACGTTCGCGTCAATCATCTCGACCCGAATACCCGCGACGTCGAGCACATCAGCGAGGAATGAGGCGATCTCCTGTTCCTGATGCGAAAGACTTCGAAACGAAACCAGTGAACTCAGCAGCTCATCTATGGACTGGGGCCTATTCATGAGACGACGGTTCCGCTATTGTCCGATATCCCCTGAACAGAACTGATTACCACACGCTCAACACCGGAGTCGAGACAATCCAGCGCGACCTCGAGCTTGACACGCATTCCGCCGGTGATCCAGCCTTCGCTGACACCGGACTCAAACTCGGCTCTCGAACAGCTGTCGAGGGTCGAGGTGGGGTCTTCGGCGGACTTGCGCACGCCTCCGCTGGGCGTGATCAGATGGAGGGACGCCGCGCGCAGTTCCATGGCTATCCGGGCCGCCACTGTGTCTGCGTTGATATTGAGTAGACCACCGGCGTCGTCGACCCCCAGCGTACCGATGATTGGTGTGAACCCCGAGGCCAACAGTGAATGAATCAGCGTTGCGTCGACTGACCTGACATCACCAACGAGTCCGAAGTCGACGAGTGTACCGTCGATTTCTCGGGGTGGTCTCTTCCTGGCCAGCACCATGTTGTCGTCTGCCCCCGACAGCCCAACGCCTCGAAGGCCCCGGTTGCAGGCGGCGGCGACGAGCCTGGTGTTTATCTCTCCACAAATCGACCACAGGATCGTCTGCAAGTCAATTTCCGACGTGACCCGCCGGCCTGCCACTATAGTTGGTGAATGGTCAAGCCTCCTGGCGAGAGATGATGCCTGCGCGCCACCACCGTGCACGACGACCGTTCTGAGGCCCGGTTGCGCGTCACTGAGCGCGTCGAACAACTCACCAACAGCTCGCGCGTCCAGAGCGACCTCACCTCCGATCTTGATTACTCGGGAGGAAATCGCTCCAGCCGGGTCGGATGTGTCAAGGTTGCCTGACATTCTAGTCCGTGTCCAGCAACGCCGTGATGATGGCAAGGTTGGCATCAACTCGCATTCTTGCCTGCTGCAGGATCGCGCTGTTGGTCGAGTCGATCACGGCGTCGTCGGCAATCACATTTCTCCGAATCGGGAGGCAGTGCATGAAGACGCCACTGTCGGTGCTTCGCATCAATTCTGTCGATATCCGCCAGTCTCTAAACTGCGACCTGATTGCCGCACCGCTGTCATCGGTTTGGCTGATCGCGGCCGGGGTCCAGCTCTTGGCGTAGATGACGTTGCCTCCGGAAGCAGCCTCGGCAAGATCTGAGGTTGTTTTCACCGTGCCTCCGGTTCTCGATGCAATGGATCGCGCCTCGTCGACAATTCGGTCGGAGAGAGAGAAACCGGGAGGAGCCGCGACGGTCACATTAGTACCCAATCGTGCAGCCATTAGGAGCGTCGATTGAGGGACCGCGAGCGGAAGTGCTCGTGGATGATAGGCCCAGGACAAGACGAATTCCTTGCCAGAGGGGTTACCATTGAATCGCTGCATAAGTACTGCAGCATCTGCAAGTGCTTGGCACGGGTGAAACGAAGCAGACTCCAGGTTTACGATCGGTGCTTCGCTGTAGCCAGCCAAGCGACCTACCGGTGTGTCGAGCAATTCGTCGGTCGCATTCGGCAACGGGCTGAAGCTGCGCAGCCCAATTAGATCGAAATAGCCTGACAAAACGCGCGCTGCGTCACGCGCGTGTTCCACGTCAGCGCCGTCCATCACCGCGCCTTCTTGCCACGCAAGCGACCACGTGTCCTGGCCGGTCAGCGCAGTAAGCCGGCAGCCTAGTCTGCCCGCTGCCACCTCCATGGACGCGCGCGTGCGCAACGACGAATTCATGAACAGCAAGCCGATGTGCTTGTTCAGCTCGGGTGGGTGCGCGCCATTCGCAAAGTCGACGGTCGCGCGAAGACAACGATCCCACATCTGTGCGTCAGACTGAAGCCAGCTCAGCAGGTGGTTCGTGCCGCTCATGCTACTTCTTTCGTAGCCGACATAGCTTTGGCGAGCATCTCGGCGAAGTACGCGAGCTCGTCGTCGGTTGTGTTGAGTGGTGGAAAGACGCGCATGACGTTGGGGTCAGAAGACCCGCCAACGATGACTCCGTCTTCCAGGAGCGTGTTGCGGATCGTACTAGAATCGCGACCTACGTCGATGCCGATGAGGCAGCCGCGGCCCCTGATGTGTGCGCCGTTTGATAGGGCCGCCTGCCCGATCTGATTGAAGATATAGGGGGCACGATCCATGAGCGATTCTTCGCGGATCGTTTCGAGCGTCGCGTGGACGGCAGCCATGGCTATCATTCCTCCGCCAAACGTAGTCCCTTGATCACCACTTGCGACCGTATCGGCAATCTTGCGTGAGGCGACTACTGCGCCCACGGGAATGCCAGAGCCGAGGCTTTTTGCGAGGGTAACGATGTCAGGTTGAACACCTATCTGCTCGGAGATACTGAAGGTCCCCGTTCGACCAACGCCGGTTTGGACCTCGTCGAATATCAGAACCGTTCCTGATTGGTCTGTGAGGTTGGCGAGGGTCGTGTAGAAGTCGCTGTCAGCCTCGGTAACGCCAGCCATGCTCTGGATGGGTTCGAGGATCACGGCTGCAACTGCCGACTCCGCAAGCACATCGGCAAGCGCTGTGGCGTCGCCAAACGGAACAAACGAAACCTGGGGAAGGAGATCTTCGAACTGGCTGCGGTATTTCGGTGACGATGTAACGGCGAGGCTTCCCAACGTGCGACCGTGAAACGCATCATGCATGGCGACAACGTGGCTGCGGCCCGTTGCCTTGCG
Organism: Rhodothermales bacterium; assembly: GCA_028284545.1. Taxonomy (GTDB): domain Bacteria; phylum Bacteroidota; class Rhodothermia; order Rhodothermales; family JABDKH01; genus JANQRN01. The sequence goes on along the minus strand of JANQRN010000020.1, from coordinate 11,222 downwards.
TGCGAGCTTGAGGGCAGCTTCGTTCGCCTCCGTGCCCGAGTTGCAGAAGAAGACTTGCTCGAGATGGGGCGGACACATCTCAACCAAGGACCGCGCAGTGTGCGCCCGCGTCTGATTGTAGACCACGTTGGAGTAGAACAGGAGTTCGCCGGCCTGGCTACGAACGGCGTCTACAACTCGCGGCGGGCAGTGGCCGATAGCTGTTACGCAGTGGCCGCCATAGTAGTCAAGGTACCTTTCTCCCTCCTCATCCCAGACAAACGAACCCGATCCGCGCACAAGTGAAATCGGGAGCTTGGCGTACGTCGGAAGCGTGTAGCGATCTTCGAGTTCGAAAGTGGAAGTCATCCGATGAGTCCGGTCTTCTCGTTCAGGCCGAGCGCAAGGTTGGCGTTCTGGATTGCCGTTGTTGCGGCGCCTTTCAACAGGTTGTCGAGCGCGAATCCGACCGCGACAAGTCCGTCATCCCGACGCTGCCATCCTATATCACAGAAGGGCGTTCGGGCGGCGTGTCGGAGTTCGGGTAACCCGTTGTCCGTGAGGCGAACGAACGGCTGGTCCGCGTACGCCGAGTCAAACAGTTCCTTGACGTCAACGTCGGCCGGAACGCCGGTGACAGTCGAAACGCCCCAGATGCCGTAGGTCCACGGGCCGGAGGCCGGGATGAAACTCAGATCGACGGGGTTAGGCATCATCTGGTTAATCTCGGGCAGGTGGCGGTGACGCCACGCGTTGTACACGCGCGCGTTGCCATCTCTGTCGGGAAAGTGGGTGGTGGCTTTAGCTGTGATTCCCGATCCGCTTGCACCGGTCATCGCGACAAGGTGTGCGGCAACTCCTGTGCACCGCTCCGCGATGGGCGCCAGGGTAAGCGCAACGCCGGTCGCGAAGCATCCCGGGTTGGCGATGCGTGTCGCGCTTCGCAGGTTTTTCCGGTTTCGCTCAGGGAGCCCGTACTCGAAGCGCGAGAGCAAGTCGTGATTGCCATGTTCAAAACCGTAGAACTCCTGGTAGGCAGCCGGATCAGCTAGCCTGAAGTTGGCACTCAGGTCAACGATGACGCCCGGAAATCCGCTGGCGTCCAGTGTCACGATCTCATCGAAGTTCTTCCCGTGCGGGCCACAGCTGAATACCACATCGACGACATCATAATCGATCTCGTCGCCCGCCACGAAGGTAGCCTCTACAATGCCACGAAGCGACGGATGGACCTTGTCGACGGACTCGCCTTTGCGCGACCTGCTGGACACCGCCGTGAGTGTTAGTCCGGGGTGACGTGCAACGGCCTGAAGCAATTCGCGGGCGACGTAGCCAGCTCCGTGGAGGACGGCGACGGCGTATTTCCGTTCGTCGTTCACGCGTCGGGTGGTGTGGATGACAGTAGTGGGGCGACAGAGGCGATGCGCGCAAAACCCTGAGCGTCGCGGCCGTCCCAGAGGGCGTTAGTTTCTCCGTACCGTGCAAGATCGGGTCGAAACATGGAATGTGGGCTCGAGCAGGCAATCGCCCGGGCGCGACCTTTGAATAACTCCATAGTCACGACTCCGGTTACTTTTTGCTGACTGCTTTCAAGAAAGGCCTCGATGTCACGAACTACGGGATCCAGGAATTCGGCTTCGTGGATTAGTCTGCCGTAGGCGTCACCAAGCGACTTCTTGTGATGACGCTGCCACTTACTGAGCACGGTCTTCTCAAGCGCGGTGTGTGCCTCGAGCAAAACAGTCGCTGCGGGCGCCTCAAAAGCAACTCGTCCTTTGATGCCCATGATAGTATCACCCGTGTGAATGCCGCGACCAACGCCGTGCTTTGCGGCGCACGCGTCGAGCAGCTGAATCAGCTGCACGCCCGGCAGTTCTCCGTTGTTGAATGCAACCGGACGTCCCTTGTTGAACGAGATCGAAATGCGCTCCGGCTCGTCGGGCGCGTCAGCCGGCGAGACAGTTGTGCGGTACGCGGCGTCGGGGACGATGCCCTCAGGTGTTGTGGTTTCCCGGCCACCAATGGTCGTTCCCCAGAGACCCGTGTTAACCGAATACGTTGTGTCGCGGTCGGGGAATGGAAGGCCACGTTCGTTGAGAAAGGCCTGCGCAGCAGGTCGGTCGAGGCCGAGCTCGCGAATCGGCGTGATGATCTTCAGGTCGGGTGCCAGAACGCGAAGCGCGACATCAAATCTGACCTGGTCGTTTCCTGCTCCTGTGGAGCCGTGCGCAATCGCACTGGCGTTGACCTTGCGGGCCAGAGAAACCAACTCTCTGGCCTGAATGACGCGCTCAGGACCAACACAAAGCGGGTATCCTTCTCTGGTCACGTTCCCCATGATCAGGTACACGAGCACATCGTCGAAGTACATTTGCTCTGCCTCGACCGTATGGTGCGCCGCAGCACCCAGCGCCTTTGACCGAGCCGCGAGTGCGGTTGCAGCCTCGCCGTCGAGACCGCCGGTGTTCACGGTCGCCGTTACGATCTCTTCTCCGGTCTGCTCCTTCAGATAGGGGACGCAGAACGACGTATCGAGTCCGCCGCTGAAAGCGAGTAGGATTGCCATGAGTGGGGAACGATTAGTCCGCCAGCGCAACCTGGGCTCGGGAGCGGGCCGCGTCCAGCGTGTTTCGAAGCAACATTGCGATAGTCATCGGGCCGACGCCGCCCGGCACGGGCGTGATGTATCCGGCCACCTGTGAGACGCCATCGAAATCGACGTCACCGACGAGTCGGTAGCCACGCTCGCGAGAGCTGTCGTCGACTCGATTGATGCCCACGTCGATCACGGCTGCGCCGGGTTTCACCATGTCGGCAGTCACGAACCCGGCGCGGCCGATAGCGGCCACCAGGGTGTCTGCCTGACGTGCGATGCCCGGGAGGTCCTGCGTTCGCGAATGGCAAACGGTTACCGTGCAATCAATGCCCCGGCGAAGTAGCAGGTTGGCCAGCGGTTTGCCGACAATGTTGCTCCGTCCGATGATGACGGCATGCTTTCCGCGCGTTTCGATCTCGCTGCGCTCGAGCAGTTCAACGATGCCCGCGGGAGTCGCCGAAACAAAACCCGGTTGACCGATCATCAGAGCTCCGGCTGACGCCGGATGAAAGCCGTCGACGTCCTTTTCTGGCGCTATGGCACGAATGACCGCGTCGTCGTCTACGTGGTCGGGCAACGGCAGTTGGACCAGGATGCCGTCCACGCCGTCGTCATCGTTGAGGTCTGAGATCAGCCCGATCAACTCGTCCTGTGCTATCGACGTGTCACGCGTGATGGTGTCGGAGTTAATGCCCGCTTCTCCACAGGCCCGGGCTTTTCCCCTCACATAAGACGCTGAGGCTGGGTCGTCACCGACCAGTACGACCGCGAGATACGGAGGGCGATGCCCGTCTTGCGTCCAGCGCTGCGTTTCTTCTGCGACCTCGCTTCGAACGGCGCGAGAAATGGCCTTTCCGTCAATCAGCTTTGCCAACTTTGCATGTCCATTGTCGTCCAACACCAGTAGACGGGCAAATTACGGTATGCGGTTTCGATATTCTCAGTCCGCATCAGTCACAATCGTGAGGATTCGAGTGAAACGAAAGATCAGGATCCGCGCAGCGCAGCTGCCGGATCGCGACCGGATGCGCGTCATGTGGCGGGCACTCGCGCTTCATCAAGCCGGCGTAGACGGCCGCCTCGAACTCGCTGACGACTTCATGACGCGATGGGAGGCCGACTTCCAGCCCTGGGTACAATCGAACGTCCACCTGATGCTCGTTGCTCAGGAGGGTCTCGATGCGCATAACCTGGTCGGGTTTCTGCACGCCCGCAGGTACGAGCACGCGCCCGTCTTCAGGAACGCCGTCGAGGTGTTTGTGGAGGCGCTGTGGGTGGACAAAGCGATGCGCAGAAGTGGTGTTGCGTCGCAACTCGTTGACGGCGCCAGTGAATGGGCGCAGCGCATTGGTTCGAGTCGATTGCGATACAGCGTGATTTCTCGTGACGCGTCTGCGGTTGCCTTCTGGCTCAGGCAGGGCGGGGAGCCGTTGATCCAGTACGGGACAGTGAAGGTGTCGCCTGTGGATCGCGCCGCAAAAAGCGACGATGATGTTGACGCCGGCCGGCCGGCACTCGGATTCCGGTCTGGGGGCTGACAGAGAGGCGCCCTGTGGAGAACCGGTCGCGGCGAATGGGGTATATAGCTGGCCTCCGATTTGCGGCGTTCGTATTTTCCTTATTATTGCGGCCCCAAATTGCGGAACTAGCTCAGTTGGTAGAGCGCAACCTTGCCAAGGTTGAGGTCGCCGGTTCGAGCCCGGTGTTCCGCTCAGAGCGCCTCGCTGGCTTCCAGCGGGGCGTTTTTTCATGCGCTGGCGGCTATTCCGGGCTGCCGTTTCGCTCTAAATGCCCGCAGACGAGCATGCACAGTGCGGGAAGAGTGGGGTCGAGGAGCTTGTAGTACACGTACAGGCCGTCCTTGCGGCGCGAGACGAGATCTGCCTCAGCCATAACACGCAGGTGTTTGCTGACATTCGCATGGGCGTGGCCGGATGCCGCAACCAGTTCCTGCACGTTCATCTCGCCATCGCGGTGAAGAATGTTCAGCAGCTCAAGTCTCACGGGCTCGCCCAGGATGCGGAACCGTCGCGCCACGCGCTCAAAGAGCGTCGTAGGTACAAGCGCCTGATCCGTAGTCGGGGAGGGGTCGGCCATGTTATCCTGTGTTTCTTTGCGATAGGGTATACTACGCACGCGTTGCATACTGGATACCCAGGCGGTGTGTTCCAGCCCAGTGGACGCGGGCGCAATACATGTGATTATGATGGTCTGATAGTGATAACCAGCGCTTCAGGCTAGCCGGGTTGCATATCTGGTCCTGTTGGAACTATACTACTGGAAGGTAGTATAGCCGAACCTCCATGCATCTGGCCACTGTAGGGCCGGGTGCGGAATCAGCGGCGCGCAAGCGCAGAATAGAAACTCGAGTAAGAACGGATGGGAAGCATTATCGACTTTGTATCGCAGCCTTGGCCGTGGTATGTGGCGGGTCCACTGATCGGACTCTTCGTTCCGGCACTGTTGATCTTTGGTGGCAAGCAGCTTGGACTGTCATCAAACCTGCGACACGTATGCGCCGCGACGGTGCCGGGACGCCAGGAGTTCTTTCGGTACGACTGGAAACGGACCGGCACCTGGAATCTTGTCATGGTGCTCGGCATCATGATCGGCGGATTCATTGGCCTACACTTGCTTGCCTCGCCTGGTGACTCGATCGACCTGTCAGAACGCACGGTCGGCGCCCTATCCGGGCTGGGCGTCTCCGACCTCACCGGCTTCGTGCCCGCACAGTTTATCTCGTGGAAGGGCCTCGCCACGCTGCCGGGCTTGGTGATGGTCGTGGGAGGTGGCTTCTTCGTCGGGTTCGGGGCACGCTATGCCGGTGGCTGCACGTCGGGCCATGCCATATCAGGCCTCGCCAATCTGCAGGTCGCGTCGCTCGTCGCCGTGGTAGGCTTTTTCATCGGTGGCCTTTTCGTCACGTTCGTTCTGCTACCCGTACTACTCTAGTTCTAGTCCAGTGACCCCAAACGATATGCACCGTGACGCGAACACGCTGACGCTCGACCCAATCGAGTGTATCGACAGTGAACAGGTCCCCGAAGAGTTTAAGGAGAAGGCACTTGCTGAAGGCAACCAGTTGTCGAGCCTGCTCGGCTACCTGTTGTTCGGTGTCGTCTTCGGAATCATCCTCGTTAAGAGCGAAGTCGTATCCTGGTTTAGGATCCAGGAGATGTTTCGATTCCACAGCTTTCACCTTCACGGCGTCATCGGATCTGCGGGCGTGGTAGCTGCCTCATCCGTGCTGGCGATCAAACGACTGGGCCTGAAAACGATCCACGGTGAGCCAATCAGTATTGCGCCCAAGCAGTGGACGGGCGTCGGGACGCGTTACTGGCTCGGCGGTACGTTCTTCGGATTGGGCTGGGCGCTGCTGGGTGCATGCCCGGGCCCGCTCTTCGCTCTGATCGGAGGTGGAATCACCGTATTGCTGGTCGCGTTTGTTGCCGCGCTTGCCGGCACCTGGACCTACGCCGCACTGCGCAGTCGCCTGCCTCACTAACCACATTCCCCCACATTTTTCTCACAGCCAAGACAAGGAGAAAACATCATGTTGTTCCGCCAGATATTTGAGCCAAAGCTCGCACAATACGCCTACCTCATCGGTTGTCAGCAGACCAAAGAGGCAATCATCATCGACCCTGAGCGCGACATCGACCGCTACGTCGAGATTGCTGAAAACGAAGGCCTGAACATCGTCGGCGTTGTCGAAACGCACATCCATGCTGACTTCCTCTCTGGTGCGCGAGAATTCGCCGAGCGATTCGGCGTGAGGCTCTATCTCTCAGACGAGGGTGACGAGAACTGGAAATACGAATGGGTCAAAGAGAAGCGCCAGGACGGATCAGACTACGACGCCGTCTTGCTCAAAGACGGCGACACGTTCATGGTGGGCAACATTGAGTTGGAGGCGGTGCATACTCCCGGGCATACGCCGGAACACATGAGCTACCTGGTAACTGATCGCGGCTCCGGGGCGACGACGCCTATGGGAATTGCCACCGGCGATTTCGTCTTTGTTGGCGACCTCGGCAGGCCAGATTTGCTTGAGCAGGCAGCCGGCATGCACGGCGTGCAGGAGCCGTCGGCTCGCCAACTCTACAGCTCGCTTCCGCGGTTCACGAATCTCGTCGAGCACTTGCAGGTGTGGCCCGCACACGGCGCGGGATCAACGTGCGGCAAAGCGTTGGGTGCCGTGCCGACAACAACGGTCGGGTACGAAAAACTCTACAACGCTTCGCTGGGTGCTGCGCGCGAAGGAGAGCAGGTCTTTGTTGATGCCATCCTGTCGGGCCAGCCCGAGCCGCAGATGTATTTCGCACGTATGAAGCGCGACAACAAGATGGGCGCTCCCGTGCTCGGCGGTCTGCCGCAACCCAGGAAATTGACTGCTACCGAGCTGGGTCAGCGGGCAGCTCAGTCCGGAACGTTGATCGTGGACGCACGACTGGACCGTTCGGCTTTCATGGCAAAGCATATTCCCGGTTCGCTATATGCGCCGATGAACAAGTCATTCAACACGGTGGTAGGGTCGCTGGTAACGGACGAGAAGACGGCGCTTGTCCTGATTATCGATAGCGATCACCTGGACGAGGCGGTTCGCGATCTGGTTCGTATCGGCTATGACAACGTGGCTGCCTGGGCCGACATAGAGACGCTGGAGCACTATTTCGACGAGGGAGGGAAACACGACGCCATCGAAGAAATCACGATCGACCAGATCGACGCGTACGCGGCCGGCGAAGACGCTATCGTCGTTGACGTCCGGTTTGCGTCAGAGTACGAGACCGGCCACATACCGGGTGCCGTTTCGGCGTCCTACACGCGCCTGCCCGACTACGTCCAGGACCGTGTCCCGCGTGGCAAGACTCTGGTGGTCCACTGTGTCTCTGGCGCACGCTCTGCTGCCGCCTCGGCATTCCTTGCGCGACAGGGATTCGACGTCAAGTACGTGAACGGTCAGATTGCGTCTTATGAAGGTGATCTTGTGACTGAGGGGCTCGCGGTTTCAGCGTGAGCCAATTTGGTCAAGTGCCATTGATTGGTCAGCTGCGGGGGTATTCCCGAACGGAGCTGATAGGTGATCTGGGTGCCGGGCTCACGGTCGGCGTGATGCTGATCCCGCAGGGGATGGCCTACGCCCTGATCGCCGGTATGCCGCCGATATATGGCCTTTATGCCGCGTTGGTCCCGATCGTCGTCTACGCGATCCTCGGGACCTCGCGGCAGTTGGCTGTCGGGCCAGTAGCGATGATCTCGCTCCTGGTTGCATCGGGTGTCGCACCCCTTGCCGGCGGTGACCCCACCACCTACATACAGCTCGCCCTGCTGCTGTCGCTGCTCGTCGGCGTTGTGCAACTTGCCCTCGGGCTCGTCCGGTTCGGTTTTCTGGCGAGCTTTCTCTCACACCCGGTGCTAGCGGGTTTCACGAGCGCCGCGGCATTGATAATCGGCCTGAGTCAGCTCAAACATTTACTCGGGATCGACATTGAGCGCTCGCACCTTGTGCATGAAATTCTATGGGCGGCAGTACAGCAGGCTGCTGACGTGCACGGTCTGACGCTGGTCATCGGCCTCGCGGCGATTATACTGCTCGTGCTGCTCAAGAGAGTGTCGCCGCGTGTGCCCGGTGCGCTCATCGTTGTGGCAGTAGCAACGGTCGCGGTCTGGCTTCTCGACTTGTCGTCGGTCGGCGTCAAGACGGTAGGTGCGGTCCCCGGTGGTTTGCCGAGGCCTTCGATTGTTGCGATTGATCTCTCTACGATTCGCGGGCTGCTGCCGGCGGCGCTCACGATCTCACTCGTTGCATTCATGGAGTCGTATGCCGTCGCCCGCGTGTATGCCCGAAAGAACAAGTACGCTGTTGATCCCAACAGGGAACTTGTGGCGCTTGGCGCAGCCAATATCGCGGGCTCATTCTTTCAGTCATTTCCGACGACGGGCGGTTTTTCCCGCACGGCTGTTAGTGATGAAGCCGGTGCCCGTACGACAGTCGCCGGACTCGTAGCAGCGCTGATCATTGCAATCACACTGCTGCTTCTGACGAAGCTGTTCTTCCACCTGCCAAACGCCGTGCTCGCGGCAATTGTGCTTGTGGCGGTCTACAAGCTGATTGACTTTGAGGAAGCGCGGTTTCTCTGGCGCGCTGATCGGACTGATTTCGTCTTGATGGCCGTAACCTTTCTTGCCACATTGCTTGTCGGGATCGAGCAAGGCATACTTATCGGTTTGGTGTCGTCGCTAATCGTTCTCGTTGCACAAACATCAAAACCGCATACTGCTGTGGTAGGTCGCCTACCCGGGACGCAGACATTCAGGAACGTGCTACGAAACCCTGACGCCATAACAGCGGCAGACATCGTTGTCTTTCGATTTGATAGTTCCCTCACCTTCGCAAACGCGGATTTCTTCAAGGACCGGGTTCGCGAACTCGCGGCTGATCGGCAAAGACGCACCGTGGTTTTCGACTTCTACCCGGTGAACCGGGTTGATTCGACAGGCGTTCACGCGCTGTCGGAGATTATTGCTTACCTGCGCGAGACAGGATTGGACGTATGGTTTTCGGGTGTTAAAGGGCCAGTCGCAGACAGGATGAAGGCCGCGGGGCTCGAGGAACTGGTCGGCGCCGACCGGTTTTGTTCAGAGCTCACCGAAGCTACCAGACGTGCGACGGCGTTGAACAATGGCGTGGCCGTGGCACGCGATCAAACCGTGGATGAAGATGCCTGACGTACCAGAGTTTTTTCAGAAAGAGGTACTCGACAAGAGTTTCGAGAAGCCGGTGCTTGTAGATTTCTGGGCGCCGTGGTGCGGTCCCTGCCGGATAATTGGCCCGACACTGGAAAGGCTGGCAAAATCGAACAAGGGCAAGTGGCGGCTGGTTAAGATCAACTCCGACCGACAACCCGCGCTAGTCTCGAAGTACGGCGTTCGTGGCATTCCTGCCGTCAAGCTGTTTGTGCGCGGAAGTGTTGTTGACGAGTTTGTCGGAGCATTGCCGGAACACGCCATCAAGGACTGGCTGTCTCGTGCCCTCGAGAATTCGCCGTCGCCCGGGACAGACACAAACTGACTATAGACGTCCAACACAGAAACCTAGATCAAGCCGATGTCACTTCGATCGCTATTCTCTCGCCGTCCCGTCGACGACCCGACTCGAATCCCGGAGTCTCAGTACGTCGAGTCGCACGCCGAAACTGGTGCTACCATCGACGTGCGAACTGCGGCCGAATATTCGGCAGCGCACATCAGAGGAGCGAAGAACCTTGATATCTCGTCGCCCGACTTTGCGCATCGCGTTCAGGGCCTGGACAAGGGCGAGAAGTACTATTTGTACTGTCGTTCAGGAAGTAGAAGTCAAAAGGCGACCGAATACATGCGTTCTCAGGGATTTGACGCCTACAACGTTGGTGGGCTAGCGCAACTTGCGGCCGCTGGCGCAGACATCTATCAGACCTGAGGCCGCCCGCTCACTGGCTGGATCCCGGAAAGTCGATTGCTGCCACCGCGCTGATAGAGCGTGTTCGACGGGTCGTCTGCGTAAGCATTTGACCCACAGTGGAATCGATAACCGTACTACGGATGGCGCAGGAGCATGCCGACTTCAGCGCACGGTTGTTCGGGTTACGATGAAGAAACATCCGTGGGGGCGCCGTCACGAAAATTGGAGAGTTTGCCGAGTTTCTGGTTGGGATCGGTATTGACTCAATGTCGTTGAACCCCGACAGTTTTGTTTCGGTACTCCGACGTGTTGCCGAAGCGGAATCCGAATTGTTAGCCGAACCAGCCTAGACAGCAAATGAGCGCGGACAAAATTGCGAACCTCGTAATTCAGGGTACTCAGGTTGAACTCACAGACGCACTTCGATCCTTCGTACACGAAAAGGTCGGCGATGCCTTGAGAGCACTGGGGGACATGAGCAATGATCCTTCTTTGCGAATCGACTGTGAGCTCGAGGCCAACCGAGCACATCACCGGAAAGGTCAGGTGTATCGTGCTGAGGTCAACCTCACCGTCAGGGACCGGTTGCTCAGGGCCGAGGCTACGTCAGACGACATGTATCGGGCGATTACCGAAATGAAGCATGTTCTGACCCGCCAGATCAGGGAGTGGCGTGAAAAGCGAACCGACGCCGCGCGGGATGGTGCTCGCTCGGCGACTGACCTGGTGGCCGATGAAATGATCATCGACAACCAGGTGGAGGATTGGTCAGACGAGGATGAAGCCTCCTCCTGAACGACTGTGGGCCGCCGCTGCTGATGAAGTAGTAACTGCGCTGGATACCGATCCGGTAGTCGGCTTGAGTGCCGGCGAGGCACGCTCGCGTCTGGAGGTCTTCGGTCCAAACGAACTGATTCGGAATCCGCCGCGATCGCTAATCCGAATCCTCGTCGCGCAGTTCAGAAGCCTGATCATGCTCCTGCTGGCCGTCGCGGCCGTGACGGCGTTCGTTTTTGGGGAGACGATCGAGGGATGGGCCGTCGTGGTGGTCATACTGCTGAACACGGCGATCGGCTTCGTGTCTGAGTTGCGCGCGACGCGTTCGATGGAGGCGCTCTTCGAACTCGGTGTTGTGTCGACGCACGTCATACGTGACGGAGCGGTCACAGAAGTATCTGCTGTGGATCTGGTTCCCGGAGATGT
>JANQRN010000299.1 GCA_028284545.1 Rhodothermales bacterium | reverse complement strand
AAGTGTGAGCGCCGGGCGACGTTTCGCCGGCCTGATCGGCTCGATCATGACTTCTGGACGACTATTGACGTCGACCTTCTTGGCACGCAGGATCGGATTATTCTCGCGCAACGGCGCCGCGGGCCGACTCAGCGAACCCCTCAAGTCATCAATCAGCGCGTCAAGGTCGCGGTTTGCATCGGTCCGGGAAGGTCCCTTCTCGGCGCGCGTGTCAGGCAGTCTCACCTTCCTGAGCGCGTTTTCGTCCGCACTGCGCGCCGTGGCACCCGGCACAATCGGATTTGGCGGGATCGGAACAATCGGCTTACGCTCACGCGGCTTGTTCGCGGCCGAGCTACTCGTGACGCCCCGGTTTGGAATGGTGTTCGGAAGCGTGTTTGGCGTCGTTGGCGGTGTTGCCGACCGCGTCGGTTTCTTGGCTGTGGGCAACGGGCGTGCGTGCGCCTCCAGCGGACTAACCGGCTTCTCGATCACCTTGCGAGGCGGCTTGTGCGCTGACGGGCCATTGTAGACCCCGTACTTCTGCGCATCAGGCTTCGCGGGTGGGCCGGTCACCCGGGCCGACGGCTGCGAAGGCCGATCTGCCTTCAGCGGACGCTTTGGTGATTGTACGCTGGGCGCTGCCGCCTCGGGTACGTCAGGTGACTTGGCTACTTCCGGCATACCTGAGTCAGCCTCTTCATTTGTTGGCGCTGACGAGGTTTGTTTTGGTACCTCAGCAGCACCCCCGGCTGACTTCTCTTCCTCTTCCAACGAGCTCAGAATCTCGTTGAACTTCTCTAGTTCCTTCTTGATGTTGTACATCGCAGGCTCACGGTTTGCACCGCCGTGCAGATCATCATCTGGAGAATTCCATACGCCTGACTCAGAAGTGTGGGGCCGGAGGCGGCGGGACCAACCTCACGTGAGACAGGGCGTCATCGTGCGGTATCGGCACCTGCGACAAAACCTTTAAGGGTCGACCGCTGTCTCTTGTGATTTAAGCACTTACGGTCACCAAACCAGATCTTCAACGAAGCTTGACAGCGACGCCTATCGGGGAAACACCCGCGCCTGGCGATCTGTCCACCATGACGCGACCTGCGCCGGCGTCGCCCACCAGACGTCCGAGCCATCTGCAGACGCGATCGCGGCCAGGACCTCCAGCATCGCCGGGCCGGCTCCGGCGAGCCGGTCTGGTCGGGCCTGCGCTAGGTGCCAGTTCAGCACGGCGCACCCGCCTGTGGTTCTGACCGCATCGAGATGCTCCTCAAGCGCGGCGACCCCCGCTGCGGGCTGCGGCGACGAGGGACCGTAGTGAAATGCCCCCGCATCCATTGCCGTCGGCGGCACCTGAAGAATCGACAGCTCCGCGCTGCGCGACCGATCAAACGGATGAAACGGAACCGCCAATCCGCGTCTGAAGCCGAAGGCGTCGTTCATGCCAAGCGAGCTGTCATACCGAAAGCCGGCACGCTCGTGAGCTGCGAGTGTGGCCTCGGGGTGATCGGCACGCAGGGCCCAGTAGTGATGGCGAACGCCCGCAACATCCGCCCCATCCAGGAGGCCGGAGAGCTTCTGGCGCTCCTGCTCAAATAGCTCTTCGCGCCCACGGCACGCGATCGAGGCGTGCAGGCCCACTTCAAAGCCGTGTTTCATTGCGGTACGCATCGCGGTCACGATTGCCGGGTGTGCCGCGTCATAGAAGACGTCCTGCGGAAACGCGAGTTCGTCGGCTGCATCGCGGACGGCAACGTAGAACGCCGAGCGAATGCCCATTTCGCGCGCGGCCCACATCCATTTCGAAAAGCCGAACTGCGGATCTTTCTCCACGCGGGACCCGGAGTCACCTCGAAGAGCCACGTTCTTGAGAAAGCCGGCGATTCCGCGTGCCACGCCGCGCATGTCACGTCGATTGAGGTCACGTCGCACGCGCCGGCGGTAGTGGCTGGCCGGCGGGCGCGACAACGGCCGATCCACATCGTGCGTGAGTAAGACGGCATAGCGTCTCCCCTGCGGCCAGCGGGCGACTATTTCGAGCGACTGATTCCTGGCGGCCAGCGCGTCCTCAAGTTGGCGTCGCAGGCGTGATCCGATCTCTGCCACCGCAGGGCGCTGCAGTACATCCTTCTCCCACAACCGGGAGGACCGTGCGATGGGTACGCCGACCGGGTTCCTGGCCTGCCCTTGCTCGGCGATGCCACAGACGAGGAAGTAGGTCGCCAGCAGCGGATCGGGGTTCTCCTCACCTGCGGTGGCCGCGACCGCGGTTGTGCCGTCGAGGCGATAGACGCGAAGTTCCGGACTGTCCCAGTCGACAGCCGAGTGGCGTAGCCACACAGTATCACCCGGAGTATCACCCGGAGTACCACGCGGAGTATGATCCGGATGTTGATTTGGAGCGTCGTCTGGCGCGACCGCACTGTAAACAAGATCCGGTTTTGTCAGCCCGTGCACCGGTCGGGCGACAATCCCCTCATGATCAAGAAGTAGTCGAAGTGCAAAAGACGCCTTCGCTTTCCAGGGCTCAGGCACATCGACGTGATAGCGAATCATCTTAGCCCGAGATAGAAGAGAAAGCCCCTGCCCAGACTTCGGGCAGGGGCTGTACCGCGTACGGGATTTGAACCCGTGTTACCGCCGTGAAAGGGCGGCGTCCTAAACCCCTAGACGAACGCGGCATAAAGTCGATGCGGGGCGCCCAGAGCCCGTACACCCTTTGGAGCGTGCCGGGGTAGGTGACCGGTGGGTGACCGAGGGGAATTGAACCCCCGACCTCCAGGGCCACAACCTGGCGCTCTAACCAACTGAGCTACGGCCACCGTCTCGCAGAACAGAAAATTACAAAACCGGAGGCATGTGATCCAACTGCGTCAGCGAATGATCGCGACCTTCCCGTATCCCGTACCCTCCCCGTTTGTTCCGACGGCGACGACTATGTACATCCCGGATGGGACGATCTGCCCTCGACTATCTCGACCATCCCAACGTATGCGGCCGCCCCGCGCCTCCAGCCGACGCACGCGTGCGCCGTCTGGCCCAACAATCGTAACGGTTGAACTCTCCGACAAACCCTCGATGAATATTTCGGGGGCCACCTCGTTCAGGTCCGCCGGATTGGGATAGACAAACAGATCGCCGACCTCGACCACGGGCTCGATGGCCTCTCCCTGCGTACTCACCATTCCACCGTCGGTCACCACGAACACGCGGCCCGTCTGCGGCTCGACCGCGAGGGCATTTACCGAATTGGACGGCAGCGGCGAATTGTCAACCGTAATGGGAGCACCCACCTCCTGAAATCCGCCCTCGGTGGCTTCTACAATCCGGACGCCTTCGTCTGTCGCGACCCAGAGACGATTCGCTGGATCAACCGCAAGTGCGTTTATCGGAAGGCCGAGAAACAGGAACGGCCCCTGCGTGCGGTCGGCCTGCTGCGGCCACACGACGACAGCGTTGTTGTCTTGCGCGACAAAGCCTGTGTTCACCACATAGCCGAGTCCCCTGTCGGTACCAATCCATACGAGTCCGTTGCGGTCCTCGACAATCGCGGTGACCTTCGTACTCGGAAGCCCCTGTCCTCCCGACCCAACATTATTGTAGAATCGAAACGCGTCATCGCTCCGATCTGCCGGATCGTCACCAGTATCAACAACCATTAGTCCGCGCGTATTCGAGAATGACGACTCGTCACGCACTATGATCCACTTCTGATCAAACGAGTCGACATAGACGGGTCCGTATGCATTTGCGAGACTGGTCAAGCCCTGCCCCACGTAGGGCGGCAAGCCCTGCCACGTTCCATCCTGGGTGCGAAAGTGCAGCGGAGACGGGGAGCCCAGCGTCGTGACCCACGTATTGTTGTCGCTGTCCTCGTCGATCCCACCGACAATGATGAAATCGTTGGTGCCAGTAACCGGCAGAAGCGACGAGTTGACCTCGGTGAATAGTTCGATGCTGCCGGTCGTGTCAACACGTGCAGCACCGCCACCCGCTGAGCCGGCCCAGAGACCGTTTGCTTTGTCCACGTTCACGACGAAAAAGCTTCCGCGGGGGCCAAGGGCCGGGAAATCAATTGTATTGTAGTTGACCCAGGTCCCGTCGGGTTTGAGATGGTAGAACCCGCGACCGGCGCCGGACACTCCACCCAGCAAGAGGGAGCCGTCGCTGCCGACGGACGCGGTCGAAAAGAGACCGTCGCGCGGGCCAGGCGGCACGAAGAAATCCGTCACCTGCATGCTCGCCGCATCCGGTCCCCCGGCGCGCACACGCGCTAGGCCGCGCTCAGCGTCTGAGACCCAGAAGAGCGAATCGCCCGGCTCTGCAGCGAACCCTGTCGGGAACGAAACACCGGGCATGTCAATTACCGTGATCGTGCCCTGCTCGTTGACCTGGAAGGTGCGAAACTCCGAAACGCCAATCAGTCGATCAGCACGACGCTGCAACGAAGTGACGGCGCGGTCGATTGCGCCACGCGGGCTGTAGATCCCAGGGCCCACGCGCACGCGCAGACCGTCGCCGACACCGACGTAGACCGAATCGAGAAATAGACCAATCGAGAGGGGTGGATCGTCGGAAATAAACTGTTCAACGGTCCACACCGACGGGTCCTGGAGGTTGATGGCACTTCGGGGCGCGTAGGCAACGCCCTCGTCAGTGGCAACCCAGATCCCCGGGCTCCCGTCATCAAGTTTGCCAAGGTCAAAGTCAAAGACGGGAATACCAGCCGAAAACGTTCCGAAGCGGTTGTACGCGTCTCGCACCTCTGATCGGGCCGGGTCAAACACCACGAGTCCGAAGTCGGTGGCGACGTACAGCGTGTCGCCTTGCATGCGTATTCGGTTGATCCGACGCGACGAAAACTGGGACGCTCGCTCTATATCGCGGAACGATTGGATGACACCCGACTCTGGATCCAGTCGATCGAGCACGCCATCCTCGTAGCCAATCCAGACTACGTTTCTGGGTTTGTCGAACGCGACGTTTGCCGCCGTAACGGTGTGCAATCCGTCAACGAGCGTGTACGTGCGGACCTCGTTAGTCCGATCGTTCAATGAAAAGAGTCCGCCGGAGGCACCGACCCAGACGACCGAATCAGCGACCGCTACTGACAGGGCGCGTCGCATTGAAGTGTGCGCGGTCCACTCGCCCGTTTGACCGTCAGCTGGACGGGCAGACAAAAGGATCAGGGCAGCGATCAGCGAGGCTGTCGGATAGTGGTATCGCCGTTTCACGCGTACGCCTTTCGACGGGTCTCGTGTGCGGTTTCGATCGCTCCCCACTCCTCCTTCGACACGCCGAAGCGACCGAGAAGCTTTTCTTCAGCCGGCCGTCTGCAGTGATAGTCAGAACCGCCAGTCGCGAGAAGTGAGAAGTCCTCGGCCAGCGCCCGATAGTAATTCGTCAGCCAGTTGCTGTGCGATGGATGGCGCACCTCAATCCCGTCGAGGCCCGCTCGAATCAGCGTCAGCAATATCGCGTGCCGAGTCCAGTGACCCGGGTGCGCCAGCACGGCCACGCCGCCGGCCTCATGAATCGTCTGGATCGCATCAACCGCACTCACCTTGACCGTCGGAATGAATGCAGGTGCACCATCGCGGATATACCTCACAAAGGCCTCGGCCACGCTGCCGACGTGACCCTGGTTTTGAAGCGCCTGGGCGATGTGCGGTCGACCAATCGTTCCTTCACCGGCGATTTGCAGTACGTCGTCGAATCGGATTGGCACGCCCATCTCGTTCAGGCGCTCGACGATTTTTCCAGCGCGTTCGCGGCGGCGCTGCGGAACGTCAGACGTGTATCGCACGATCCCGGGCGCGGTCACGTCGATATAGTAACCGAGCACATGCATCTCGACACCCTGGATCTGCGTACTCATTTCAATCCCGGGAACGAACTTCAGGTTGCGCGCCCGTGCGGCCTCAGCTGCAGGTGCGAGTCCGGCCACGGTGTCGTGGTCTGTAACCGCAAATCCAGAGAGGCCGGCTCGAACCATATGATCCGCAAGCTCGGGCGGCGTCAACGTCCCGTCAGAGTACGTTGTGTGCGCGTGTAGATCTGCAACGATGCGTCCCATGAAGCGCTTGCTACGTCTGAAGCTCCGGCAGGTTTTGCCGGATTTGCATTTGCAAATGCGGCAACCCAAATAGCCAGTCCGGGGCAAAAGCAGTACTTTTTGACGGGGGTGATCGCTCGCACAAGAATCCGATAGATGCCGGAAACCATCAGTATGCCCGAGGCGGACGCGGAAGTGCCCTCAAGCCACGAGTCGCCTCGCGGTTCAGGTCGCAGCATTCTCCTCTCCTTGCTGCTCAGCACTGCGGTTCTCGTCGCGATTGCGCTTCTGACGCACGAGCCAGGCACGTATGACGCTGTTCGCGACTCCTTTCGACCGGCGATGTTCATCGCCGTGTTGGCGATCGTGGTAGTCCGCGTCGTAGTCGGCGGCTGGCGAATCTCGTACGCTTCGAGGCAACACATCTCCCTACGCGGAGGCATCCGCGGTCAGCTGGCATGGGACCTCTTCTCAGTCGTGACCCCCTCGGTCATCGGCGGCGGTCCCATCGCTGCTTTCTTCCTCGCCCGCGATCAACGGATCTCCACAGGGGAAGCAACCTCCATCTTCCTGTACCTGATGGTGCTGGACCAGCTCTTCTTCGCGCTCACAGTCCCGGTCGTGGTTATCGGCTCCTTCTTCCTTCCCGTCCTGCCGGAGGCGATCGGAACGGTCGGGATGACGACGGTGATGTTGTACTTCCTCATCATGCTACTGTGGGTCGGAACGCTTGCGTACGCCACGCTCCTCAAGCCCGAACTGCTGCAGCGCTTTGCGAACAGGGTAGCACGTACGCGACTACTTCGTCGCTTTCGATACCGAGTCGAACACGAATCCGAGTTGCTCTCGCAGCGATCGAGCGCAATTCGAGGCCAAGGCCCGCGCTATTTCCTTGTCTGCTCGGCCCTGACACTCGCCGGGTGGCTGGCAAAACACTTGCTTGTGGTACTCGCCATCCTGTGCTTCCAACCGACGGTCGACACGTTGCTCGTCCTGCTAAAGAGCGCGGCACTGATGCTGGGGTCGTTGATCATGCCGACCCCGGGCGGCTCCGGAGGAGTCGAGACGCTCTTTGCCCTACTCATCGGTCCAGCTGTTGCGCGAACGACACTGGTCCCCAGTCTTATCGTGTGGCGCACGCTGGGCTACTATGTATTTCTTGCAGCCGGCGCCTTCTTGACAATGTCACACGCCTCTGCGCGGCGGTCAAACGCGCAACGTGGCGCAAAGCCGGCCTGACGGAGGTATCGTGGTCAACGAGAGGTTCCAGTTTCGCCAACTGCACCCCAATCTGAGCTTCGGCACCGCCTCTGATCGCTATGCCGGATGGATCGGACAAATCTACCCTGATTCATACGAGGCTGAGGTGACTTCGCGGCGCAAGAAACTCGGCGGCAAATCGTTCGAGGAGCGGATCGTCCCGGTCTCTTCAACGGCCAGCTACTTCCGACATTTCAATGTCCTCGAAATTGACTTCACCTACTACCGTCCGCTGGTGGATGTCGACGGAACCGAGACATCGTCCATCCGCTTGATTCGCTCATACCTGGAGCATGCACCCGGCGATGCGAAATTTCTGCTCAAGGTTCCACGGCTGTTCTTCTCTCGCTGGCTCCGCGCGACGGTCGGTGGAAAGCTCCAGTACGTGGCGAATAAGGACTATCTCTCTCGTGACGCGTACATGCGCATGTTCCACGAGCCCGCCGTCAGCGTGCTGGGAGGTCAGCTTGCCGGATTCGTTTTTGAGCAGGAGTATCAGCGAAAGAAGGACTCTCCCTCATCCGAGGACTTTGTGGGAGAGTTGGACGATTTCTTTTCCAAAATAGGGCGCGAGGCTGCACTCCATATCGAACTCCGGTCTACACATCTGCTGACCGAAGAATACTTCGACTGGCTTGAGACCTGCGGCATCGGACATGTCTTTAGCCACTGGACGTGGTTACCGCCACTGCGCAAGCAGTGGCAGTTGAGCGGAGGGAGAATGACCTCTGCGACAAACGACGCGGTAGTTCGTCTGCTGACACCGCTACGAACTCCCTACGCTTCCGCCTATGCGATGGCGGCGCCATTCGACGCGGTCATTCCAGAGATCGCGGAGTCACCTCAAGCGCTTCGCATGATCGACGACACGGCGGCCCTCGCCTTTCAGGCTATCGACAAGGGCAAGACCCTGCACATCGTTGCCAACAATCGCGCCTGGGGAAACGCCCCCGAGCTGGCGAGAACTGTTGCGGATCGCATAACGGATGAGATGCGCCGCCGAGCTCAGGAGCGACCGTAGTCGTCCTCCAGTCGGATGATGTCGTCTTCGAGGCACAGCCCGAGCTGCGTCTCGATAATGATCAACGGGTCTTCGTTCGGGTTTTCGATTCTGTGCACACCGCCAACTGGAATGAAGACTGTGCTTCCGGCCTCGACCTCGGTCAGGCTCTCGTCGAGCGTGAACATGCCCTTCCCGGCCACTATGACCCAGTGCTCCGATCGGTGCTCGTGTTTCTGTAGCGAGAGACGCTGACCCGGGGCCACGATGATGCGTTTCACGCGATAGCCCTCTTCGTTCAGATACTCTTCCCAGCGGCCCCATGGCCGATCGTCATGATCAAGCATGAATACAAATGTTTGCGATTGACAACAGGCTCAGGCCAGCGCCTCTTCCCTTGCACCAGCGTCATCAACTGGTTTGCCAAGGAAAGCGATCATGGCCAGCAGCACTGCCATACCGGTGAGCATTCCGATCCACCACGGCAGCCCGAGTCCGGCGGGCACGGTGCCAAGGACCAGCGCAACGATACCGACCGTACCGGCGTACGGTAACTGCGTACGGACGTGTTCGATATGGTCGCAACCCGAAGCCATGGAAGAGAGAATGGTGGTGTCCGAGATCGGACTGCAGTGATCGCCCCAGACGGCGCCCGCCAGGACGCACGAAATGCTGGAGCTGATGATGTGCATGTCATCGGTCGGGTTACCCCCGATCTCAAGCAGCGCCCACGCCAGCGGCAGGACCAGCGGCATCAGTATGCCCATTGTACCCCAACTGGAACCCGTGGCAAACGCAGTCGCGGCAGACAGAACGAACACAATTGCGGGAAGCATCCAGGGGCTTAGCGTATCGCCAAGGACCAGCACTAAAAAGTCGGCCGTGCCCAGCGCCTCCGTCACGGCAGACAGTGACCACGCGAGCACGAGGATGATCATCGCGAACAGCATCGACTTGAGACCAGTGTACCACGCTTCGACAGTCTCGTCGATCGTCAGAATTCGCTGCCCCAGTGCAAGACCCGCCGCCGTAAGCATCCCCAGTAGCGACGCGTAGACCAGTGCCTTGTACGAGTCGGCAGATCCGATGATGTCTCGCAGGTTGGAACCCTCTCCCGTCTCGAACAGGAAGTAGATAACCCCGAAGACCAGCACAGCAACGGGAAGAATCGCGTTGATCGACCGCTGCGGCTTACCCGGCACCGGGGTCGTGTGCTCCGATTTTGCCGCCGCCTCGTCGACCTTCGCCCCCGGACCGAGGACTGCGCCAGTCGAACGAGCGCGAATCTCGGCACGATACATTGCGCCAAAATCTCTTCCGGAAAAGGAGATCGCGAAGACAAAGACTAGCGCAAGTATGGGGTAGAAGCTGTACGGAATGGAACTGAGAAACAGTCCGTACGCTGATTCATCAAATCCATCGATGGTCGCGACGGCCTCCCCAATCAATCCGACCTCATAGCCGATCCACGTTGTCACGAAGGCGAGGCATGCTACCGGAGCAGCCGTCGAGTCGACGAGGTACGCGAGCTTCTCTCGCGAGATGCGGAGGCGGTCAGTCACAGGCCGCATCGTGTTACCGACCACGAGGGTGTTGGCGTAATCGTCAAAGAAGACCGCCAGGCCAAGGAACGCCGTAGAGAGTTGGCCTCGCCGCGCGCTCGTGGCCCATTTAGAAATTCGGGCAACCACACCCTGCATGCCGCCACTCTTCGAAACGATGCCCACCATTCCGCCAATCATAAGCGTGAAAAGAAGTATCGCCGCGTGGTCGGCATCGATGACCGCGTTGAGGACCCATGTCTGATAGGTGTCGAGCAACCCCAGCCAGAGACCGTCAAGCGTCAGGCCGCGCACGAGCCACGCGCCAAGGAGGATC
This sequence comes from Rhodothermales bacterium, assembly GCA_028284545.1. Taxonomy (GTDB): domain Bacteria; phylum Bacteroidota; class Rhodothermia; order Rhodothermales; family JABDKH01; genus JANQRN01. The sequence continues at coordinate 1,919 of JANQRN010000299.1, read as the reverse complement.
CCCACGAACAGGGCCGGGATCACACGCCTGAGCAGTAACGCCATCAGGATCGCCACCACGGGCGGAAGAATGGATGACCACGTCCCCTTCCGCTCTTCGGGGACAGCCACCTGTACGGTGGGTGTGGCACCAGCAGCCAGGGAGGCCGCCATGAGGGTCGAGCCTTGAATCGTCGCCTCCGTCGGCGTCACCCCAGCCGGGGCGTCATCAACCGTCGCGTACCAGACAAGACCAGCGCCTAGGGCGATGGCCAGGAGCAGCGCGGGACCAGATCTCTTCATGCAGATTGTCGTTTAACGCCTAGTGGGTTCCAAAAATCCGGTCGCCCGCGTCCCCAAGGCCAGGACGGATATACGCGTTTTCGTCCAACTCGCGATCCAGCGTTGCCGTAACGATACGAACGTCGGGGTGCTCTGCGTGCAGGCGATCGACGCCCTCGGGGGCGGCAACGAGACACACGAACGTGAAATCTGCAGCTCCGCGCTGACGCAGATGCGAAATGGCACCTGTCGCACTCCCTCCCGTCGCGAGCATCGGATCCACGACAAAGACTTTTGCGCGGTCGAGACCGCCCGGGATGTTCGCGTAATAGTCGACGGGGAGGTGCGTGTCCTCGTCACGGTACATTCCGAGGTGACCAACCCGTGCTTCCGGGACAAATCGGATGAACCCGTCCACCATCCCGAGACCAGCGCGCAGGATCGGAATGACGACGACCTGCTCACTGATGGTATACCCAACGGTCTGCTCCAAGGGCGTGTCGATCGGGGCTTCGGATAGACTCAACTCTCGCATGACCTCGTAGGCGAGGATGGCTGCCGCATCCGACAGCGTCTTGCGAAAGAGTCCGTGAGGCGTGTCCGCCTTGCGAAGCACCGACAGATCGCGCTTCAGCAAAGGGTGATCGATTACTGTTAGCGCGCCCACAACTAGCCGTTGCGCTGTTTCTCGTCGCGCGCCTTCTGTTGCGCCTCCGCGTTCTTGATCCAGGGCTTCCGCTCGAAGTAGCTCTTGGTCAGTTTCTTAACGACCCCTGCCAGAAGCACGAGCGCGATCAGGTTCGGGAACGTCACCGCGCCCAGCGCGACATCTCCCAACACCCAAATGGTCGCAAGGGACGTCGTCGCGCCAACGAAATGCATCAGTATGAACACCGCCTTGTACGGCAATATGGCCTTTGCACCGAACAGGTAGTTCGCGCAACGGTCACCGTAGTAGCTCCACGATATGGATGTCGAAATGCCAAACAAGAGAACCGACACGAGAACGATCCACCCACCAACTGCTGAGAGCCCAAATCCGTCGAGCCCCTTGCGGAAGGCGAGTGACGTAAGCGGTGCACCCGTTTCGACCGCGCCCCCGTGAAGTACAGTTAAGACATCCCCGTCTGGCTCAACGGCGGTCTGATCATCTGGATTGATCACACCCGTGAACGGCTGCGTCTGCTCTTCGTCGACGAAGAAGCGTTCGATCGCGACGTCGTGCCACGCAAACGCGGCCTCGTCATCCGATTGTTGCGGGTAGCCATCAACAACCTGGATCGACTCGGGCGGGTCCGCAGAGAGTATGATGCTACGACTGTCGGGCATTACATACGTGACGTCGCCGCTACCGAGGTCGAGCTGTGTCGGGGTGGTCTGCTGCCATACGCCCGTCGTCAGAATGACCAGCCCGGTCGTTGTACAGATTACAATCGTGTCAATGAACGGCTCAAGCAGCGCGACGACGCCTTCAGAAACCGGTTCGTCGGTCTTCGCCGCAGCGTGCGCAATTGGTGCGGAGCCCTGGCCAGCCTCGTTACTGAAGAGTCCCCGCCTGACGCCCCACATGAGCGTCAACACAAACGCCCCGGCACCCGTGCCCGCGACACCGGAGGTCGGATTGAACGCCTCGCGAACGATCAGGCCAAACGCGGGCCC
>JANQRN010000287.1 GCA_028284545.1 Rhodothermales bacterium | reverse complement strand
CCGGGTCCTGTTTCTCCGGGGCCCGCAGGAAGTGACGTCGGGGCACGGCCTTTGCAGACGCGAACAGTCGCGCTCACGTCTCCGCGCTTCGGATCAGGTGCTCCAGCGAGTGGAGGTCTCTCACTGCCGGCGCTTGCGCCGGTGGAGGGGTTCGTGACGCGACCGTACAACGCGCGCAGTGAGCACTACGCGGTCGATATTGCCGTGTCTGAGGGAACGACTGTCCGAGCCATCGGGGACGGATACGTGGTCGTTGCCGATTGGACGCAGGCGGGCGGCTACGCGGTTGCGATTCAGCACGCCGGAGGTTACCTCTCTGTATACAAGCACAACAGCCAACTCCTGAAACGTGTGGGCGAGCGAGTGAGAGTCCAGGAACCGATTGCTCGCACGGGCAATACGGGCGAAGTCACCACTGGCCCACACCTGCATTTTGAACTTTGGCGAGACGGGATCCCCCAGGACCCACGCCGCTACGTGCTCGGTTGGTAGCCGGCAGACAAACGAAAACGACACATGGCACTTTTAGGCAACAAACAACAGGCGTCAGGCATGGCAGGAAAATCACAAGGGTACGCGCCGGCGCAGACCCCCCAGATCAACATGGTCGGGGAAGGCGCGGTAGTGGAGGGCACGCTGAAGGCGGGTAGCGATATCCGGATTCGCGGAAAGGTCGTCGGCAAACTCAATGTGGAGGGGCGGGCAATCGTCGCTCAGGAGGGGGAAGTCAATGGCGACCTCGTTGCGACCAACGCTGACGTTGCGGGAACGGTGCATGGGCAAATCGACGTTTCCGGAACGCTGGTCCTCAAATCAACGGCTCAGGTGACCGCCGACATCAAGACTTCGCGCCTGGTCGTGGAAGAGGGCGCCGTTTTCGATGGCAAGTGCAAGATGGGCGGCAAGACGATGGACAAGGAGGACCTGAAGTCGGCCTCCGTAACCCCGCTCAAGTCGAAAGCGGCGAGCGGCTAGCCCGAAACTCTCGTGGGAAAGACTCCGCGGCGCCGGCGCGCCGCCGGATCCGCCTTCCGTCAGGCAGATCGCTATGTCGGCGTCGGCTTCCAGGTCGCCATGTCGCTCGTTGTCTACGTGCTCGTAGGCAACTGGCTGGACAAGCGGCTCGGAACGGATCCGTGGCTGACGCTGCTCGGGGCGCTCCTCGGGTTCGCGTCGATGATGTTTCTGCTGGTCCGGTTCGCCGCAACTGCGTCCCGAAATGGGAGGAAACCGAAGGGGAACGGTAAGGATGAAGCCGCTGAATAGTGCTTTCATTTAGAATTCACCGCGCACTGTCTGCCGGTCGTCCGAATTCTTAGTCCGGCGACCGGCTTTTACGTAATTTTGGCCGCTTGAAAGACGGTAGCATGGTGTCAGATTGGACGTAAACATTGCCTTCGGAGTTGGCCTTGGTCTCTTCTACGGCGTTGCTGGCTACCTTAACTTTCTGTGGGCGATGCGCCGCAGCGGGGCGTCGTTCATGGTGATAGCGCTTGGCGGAATGCTGCTGCGCATGACCATCGCATTTTTACTCGTTGCTCTGGGTGTTCTCTTGCTCGATGTTCAAGAGAACCCCTTTTTTCTTGCCTTTGTCTCGACGTTCGTCGTTGCGCTGGCCCTTGAGATTACGGCGATGCACAAGGGCTGGGGGGTCAAGGGAGAGGGATAGACGAGACGGGTGAGTTTGATTAGTTGGATTAAGATTCGGTTAGGCTGACGACTTTGATTGATCTCTTTGGACGGCTTAAGCCTTCATCATTGAGCAGACCGACGGTTGTTTCGGGCGGCCTTGTGGTCCTCATTGCGTGCGTGGCAGTGCTGCCACTTACGGCGCTTGCGGGCGCGTCCCCTTTTGCCGCTGCCGGTGACGACGAGGAGCTCGATGCGGTCCACCACATCGCGGATGGCTACTACCTGGACTTTTCGCCGATCCCGAAGATCGAGCTGCCCAGGATCTTCCTCATCCGGGACAGCGCCGGCAAGCTGAAACTCGATTTCTTCGGATCGACGAAACGTGCCGTTGCATCTGGCCGATACGACGTCATTTTTGAGGACGCAGCGCACTCGGCCGCTGCAGAGGATCACGCGGACGACGAGGCGAGTCACGACGATGGGGACCACTCGGATGAAACGGTTGAACAGGACGACGGTCACGCTGAGGACGATCACGCTGAGGATGGACAGGCCGCAGCCGGTGCGGGCGGGCACAATTCGCCACTTGACGGGAAGCTCGTCCCGAAAGACGGTGAGCTGGTCATCGACTTCTCAATAACGCGGCACCTCGTCTTCGTTTGGATCGTTGCCGCGCTGATGATCTGGCTTTTCGTTGGACTCGCGCGCCGCTACAGACGGGGCGTGGGGCGTGAGACCGCTCCTCGAGGCATGCTGCAGAATTCCATGGAGGCGCTGATCACATACGTGCGCGACGAGATCGCGCGGCCGAACATCGGAGCGAAGGCAGATCGCTATGTCCCATTCCTGCTGACGCTGTGGTTCTTCATTCTTTTTGCGAACCTTATCGGATTGTTGCCGCTGAGTGTCACGAGCACCGCCAACATCACGATAACCGGTGTCCTTGCCATCTTCACGTTTGTCGTTGTCCAGATGAGCGGAACGAAGGACTACTGGGGGCACATCTTCTGGCCTCCGGGGATTCCGATCTTCGTTAAGCCGATTCTGGTTCCGATCGAATTCCTGGGCATCTTCATCAAGCCGTTTGTCCTGGCGGTGCGACTCTTCGCGAACATGACGGCGGGACACCTGGTGTTGCTGAGCCTGTTGGGTCTCGGCTTCACCCTGAAGTCGGTTTATGGGACCGGTGGCGGTTATGCGGGTGCTAGCGCCGGCGTACTGTTTGCGCTCTTCATCTACCTGATTGAGGTGCTCGTTGCGTTCCTTCAGGCGTACATTTTCGTAATGCTGTCGGCCCTCTACATCGGGGCTGCGCTTGAGGAGCATGATCACCACCACGGCGACGACCACGCCCACGACGAGATTCCGCAGATCGCGTAACGACTATTGTGCCGGGCTACCCGGCCATCAACACAACACAACAGATCAAAACGAACAGACTACAATGGATCCAACAGCAATGGCATGGCTTGGCGCAGGAATTGGTGCCGGACTCGCAGTACTTGGTGCAGGCATCGGCATCGGACGCCTTGCAGGGCCCGCTATGGAAGGAACAGCACGTCAGCCCGAGGCCGGCGGCGACATCCGTACGTCAATGATCATCGCAGCGGCGCTTATTGAAGGTGCGGCGTTCTTTGGTCTCATCATCTGCTTCTTCCTTCAGGGCAAAGGCGCGTAACATCATATGTTGGCGGTCAACCTACTAAGTCCGAATCCGGGTCTTGCGATCTGGATGACGCTCACATTCCTGTTGCTCCTCTTTATTCTGCGGCGCTTTGCGTGGGGAACGATCACGTCTGCGCTGCGGGAAAGAGAAGAACGGATTGACGAGTCCATCAAGAGCGCAGACCGCGCATTGGCAGAGGCGAAGGAGATCCAGGCGGACAACATGAAAGCGCGTCGCGAAGCCGACCAGCAGGCGCAGGCCATCCTGCGCGAAGCGCGAGAGGCGTCCGAGAAGATCAGAAGCGAGGAGATCGACAAGACGCGCGAGGCGGTCCAGCGAATGCAGGAAGAGGCTCGTGCCGAAATCGAACGCGAGAAGCAAGGCGCCCTCGCTGCGCTACGCGCGGAGGTCGCTGACCTCGCGATTGGAGCGGCGGGTCGGATTCTCGACGAGAACATGGATGGCGACCGCCAGCGGAAGCTGGTGGATTCCTTCATCCAGGATCTCGGGACCAACTAGCACACCGCTGAACCATGAGCGAAACCCTCGTCGCAAAGCGGTACGCGAACGCGTTGCATGATAGCGCGGTCGCTACCGGCAAGACCGGTGACGTCGACGCCGACGTGAAACTCGTGGCGGACACGCTGGCTGAGTCGAAAGACCTGCGGATGCTGTTCGCGAGTCCGGTTGTTTCACGCGAACGAAAGGCTGCGGTCATCGATGCGCTGTTCGGGAATCGCATCCAGACGGAAACGCTAAGCTTCCTGCGGATGCTCGTTTCGAAGCGGCGAGAGGGGACGTTCCTCGAAGTTGCCGCGGCCTACCAGGGAATGCGTGACGATGAAATGGGTGTTGTCGTAGCTACGGCTCGAACGCCCGTCGCGCTCTCTGCGGAGTCGGAGGCAAACCTGCGAGCGATGCTTGAACAGAAGACCGGAAAGAAGATCCGGTTGCTGGTCGAGACAGATCGCTCGCTTGTTGGCGGACTCGTCGTTCGTGTAGGAGACATCGTCTACGATGGCAGCGTGGCCAACAGACTGGCGAAGCTGAAGGAGCAGTTTACGCAGGGTTGAACGCACCTGTCGGTTAACCTCGACCAGATACCCGAAGCGAATAGCCCGGGTATGCACAAAGATTCAAGTAACAAATAAGATGTCCACGGCAATTCGACCCGATGAGGTCACAGCAGTTCTGAAACGCGAGCTCGGCGGCTTTGAGGCCGGCACCGACGTGTATGAGGTCGGTACAGTCCTCCAGGTGGGTGATGGCATCGCGCGCATCTTTGGTTTGTCTGGTGTGCGTGCCGGTGAGCTCATTGAGTTTCCGAAAAGCAACGTCACCGGGATGGTGCTTAACCTCGAGGAGGACAACGTTGGTGCCGTGCTCTTCGGTGAGGCAGAGGCGGTTCGTGAAGGCGACGAGGTTCGGCGAACAAATCGGATTGCCTCGATTCGCGTTGGAGACGGGATGATGGGCCGCGTCATCGACGCACTCGGGAATCCAATCGACGGAGAAGGTCCGATATCCGGTCAGACGTACGAGATGCCCATCGAGCGCAAGGCTCCGGGTGTCATCTACCGTGAGCCCGTAACCGAGCCGCTGCAAACGGGAATCAAGGCGATCGACTCGATGATCCCGATCGGCCGCGGTCAGCGAGAACTCGTCATCGGAGACCGGCAGACCGGGAAGACGGCTGTCCTCGTTGACACCATCATCAACCAGAAGGACACGCAGAAGACCGACAAGCCGGTCCACTGCATCTACGTCGCGATCGGCCAGAAGAACTCGACGGTTGCGCAGGTCAAGGCCGCGCTCGAGGAGAACGGCGCGATGGAGTACACGACCATCGTCAATGCGCCCGCCTCGGCGGCTGCTACGATGCAGTTTATCGCGCCCTTTGCCGGCGCGTGCGTCGGAGAGTACTTCCGCGACACGGGGCGCCACGCCCTTGTCATCTATGACGATCTGTCGAAACAGGCTGTCGCTTACCGCCAGGTATCTCTCTTGCTTCGACGCCCGCCCGGCCGCGAGGCATATCCGGGAGACGTCTTCTATCTGCACTCGCGCCTGCTCGAGCGTGCAGCGAAAGTCAACGCGAACGATTCCGTAGCGCGGCGGATGAACAACGTGCCGGAGTCAATCAAGAGCCTCGTCAAGGGTGGCGGTTCACTAACGGCACTTCCCGTAATCGAAACGCAGGCGGGCGACGTGTCCGCGTACATCCCGACGAACGTGATTTCGATCACAGACGGCCAGATATATCTGGAGTCGGGGTTGTTCAATGCGGGTGTTCGCCCGGCCATCAACGTGGGTATCTCGGTTTCCCGAGTTGGGGGTAACGCCCAGATCAAATCGATGAAGAAGGTGTCTGGAACGCTGCGCCTCGATCTTGCACAGTACCGCGAGCTAGAGGCCTTTTCCAAGTTCGGATCCGATCTCGACGCCGCAACGCAGCGTCAGCTCCGGCGTGGTGAGAGACTCGTTGAAGTCCTCAAGCAGGGCCAGTACGCTCCCGTTCCCGTCGAAGAGCAGGTTGCAATCATCACGGTAGCGAACAAAGGCTTGCTGGATCCGCTTCCGATTGAACGCGTCGGCGAGTTTGAGAAGGAGTTCATCGAGCGCTTGAAGCTTCGTCACAACGACGCGCTGAAATCAGTCGCGGAGAAGGGCGTGGTTTCGGACGAATTCGGCAAGACGATGGAAGACGAAGCGAACGAACTAGTAGCCCTTTACACCTCGTAGGCATACATGGCCAGTCTACGCGACATCCGAAATCGGATTTCCTCCGTCAAGAACACGCAGCAGGTGACGCGGGCCATGAAGATGGTCTCCGCCGCCAAGTTGCGTCGTGCGCAGGAACGTATCTTCGCCACGCGTCCCTACGCGTTCAAGGTCGCCGAGATCATTGCTCACCTGAAGGGCCAGATCGATCCCTCCGCGCACCCGCTGTTCGAGGCTCACGAAGAGGTTGATTCTGTCCTGCTTGTAGTTGTTACGGCTGATCGCGGACTTGCTGGCGCGTTCAACAGTAACGTCATCAAGATGGCGGAGGAACACATCCGCACCGACTACAAACAGTACCACGACGACGGGAAACTCTTCATGTTGTGCGTTGGCCGTCGGGGGCACGACCACTTCAGGAAGCGCGGCTACCAGATGATCGGGGATTACATCGGTGTATTTGACCGGTTGTCCTTCTCCGTTGCAGACAAAGTGGTCAACGATGTGATCGAAGGGTACACAGCAGGGCGTTGGGACGAAGTCAGGGTTGTCTACAACGAGTTCAAGAACACGATTTCGCAAAACCGAATTGTCGAGCCTTTTCTCCCCATCTCGGCGACACAGTTTCTGACGCCCGTCATGGCAGAGGATGCTGGTCCGCACGCAGAAATCACCGAGGAGCAACACGTCGACTACCTGTTCGAGCCTTCGCCGGAGGCGATATTGAACGAGTTGGTGCCGCGGTACCTGAACTACGTCTTGTGGCGTGTGCTGCTCGAAAGTAACGCGGCCGAGCAGGGCGCCCGGATGGTTGCCATGGACAACGCGACGTCAAATGCAGACGAGTTGCTACGCGACCTCAAGCTCAAGTACAACCGCGCACGTCAGGACGCCATCACGAAGGAACTGATCGAGATCACGAGTGGTGCTGACGCCCTTGGCGGGTGAGGCAAGGAGGTTGAGGGTTGAGGGTGAAAGGTTGAGGGTTGAGCGTGGAAGGTTGAAGGTTGTGGGTTGAGGATCTCGACGTTTGCGGCAATCGCGTTTGGTTACGCTTGTTTTCAGGTTCGGGCAGGAACTGCTATTTTTTGTTTGGTTGAAGGCCGTTGAGCCCCCGGAGAGGTGGCCGAGTGGCTGAAGGCACAGGTTTGCTAAACCTGCGTACGGAAAACTCCGTACCGAGGGTTCGAATCCCTCCCTCTCCGCAGCCGGAGCGTCGTTGGCGCTTCGGCTTTTCTTTTGGGAGGTAGAAGGTTGAAGGTTTGAGGTTGAAGGTGGAGGGTTGAAGGTTGAGGGTTGAGGGTTGAGGGTTGAGGGTTGAGGGTTGAGGGTGAGGCGTCGTGCGGTTGTGGGACGCCGGGATGCCTTCCACGTCCACCTTCAACCCTCCACCTTCAACCTTTACCCTTCAACCTCCCCGCGTTGGAGCTTCGCACCGCGCTCCGTAGTTTTGTCGCGGAGGGGTGGCAGAGCGGTTGAATGCACCGGTCTTGAAAACCGGCATACCCGTCAGGGTATCGAGGGTTCGAATCCCTCTCCCTCCGCCTGGCGTGGCCCCTGCCGCGGCGCCTCGGCTGAGTTCCGAGCGCGCGCGGCCATGTTCACCGCGGAATGTGGATGGCCGCCTCGTCGTCCAACGTCTGTGACGCATTTGGCGGCGCCTCGCCTGTAACCTTTGGGCGCGCGAGTCGTTAACAGCCATCGTTTGCGACAACGCCAAATCGCTCCTGCTCCTAACTGTTCAGTTTTGCTCCATCCCCAAGGTCCCATGAATCCATTCGCTCGTTGTCTGCGCTGGTCCGGCGTCGGAGGCAAGGCGGCAGGCGTTGTCGCCCTGCTGCTACTCTTTTCCGTTCCCGCTGAGGCCCAGACGCGGATCACGCTGCAAGATGCTATTGATATAGCACTCGATCGCAACATTGAGCTGGTCAAGGCTGCAAACCAGGTTGAGGTCTCTGAGCAGACGGTGATGCGCGAGAAGGGCGACTTCTTGCCCAACCTGAACGCCAGCACCGGCGCCAGCCGCAACTGGGGTCTGTCGTTTGACCAGACCTCCGGCTCGCTCGTGACTGAGCAGAGCGATGCGTTCAACCTGTCGCTAAACACGGGCGTGAACCTGTTTGACGGGTTCTCGAATATCGCCACGCTGCGAAGTTCTCAGTTCCAGTTGGAAGCCGACAAGTTGACGCTCGAACGCGCGGAGCAAGCTGTCTTCTTCAATGTCATCGAAGCGTATTTGGCTTTACTGCTCTCACAGGAGCAGATCGGTATTCAGGCCGAGAACGTCGAGTCCCAACGCCAGCAGTTGCGCCGGATCGAGGAGTTTGTGCGCCTGGGCGCGCGTCCGATCTCTGACCAGTATCAGCAGGAGGCCGCTGTGGCTAGCGCCGAGCTAGCCTTGCTGAATGCGGAGCGAACTCAGGAGATCAACGAATCGAGACTGATCCAGGTGCTCGAGCTGGATCCCCTCCTGAACTACGAGTTCGATCAAATCGACGCGGAGACGCTTGATCTCGCGGCTAGCAGTTATGATCTGGATGCAATGCTCAGTGAGTCGCTGGAACGCCGAGCTGATGTGCGATCCCGAGATTTTCTTATCAAGGCGTTGGAGCAGGACATCAGGTCGGCAAAGGGCGGCGTGCTGCCATCACTTTCCTTGAGCGGTGGAGTTGGCTCCTCGTATTCCAGCCAGCGCGTGGAGCGGCTGTTTGATGGGGCAGGTAACCTGATCAGTAGCGAGACCATACCGTTCAGTGATCAGATCAGTGACAACCGGTCTGGACGGCTTGGACTGAACCTTTCGATTCCGCTGTTTAATCGGTTCCAGAACAAGACCAACATCCACCGGACGCAGATCACTTACGAAAACTCGAAGCTCGATCTGGAGAACCTCAAGCAAACCGTTGCCCTCGAGGTCCGCCAGGCCTACCTCGACTACGAGACCGCAGTCAAGCGCCTCGATGTAACCGAGAAGCAGTTGCGCTCAGCTCGCCAGGCCGAAGCCGTGGAGCAGGAGCGATACAACGTCGGTGCCTCCACGCTCGTCGAGCTCTCAGGCGCACGTGCCACGCTCGTGGACGCGGAGAGTCAACGCGCACAGGCCATTTATCAATTTGTGTTCCAGGGTAAGGTGATCGACTACTACCTCGGAGTGTTGAATCCGACCGATAGCGTCTTGCCTGGTCAGTAGTTCTTCGTAGCCCCTTATCCAAGTCCTGATACCTGCACCCGAGTCCGAGTCGAAGCCATGCCAAAGAAGAAAAATGCGACTACCCGTCTGTTGTGGATCATCGGCATCCTGCTGATCCTGGTCATCGCCGTCGGGTTCGTGATGTCCCGGATGGGTGCCCTGGGTGGTGGCGAAGAAGGAGTTGAGGTCGAGATCGCGGATGTTGAGATCCGCGCGATCACCCAGGTCGTGACGGCTTCGGGGAAAGTGCAACCCGAAGTTGAGGTCAAGATTTCACCTGACGTCTCCGGTGAAATTATCGACCTTCGCGTTCGCGAAGGCGACAAGGTTGAACGGGGTGATCTGCTTGTCAAGATCAAGCAGGACGACTACCGATCGCTGGTCGATCAGTCGAAGGCGGGCGTGTTGCAGGCGAAGGCTTCAGAAGCCCAACGCCGCGCCGACTTTCTGAACGCTCAGTTGGAAGCTGAGCGCCAGCAGGAGCTTTTTGACGCTGGGGCGATCTCTGACTCAGACCTTCAGCGCGCCAAGACGCAGTTCGATGTGGCTACTGCTGCGCTCGAGGCTGCGAAGTACTCGGTGCAGTCAGCCGAGGCGCGCCTGCAGGAGACCCAGGATCGCTTGAACAAGACGACGATATATGCTCCGATGTCGGGAACGATCAGTGTCCTCGCGGTCGAAGCGGGTGAACGCGTCGTTGGGACAAGCCAGATGCAGGGGACCGAGATGATGCGCATTGCGTTGCTCGAGCAGATGGAGATGGAGGTTGATGTCAACGAGAACGACGTGGTCAACATCTCTGTTGGAGATACTGCTGCTATTGAGATCGACGCCTATCCCGATCGCCAGTTCAAGGGTGAAGTGACGGAGATTGCCAACTCGGCACGCGTCAGCGGCCAGGGGACGCAACAGCAGATCACGAACTTCCCGGTGAAAGTCCGCGTGCTGGACGTACACAATGTGCTGACTGCGGAAGGGGGCGTGTCGGTCGCGGAGGTTCCACCAACAGCCACTGAAACGCCGCAGTTCCGGCCCGGCATGAGTGGAACTGTAGACATCTTTACGCGAACTGTAGATGACGCGGTTGCGGTACCGATCCAGTCGGTGACGGTACGCGATATGGCGGCCGTCGAACGGGAGCGCAAGCGACGCGAATCGCGAGAATCAGACGACGATGCGGAAGGCGATGCAGATGAAGCGATCGACGGCGACGATGCAGATGAGTCTGAGGAAACCGATTCCATGGAGGAAGACTTGCAGCGAG
>JANQRN010000137.1 GCA_028284545.1 Rhodothermales bacterium | reverse complement strand
CGCTACCTTTTGACCACGCGAGAGGCGTTACCCCTGTGTAGCGACGAAAAGCCGCGGCGAACTTACTCGGATTGGCATATCCCACCGCCTGCGCGGTGTCGATGACCCGCTGCCCTCTCCGCAGCATTTCTTTCGCTTGCTCCATGCGCCTCATCGTTAGGTACGCGAATGGTGCTACACCAGTGGCGCTCCGAAACCTCTTCGCAAAGTGCGTCTGATCCATAACCAAGATGGCTGCCATTTCGCGAACGCTAAGGCCGGTGGCTAAGTGCGCCTCAACCAGGTCGCGCACGACACCGAGCTGCCGCGCGTCCAGCGGGCTGACTTTGCCATCCTCGGCGTGCCGGAGGCCGGTCGAAAAACGGCGCATCAAGGCCTCCAAGCCGGCATCGAAGAATGCCTCCGAGCACCCGTGTAGCTCCGCCTCACCGAACAATGTCCTGAGCAGCTGAGCGGCAACGGTATCGACCGTAATCTGCGAGGCGAGCCGTTCAAGAGCACCGGGTAGACGAAGCTCGTCGGCCGTTCGTTCGAGAGCGTCGAAATCGACCGCTAGACCGATCATTGTGACGGCGCCGGAACAACCGACCCCCGGATCGTTGGGCAAACTGACCGTGATGCCGTTTCGGCGCCAGCTTGCCTCGAGACAGCCCGCCTCCGATCGGCGGTAGAGCCTGCTCGTCGTGCCAATATTGACGCCTATCTTGGTGTGTCGGGAGGCCAGGAGATCCCCTTCGTAAGGCTGAAACCTGGAGCGGATCAGCACGATTGAAGCATCGGTGTTGGCCACGTAGCGCAGCGGGGCACAGACGTGCGGCTCCAAATCATCTCGCATGAGGCAACTGTCCACCTGACCGAACTTTCCGGCGCAACGCTCCCCTCCCGATGCCAGAATTGGAGTGGTTGCACTCGACGAAACGGGCTAAATACCCCGAAAGCGACATCTTACGCAGCGAGCATTGCTCGGCAAAGACAATCTTCCAGATGCAATCCAATTCCCTCCTGCGTCAAGAACGGCGGCGCCTCAAGCCGACCCGCGCTGTCGTGGTTCCGGCTTTGCTCGTGCTGTCGCAATTGCTGGTGTGTTTTCACGCAAGCTTACACACCCACGACCTTGAGGAAACCGAATCACCTTCGCACTGCAGCATCTGCCTGCAAACCGACAGGTTCGAAGACGGCTCTCCGTCGTCGGCTCTTCAGCCCGCGCTATCGATTGAGCCAGCAAGTACGAGCTACCCGCAGAAAGCCACCGGGCACCCGCCTTCCCTCCCGCTGCTGCGACCACCCGCGACAGGACCACCCGCGTAGGGACCTTCCAACTCAAGAACCGTGCGCAAGCACGCACAATCTCCTCCCAGGAAGGAACGCTCATGTTGAACAAATTCGTGCGCGGCATATCGGCCGTCGCATCCCTTAGCCTGTTCGCCGCACAGGCTACACTCGCCCAAGAAGAAGATGTCTCCGAGACCGAACGTGACGACGATGCGCCGAGAGAGACCATCATCGTTACCGGGAGCAAGCGCGATACCGCGCTTATCGACTCCGAGCTTTCGGTCACCGTACTCGATGCCACGACCATCGAAGAAGCCAGGCTAACGAACTTTCGTCGGATCGATGACCTCGTGCCAAACGTCCAGTTCAATGAACTCGGGCAACGAGGCAGCATCTTCGTCACGGTACGTGGTGTCGAATCGAACCCATTCATCGTCAATCGTGCGGCGGTATACATCGACGGAATCCCGTTTCGCGAGCTGAGCAACTCCATTCTCAGCCAGGTCGAATCGATCGAAGTGCTTCGCGGGCCGCAGGGAACCTTGTATGGCGCCAACTCGGAATCCGGCCTCATTATCGTGAACAACAAGGCCCCCACCGAAGAACTGACGGCCAGCGTTCGTTTCACCGGATCCGACTTCCCGTCCGGGAACGGCCTCGAGGCGGACGGGATCGTGTCGGGGCCACTGAAGTCGGGCACGTTAACCGGATCGATGGCTTTCTCAGTAGCGCGCGAAGACGCGTACATAGAAAACCTCGGCACCTCGACGGGCGAGACCGGATACTATGATGAACGCTTCTTGCACGGGCGCTTGAGGTGGACGCCGACGGACCGAGTCACGGTCAACGCCACCGCTTACTGGTTGGAGATCGACGCGCCGGGCGTCTTCGATCAACAATACATGCCGCTCGATCGTGGGCTCTACAACCAGCTCTACGCAGACTTCTTTAACGCCGGTCGTCGCATAGGCGACTGGACGGCTCTGGAGGACGCTCCGAAACGCTACACCGCGGAGGAAATCGTCGTCGGAGTCAGCGCTGACCTCGAGCTGGATTACGGAACCATCAACCTTGCGGCCTCCCATAGAGAAGTCGAAGAAGATGCGCGAGGGCTGGATTTCGACTTGACGTCAAGCCCGTTTGTGTCTGGGAGTGAAACCGATGAGGAAGACTTCACCAATCTGGAGGTCCGCTTCACTTCGCCGAGTGAGGGGCGCGTCAACTACATTGTCGGCGCTTCGTACTACCGGGATACGGACCGGAACACCAAAGCGAGCTTTCTCGGCCCTGGCGGTTTAGACGCCTACCTCGCGGCGCCGCGGCAAGAGGAGAGCAGCGACGACATCAGCGTTTTCGGATCGGTCAACTGGAACCTCACGCCGAAGCTACGAATGGGTGCCGGGGTACGATACGAACGCGCGAAGCGCAGAACTGTCCAGCAGCCCGGCGAACTCGATCTAGGTTTCGGTACCGTTATCAACTATCCGGACGCGCGTCTGTCTCGTACGTTCGAGGAAGCGCTGCCGCGTGTCTCCGTCCACTACAAGCTGAGCGATGGTTTTGCCATTCACGCTTCCGCAGCCCGCGGCTACATTCCCGGCGGGTTCAATCTCGTCGCGATCCAGCAGGGCGTTGTCGATGACAGCATCATCTCATACGAGACGGAAACGCTGTGGAGTCGGGAGATCGGCTTCAAATGGCAATCCCCCGACAGGCGCGTGCGTGCGTCGGGCGCCCTGTTCTACATCACGTCGAACAACTGGCAGGACGTGCAGATTGCCACCGACGAGGACGGGCGCCCGGTCAGCACCGACTTTATCGGCTCGGACGCCTCCATCCGCAGCCACGGCGTCGAGTTTGAGACTGACTGGCGTATCTCCGATGCGCTGTCTGTGCGGGGGCATGTCGGAATCATCGACGCGGAGTACCGCGATCTTCAACTCGACGACACCCTGAACCTTCGCGGCCGCAACATTCAGTTCGTGCCGGACTACGACGCCGGCCTCTCGGTCCGATACCAATGGTCCTCCGGCGTGTTCTTCCGTGCTGAGGCGAACTTCATCGGCGAAACGTCCCTACGTGCCCGTGGCGATGCCGTTCGCGATGCGTTTGAAACGTTCGGCGTGCAAATCGGCTACGAGCATGACCGATTCTCGGCGAGACTCTTCGGCGAGAACCTGACGAACGAACGGCAGGCGAGTGGCCTCGCGATCGAGAACCTCGCGTTCGGCACCGACGGATTGTTTTACTCGCCCCTCGGTTCACCGCGCGTCGTCGGTCTCGAGGTAACGGCAAGGTACTAATCGGGCTGGTGCTCTTGGGCAGTGGCCCGGCCCGTGGTGATCCGCAGAGATCGTGTGAGGAGTGCCGTGAACCGGCGCCACAACGCCTCAACCGGCCCCTGCTTGAACGTCGCCAGCCAGAACCAGCTCAGGGCAATCTGCAGCAGCCAGGTTGTCACCACGAGCATGAGCAGTGCGTCGTGATCGAGCGTGTCGAACGGCAGCACCTTGAGCACATGGAAAAGCAGCAGGAAAAACACCGAGTGGAGCAAGTAGTTGGTCAGCGCCATCCGACCGACTCGCTCTATCGGTTCGGTCACGCGCCCAGCAAACCGGTGCAAGAACAGATGCGTCCCAGCGAGAACGGCGAAAGACGAGATCGCGCAACCCAGCAAGAAGGAAACACTTCGCAAAGGCAGCTCGTCCACGAAACCGAGATAGGGACCCACGGTCGGGTTTACGCCGACTCGCGCGACGACTCCGTATAGGACAAGCGGCAATCCGAGTGCCAGAGAGAACGCCGCCAACCGGCGATAGAAGCACGCCGATCGGGCTCCTTGAAGCACCCCCAGCTTGTACAACGCCATGCCGATCAGCATGAAGCCAAGTGCGTTCCAGATCCTAAAATACGGTAGCGCCGTCCATTGAAGAAACTGGTTACGCCACCCGTTGTACTCGAACAATCCCGCATAACTACCGGCATAGGCTTCCGCGATCGTCGATGGGGCCGCGCCATAGTCGACCCACCACGAGAACAAGACTCGTTCCAACGTCGCTTCGTAGACCTGAGGCCATTCACCAATGACCAGATTGATGGTCTTCAGCAGAATACCTACAGCTAGGAGACGAGCTACGCTCCAGTTCAACGCCAAGAGCACGAACGGCGAGCATACGGCGTAGGTGATGAGAATGTCTCCCGGCCAAAGGAGATAGGCATGCGCGACGCCAATCGCGAACAAGAGCGCCATACGAGTCAAGTAGTACGACGTAAACCGCCGCGGCGTGCTCGGCCGAGCCGCCAACAGCAGTGCACCCGCCCCAAACAACATACAGAAAATCGGCAAGAAACGTTGGTCGAAAACGAGATACTGCAACAGCCACGCCGCCACGCTCGTCGAGTCCGGATCGATCACGCGAGACATCGAATCGCCCGCGTGCCAAGGAATGTTTGCTACCAGCATTCCCAGGATGGCAACGCCACGCAGCAAATCGAGAGAGCGGATTCTATCTGCCTGTATGCCCCGCGCTGCGCTCATTCCAACGTATCTGCGCCATCGACGCTCTCGCCACCACGAGTAGCTTACAAGAAAGTCGGCCCCGAACTCCTGCATTCCTGCAGGTTCGGGAGTGCACTTGCGTTAGCGGTGCGGTGACGTCGTGCTCGTTCCCTTGTGCAGCATGACGAGGTTGTTCGCTGCGTGCCCCACCAGTCCCTCTGTGGCTGCTTCACCCAGCACCTGTTCGGCAGAGGCTACCCAACAGACGTAATCGGTGCACTGTCGATCAATCTCCACGCCGTTCAAGTGGGCAACATAGTGAAGCTTCCAGCGCTGTCGCATTGCATCGATCCGCTCTGCAGAGGCCCAGGCCTCATAGACAACCTGACCAACCTGTGAGGTTGCTACGCACGTCTCGGTCACGTCCTGAGCGACTGGGCATTGAATCTCGATCACAGCGCGTCCGGCGGACGAGAGCCGATCGGCGAGCAACCTCCAGACTTGTGCTCGTTCGTCTGGGCTGAAATGCACGAGAGCCGCACTTGCGACAACCCCTGAGACGACAGGAGGCAACGGAGCTGCAGCGATGGGCATGGGCAGGATGCTCACACGCCTGCGTAGGTCAGGGTCGGACCAAACGCGCGCCATGATGGCAGGCCGCATCGCCGGGTCCGGCTCAACCGCAAGGATCTCCGCTTCCGGCAAGGCC
>JANQRN010000277.1 GCA_028284545.1 Rhodothermales bacterium | reverse complement strand
AGGGAGGGAACCCAATGCGCGAGGAAGGGAGGCACCAGTATCAGCAGTGGCAGCAACGCAAGCAGCGCACCGCGTGCGTGAAGCCCAACTCGAGCCGACGTTGATGCGAGACGCACCAGAACGTCGACGACGATCGCGGTAGCGGTCCACGCGAGGACCGGAACCCAAACGATTGCGATCGACGCCGCTCCAATATCAGCGAGGGTGTGCAGCACATCAGTCATCTTCTTCACCCGGCAGCTGTTCCAGGAGGCGATGTACCTCAGCCTGTTCAGAATCGGTCAGCGATTCATGCGCTGCGAGTGACTGGATCAGAGATCGCGCCGAACCGCCGAAAACCTTGTCGACGATTGTCGAGAGGAGAGATTGCCGGACCTCCTCGGCGGGTCGCGCCGCGGAGTAGACAAACGAAGTACCGTCTCGTTCAAACGAGAGATACCCCTTGTCCGCGAGGTTCTTCATTACCGTTGTAACGGTCGTGTAGGCCACATCGCGGCGGCTCGAAATCCGCTCATGGACCGTTCGGGCCGAGGCGCTGCCGAGGGTCCAGACCTCGCGAAGTATCTCCATCTCGGTCCCACCCAGCGGAGTAATCGGGTTGCGCATTGCTCTTCCAACTGCATCTTCGATTCGATTAGAAGTAATCTACGAATCGAATCGAAGGTTGTCAAACGGTGTCGTTTCCGCCCGTCTTGCGGGCGCCGTTCGCTACGCGGCGTACAGCCCGACCAATGCTGTTGCCTCGGATTTCCCCCGCAGCGCGACGCGGCCCAGAGGCTCTGGGGTTACTGACAGCGGCATCTGCACCGTGGCGACAAGCTCTTCGGAAGCGATCAACAGGTGCCCGAGCTCATTGCACTTAGCCTGAATACGCTCCGTGGTGTTCAGCACATCCCCGAAGTATGATATTTCTTTCTTGATGTCTCCGATCTCAGCAGCGATTACGTCTCCGTAGTGAACGCCGGCTTTGAACTGCGGGACGTGACCAAAGTCGGTCAGGTAGTCCTCGCGCCTATTCTGTATCTGCGCCATGATCTCAATGAAGATTCGGACACAGTTTGCGTCCCGGACTCCATCTTCAAAAGGCCAGGATAGGATAACTTCATCTCCAACGTACTGGTAGATCTCGGCAGACCGATCGACGATCGGTTCTGACAGGTCTCTGAAGAACGCGTTCAGGAAAGCGTAGTACTTGTCCTGCCCCATAGCCTCGGTGAGCATTGTCGAGGACTTCAAGTCGAGAAACATGAAGACTCTTTTCTCCGAACTCGGTTTGTGGTACCGGCCCGTGATGTATCGCATGAGCGTTCCCGGACCGAGCAGCTTGTTGAGGTGTCGCGCAAAGACTATGGTCAGGTGAATCGCGTAGATCAGCACGAGGTCGATCACGAAACCGGGTGAGAGGATCCACGCGAAGAAGTCTGACAATGCGTGCCCGTCGACCAGTCCGAATACAAATCCCGTCAGGACAACAGGAACAGCAATGACGGCGAGGTAGACGAGGCTTTTGGCGAGTATCGCCGTGGAAAACGACATCGACCGCGTGAAGTGCGCGATGCGCGACTCCTCGACGACGGCCAGGGTCAGTCCGACGGCGAGTCCTGCGCCGGGACCGTTCAGTGATACGTTTGACATTTCGACATACTCCCAGAGGATGCCGATTGCAGAATAAACGACGGCAAACCAGGCGAACGTCTTGAACTTGTGAATGGTGCGACGGCGTAAGGACATTGTCTACCTAGACATAGCTCAGCCACCAGCTACGCTTGCGCGCTTTTACTTCGGCGACCCACTTGCAGAAGGGGTAGAGCATCAGCATTGCCGCCAGCCATCCGACGTAGACCAGCGGCAGCGACACGCCGTATCCGGGCGGGAAGAAGAAGTACACGGTCAGGAAATCCGACAACTTGAAACCCTGCACGAGTCCGAGTGCGATTGCCATGCAGTGTAGCAGGTAGAGGTGCGACACGTAGAAAGCGAACGGTACGCGGCCAAACATAACAAGCGCGTCTTTCAGGAATCCCGACATCCGTTCAGCGTACGCGCAGAAGATTGCCGCAGGCCCGAGGGTCATCAGCAGGAAGGACAAACTCGGTGGGTACTTGGTCGTATTCAGGAAGTCGATGACGGTTGCGATCGCGCCGCCTTCTTGCATGACCCACGGATTTGGGTCACCGTACATATCGATGGCGCGAAGCGCGATGTACGCGAGGGTGAGTGCACCGCCGATCTTCACAAGCAATCGGAACCGATCTTCTTGACTGCGCTCGAAGATGCCGCTTGTCCCGAAACCGAGGAGCATAACGCCGATCCAGGGGACAAGCGGATAGACCCAGAGCACGAAGAACGGTCCGGCCTGTGACGCCATTTGGGTATGCAGGCTCGCCCAGAGCGGTAGGCCTGTCTCCAGTAGCTGTCCTGTTGGCCAAACCGGATCGACGAGGTTGTGCGCCAACACGATAATGAGTCCGAGTGCGAGGCACGCACGCCGGCCCATGAATTGGGCTGCGCCGAGAACGATCATCGATGCCCCGATTGCGTAGATGACTTGCATCGCGATCATGATTGATCCGCCGAATTCGTCGATACCCGTGGGGGCGAACGACCAGGCAGTCGAGACAATGACGACCTCGACGAAGATCAGCCAGAGACCGCGCGTCAAGAGGAACCGTCCAAGTTCGCGTGGACTGCGGCGCGCTTGCATGAGTCCGACACTCGTGCCCGCTAGGAGCACAAAGACCGGAGCGCAGAAGTGCGTCACCCATCGCGTGAAGAAGAGTCCGGCCGACACATCCGGGTTTGTCATCGGGTCCAGTTCGCTGGCCGTCATCAGGAAATCCCGTGCATGGTCTATAGCCATGATCGCGATGACGAGTCCGCGAAGCATATCGATGCTCTGTATGCGGTACGAGCGCACAGAGTCGACTGCGCGAGGGGTTGCGGAAGTATCGGTCAACAGGATGGGCGACTTGGTGACAGGGGACCGGAAGCAGCGACGCTATCCACGGCCCAATGTAGGCGCTGGCGTGATCCGGAGACAACCCGTTTGCTCGGTACACCCGCACTTGATTACAATGTCGGGGGGCGAAGCTTTCCGAAATCCGAACAGTCGCAACGATGAAGGTAATCGCCCTCTCGGCGCTATTCCTGCTTACCTCCGCGGTTGTCGCGCAAGACGCCACTCCGGACGAGTCCATGGCCGAGTTTTGCGCCAATCTGCCACGCCCCGACACTGCCCTACGTGAACTAGGGAGGGCCGGCACAGTCTAAAGGACGCTAGCGGGTTGCGTCTCCGGCTCCCTGCGGCAGGCCGACGTCTACATGGCCACCCGCGATACTGTCACGGTCTACGTTTGGACGGCTGCTTGATCGATCAATCGCCTCTTCGCGGGCAGGCCCCGGCAATGCGAATCGCAACGTCGTTCCTTCTCCAGGTCGGCTCGTGGCCCAGATTCTGCCATCGTTCAGCTCGACGAGATCTCGGCAAATTATCAATCCGAGACCTGTACCTGCTTCGTCGTCGGTCCCAGGTCGTGCTATCTCGTGGTCGATCCTGAACAGCTGGGAGAGGACTTCTTCCGACATGCCGATCCCATTGTCCTTCACGGTAACATGGACTTCTGGTCCCAACTGGTCGACACGCACGAGGACCTGGCCTCCACTCGGCGTGAACTTGATTGCGTTGGTGAGCAGATTGTGCGCGATGCAAGTCACGAGAGCTGAGTCAGCCTCGACGAAGCAGTTCGAAGGCCTGGGGGGCACCAGGTGGACGCCCTTTAGTTCGGCCTGCGCGATCACGAGATCCACTGCGGCATTCAGAGATTCGTCGATGTGGAAGACCGATGGTTCGTATTTGATCTTTCCGCTCTGAACGAGGGTCCACTGCAGCAGACTGTCGAGTACGCGTCCCATACTGAACGCCGCGGCGTCGAGACGTGAGGCGAAGTGACAGATCTCCGAATCGGGTTGGCTATGGCATTCCTCGGCGATCGCGGAGGAGTATCCCAGGATGGTTTGCAGCGGGTTACGCAAATCGTGTGCGACAATCGAAAAGAAACGGTCTTTCGCGGCGTTCGCGATTTGAAGCTGTGTCGCGTACTCGTGAATCTCCTTGGCCTGCGCCCGAACGGCGATCTCGTTCATGACTGGACCGGCAACGCCCTGCAGGAGCGTAACGTCGTCCTCTGACCACTCACGGGTTGCACTATCTATCGCGCACAGTGAGCCGAGCACGTGCCCGTCAGGTGTGGTCAGCGGAACTCCGACATACGAAATCACACCGAGGTCGCGAATTGCCAGATTCTTTCGCACTACCGGATGTAGCGGCGCGCATTCGACGACCAACGGCTCACGGGTAGCGACTACGTGCTGGCAGAAGGAGTGTGAAAGCGGCGTCTGGCGCTGGGATGCCCAAGGCTCTTCGAGCCCGCATTGGGCTTTGAAGAACTGTCGATCAACGTCCACCAGAGAGATCAACGATACCGGTACGCCGAGCAGGCGCCGCACGAGCTCCGTGAGTCGATCAAAAGATGCTTCGGGCGGACTATCGAGCAGACCGGTTTCTCGCAGCGCGCGAAGCCTGTCTGGATCAAGGATTGCAGGATCGGGTCCTGACGAATCGAGCATGGATACAAATGTCTCGATTGAACAATTAGAATACTTGGCGCCGGCGGGCTGGGAATTCTGTCGGCCGAGCGCACTTGAGATCCGTATCGACAGGTAGCTGGACGCCTTAACGTGGAGGCGCGCCCCAAACTGCGAATATCGCTCGATTGGCATTTCTACGCGACTTTCTCGCACGCCGATTTGGCCCCGCTACCGCTGTACCACGAGTCGGCGCGTCAACCGCTTACCCGCCGCATCCAGCACGTACGGATAGACGCCGGGCGCGAGCGCGGTCGCATCGAACGATACGATTAGCTCTTCTTCCGGGTCCGGCTCGCCGTCGTAAATAACGGCGACTCTGCGTCCGTCAATCGAATAGAGCGTGAGCGTTGCCCATGCGCCAGTGGGAACGCTGAATCTCATTTCGGTGATACGGTTGACGGGATTCGGATAGTTTTGCCCGAGTGCGAGAACGGTGTCCGAATCGTCGATAACGTCTGCCTCTTCTGCATCCGGCGCGGTGGAAGTCAGCACGAACGCAGCGCCCGCCCGCCTGGAGATTCGCATATTCCCTGAGCCAGAATCCGATGCGGACAGCTCCACGCTGTAGGAGCCAGCGACGCCGGCGATGGGCAACAGCGCTGCGAAAACACCGTCGCCAGCGACGCCGTCTTCGTGTTCTCCGTCGTCGAAGAGACGAAGCTTAACGGTGCGGTACTGTTCGCTCCCAGTGATATCAACAACGCCATCGGCATCGGCATAGAGACGCCCGTTGGCCCTCGGGTTGCTGGTCGGCACAAGTACGTCGGCCGTGACCACCGGTGCGGATAACGCGTAACCATCCGCAAGCAACCTGGCCGCGATCCTAACGGGCGCCGACTCCGCCGGCCCGGCCGCACCCTCTTCTATGGCGCCCGGTAACAGCGGTACGAGCGTGATCGGGGACTTGCCAGAAACGGAAATCATATAGGGCGTCGATGTCAGAGACTCAGCGTTGGCCTCGACCTCGATCTGCCAGCTACCGGCCTCGGGATTCTTGACTTCCACTACGGCGTAGTCCTGGCCGATCGTCCACGAGACACCAGGACTCGACTCGCCGGACTTCATTACCGTTCGCGACGGATCCGTTACCGAAATCGACGGTGTTTCTCCAGACCAGAAGAACTTGAAGCGCGCGTCGCTCACGCTGTTGTCTAGCGTCACACCTGCCGTTTGTGCTTCACCGACAGCAAGCACCTCTGCAATGCGTGCAATCGGCGTTGTTCCGTCGATTTGCATGCGGATATCGTCGTAGACCTGCTGGAGCGTCGCTGGCGACGGTGCGAAGTTGTACGAGCCGCCGGTCTCCGTTGCGATGAGCTGAAGCAAGATTTGATCAGCGTCGGGTCCGAGTCCGATGGTGTGCACCGTCAGACTATCGGGCACCGCCGGCAGAACGTCGGCTACGTATGGTGGCTGGTTTTCTTTTCCGTCAGTTAGCAGGATCATCGCCTGCACGTTCTCGATCCGCCCTTTGTTCAACTCGGTCAATCCGCGTTGCATACCCCCGCCGAGAGTTGTGAATCCTCCGGTCGTAATTCCGTCTACAGCGGCCTGAGCAGCGGATCGGCCGGCTTCGGTCGCGAGTTTCTGGAGTGGGTGCTCGACCGTAACCGAGCTGCTGAAGCTCGTCACAGCGGCATAGTCATCGAGTCGCATCAGGCCAAGGAACGACTTGGCTGCGGTCTTCGCGGGACCGATGTAGTTTAGCGAGTCCATGCTTTCAGATCGATCGATTACGAGCGCCACGTCGACGTCTCCAACACTCGACCTCATCCGCGCGGTCCACATTCCGCGTCCGTGTGTCGCCGCAACGACGAGGTCGTCAGCGGCGCGGTACTGAAGCATGTCTACGCGAACCATCGGCAGGGTCTCTGACGGTACCCAGGTCGGATTCGCCGCTCCAATGTCGTACGTCTCCCATACGCCGGCGTCGGTGGCTATGAGCACCTCTTTACGTTCATTGGGGTTGTACATCCCCCAGCGAACGGGCATGTCGGGAAGTGATTGATCCTTCGAAGACCACGATGACCCGCCGTCCCGGCTCTCCCAGACTGAACGTACACCGTAGTTGGATACCGTAAGGAGCAGCTGCTTCTCGTCTTCGCCGACGTCGATGCTCGAGACGAAGCGCCCGCCAATCCGGTAGCCGGCGGTATCCGGCGTGATCTCGGTCAGCGTCGGCGTTGCGTGGGCATTCTCGACTTTGTATACGCGTCCCCCTTCCGTTCCTACGAATAGCGTCGACGTTCCCTCAGACGCAAAGGGCGAAACGCGAATATGTGACGCCATGGCCCCGAGGCCCAGATTGACTTCCTCGGCATCACTCGGGTCCTCGACGACATTCCGAACGCGATAGATCGAGGTTGGACCACGCGCTGTGAAAAGGATGTCCTCTCGGTCATCGTAGTCTGCCGGATTGATGAACCGCCCACTACTGCGGTCGCTGATCAGGTCCTCGCCGAAACTCTGCCCCGAGTCGGTACTTCTCGCGAAGGTGTTATTCACGTAGGAAGCGATTGCGACGTGCGAGTCATCCTGATCAATAAACGAGAAACCACCATCGCCGCCCTTCACCTGGGATGTCGCGTCGATCCCTCGCGTGTCGAACCGTTGCGTCCCGTTGTCCTGTGCGCCACCGAGCATCACGTTTGATCCGGCATCCGGACTCAAAGCGACCGAGTAGAACTGCGTTACATTGTACCCCTTGTTGTGTTCGAAGAACGTAGGTTGATCTTCCGTCGCGTCGACGACAAACGAGAAACCCCCGTCGTGGCCGAAGACGACGATGTCGGACGAGCCCGGCTGAAACGTGATCGCGTGGTGGTCTGCGTGGACAATCGGGGGATCCAGGAACGCGAACCGCGAACTGGTCCAGAGCGAGATCTGGTCCCAGCTGCCACCACCGTCTTTACTCTTGAATAGATCTACCGCGCCCGTAATGACGTGATGCGAGTTGTTCGGGTCGACCGCGAGCGCGAGGTCGTACCAGGCCTGTCCCCGGGAAAAATCATCGTCGGGGATTCCCGCGTCAGAATCTTCGGGGCTCGCGAGCCTCGTCCAGGAGTTGCCCTTGTTGTCGGAGCGGTAGAGACCCTCAACGCGGGTGACGAAGTCTGTGCCCTCCGGCACACGATGAGCTACGAGCGCATAAACAATGTTCTCGTCCGATGGAGCAACGGCAAGCTCGATGCGACGGGAATTTGGCGGCATGCCTCCACCGACACGCACACCAACGCTATCCCACGTCAGGCCGCGGTCAGTCGACCGAAAGATGTTGCTGTTCCGCCAGAGGCCGACCGCAGCGTAGATGGTTCCGTCTGCACCTATCTCGATATCTGAAGCCGCGCGACCTCCAAGGACGGGCCGCCAGACACCTCCGCCGCGCGCTTCGCATGGGCTCGTGCAGCGCTGTACGCCCCCGGATACTGTTGCAGCGAAGATGTGACTTGAGTCGGGGTGCACGACGATCTTCTGAATATGCGAAAACGTGCGAATTGCATTCAGTGGATCCGCTCGATTGAAGGTACTTGGCAGCTGGATCCAGTTCTGCCCTCCGTCTTTTGACTTGAAGATGCCTCCACCCCGTACCGCGTCGATATTGTTGTAGCCTTCGCCGGTCCCCACGTAGAAGTCGGTCGTATTGTTGGGATCGAACGCGATCGTTGTCACGGCGAGGTTGTTCCAACGGTCATCGACGAGTACCCACGGCTGGCTGCGATTCCCGCTGTCTGTGTTCTTCCAGAGCCCGCCGCTCGCGCTGCCCGCCCAAACGGTTCGCTTCGTTGTGTCGTTGGGGTCGAACATTAGCGTGCGTGTCCGGCCACCCACGTTCGAAGGACCGCGTTCAGCCCAGTCCGTTGTAACGCCCGGCGTGCTCGAGTTTCGTTTCGACGCCTTGAGTTCGCTGGCAATCTGTCTCGCGACGAACAGTCGCTCCGCCGGAATGATGCCAAGGGCAGGGTCGACCGTCTTCAGGAATTCCAACTCGAGTGCTGCCTGGGCAAACGTCGCCCGCTCGGCTCGAGCGGCGGCACGCTCGTCGGCACTGCTGACGCCGTCTGAAGCGTAGTGGACAATCGCGACCACCGACAGCGCAAGCAGGAGCGCGCTCACCATCGCTATGCGCAGCGGGCCCTTCATCGCACCACCATCATTGTGCGAGAGCGAACGAAGCCAGGTGCACTCAGGCGATACACGTACACGCCCGAAGGGGCATGAGACAGGTCGATCGTCAATTCATGCTCTCCCGCCGGCGTTTGCTCATCGTCGCGCACGATCGCAACGCGCTTTCCGAGGACGTCGAACACCTCTATCGTCACTGCATCGGGGACGGGCAGGAGGTATTTAACGGTCGTCGTATGCGCAAACGGGTTCGGATAGTTGGCGCCGAGTTCGTAGGCCTCTCCTCCGCGGCCCGGG
This sequence comes from Rhodothermales bacterium, assembly GCA_028284545.1. Lineage (GTDB taxonomy): Bacteria > Bacteroidota > Rhodothermia > Rhodothermales > JABDKH01 > JANQRN01. Next base: position 11,349 of record JANQRN010000277.1, on the reverse strand, counting down.
ACGACCTCGTTTGAGACCGGTGATCCCCGCTCATCTACCGACCCGTCCATCGCGACGACGCCGACGTTCAGATAGTGGGTTGCTTCGTACCCCGCTGGTGGATTCGGATGTCCAGACAGGACGAGCGCCAATGTTCGACCGGCGCTTACAATAAGGTCGACTGTGATCGCCGCCACCACCTCCCGAGCGACGAACGGTCCGCCAGCTTCAGTCGCGATGAACTCGAACGTGTAGGGCCGAGCATCAAGCGAATAGAAACTCGACGACGTTGCGGCAAACGGGACGCGTGATCTTATCAGCGAACCCTCTCCGGAGTCACCCTCCAGAAGGCGCACCTCCAGCGGCGGACCGTCTGAAACGCCGTTGAAGAACGCTACGTCTGCGGTTTCCTCGCGCACCGCGGATACGGGGACGTTGGCCGCACCAGCCATCTGAACGCCTGCCGGGGGGTCGTCGAAGAGGATTTCGAGCCGCGTCGTACCCTCAGCGACCGCGATCATGGAGGCGCTGACGGAATCGGCGACAGAGGCAGCCGAGCCGGGTGTGACGGCGAGTTCGTGCGTACCTGGAGCAAGCATTGTGGTTTCGGCCGACTCCCTGAATCCGAGGTCATCGAATACGCGGACGCCGTCGACGTAGACATCTATTGTGTCCAGCGCAACGTTGGCGATCGCGTGAATGACTCGGAGTATGGCGGCGGTTGAGCGCCCATCGTCGTTTACCGCAGCAGAAGCCGCGTTGTCAGAGGGATCTGCTTCCGTTTGATCGTCTGAGTAAACGCGCCCGTAGCCGACCTGCATTGATGTACTGTCGACGCGCGCGCTAACGGTCATGGTTGCTGAACCCGAAACGGCAACCGAGCCCACGTCCCACGTCGTAGACACCGGGTCGTAGCCGCCTTGCGAAACGACAGTGCCAGTCACGGCGAGACCCGCACTTGATTGGAATAGGAGCCTGACGTTTGTTGCGGGTGTCGGACCTGCGTTGGCGACAGTGACCGTGAATGCTACAGTCTCTCCTGTCATCGCAACGGGGTTGTCTACCACGTTCGTCACCGACAGATCTGTCTCTTCCGCGTTTACAACGGCAGACGCGACGTTGTTACCCGCGTAGCTGTCGATTTGGTCGCCTGCGATGACGGTCGCGATGTTCTTGACGGGATCTGATACGTTGACGCGCGCAAAAACAACCATTGACAGTGAGTCTTGGGTGTTAACGTCGCCAACAGTCCAGACACCTGACCCCGAGTTATAGTTGCCAACCTCAACGCCGGCCGACAAAAAGGTTAGGCCTGCGGGCAGGGGGTCGCTGACCGTGACACCCGTAGCGCCGTCTGGTCCGTTGTTGTTCACGCGAACGCTGAAACGGACCGTGTCGCCGACGGCTGCTGCGCGCGGAGAGACCTTCTTGATAACGGCCAGATCGGCGTCAAACAACTTTGTCGGTAACGCCGAGACCTCGGACGTATTGCCCGACGCATCGGTCGCGGTCGCCGTGATGGTCTCAACGAGAGAGCCCGCATCATAGGTGAACTCGGCAAGTCCGCTTCCGTCGGTGGTCACATCAACAAACGACTCGAACGTCTTGGCTTGCGCGCCTTCGTCGTTGCTGAACAACTCGATCCGAAAGTTCGAGTTTGCGGCACTTCTCAGTTCACCCCGGACTACAGTGCTTGTGGTCCCGATGATCTTTAGCTGCGGAAAATTCTGCAGACCGTTTGCACCAGTGTCAACGTCGCCGGAGTCGTTCGGCGTAGCGCCATCCCATGTGCTCGACAGCCCATCCATGTCGAGATTGATCGGCCTTCTCCCACTGTCAGAGATTCCGTTTCCAAGGACACGATTGCCGTCCCCCGAGACGATACGCACGCCGTCTTCAATCTGGTGCCTGATGAAGTTCGACGTTGCCGGGTCTTCGCCGCCGACGTTTGTCCCTGACGCGCCGACTATCAGGACGCCAACGAAGTTGCCTCGACCCATGCCGTTTGAGGAGTCGGCGCCAATCGTATTTCCGTACACGCTTGTGCCAGTCGCCGACGCCCCGCGGATGGCAACTCCAGCAAGACCGTTTGCCGCGATGAAGTTGGCGTCGCCAGGATCGGTACCTCCAATCGTTGTTTGCGGGGCGTCCACTATCGAGATGCCATCTTCGACATTACCGATCGCCATGGATCCGTCGGGGCTGGCCCCGATCACATTTCTAACGATCGAGGTGCCCGACGCTCCCGTCCCGACGAGCTCGATGCCGTTTTCTCCATTTCCGGATATCGTATTTGCGGCATCAGAGTCGGTACCCCCGATGGTCGCGTCTGGCGCGGCGTCGATGCGCACGCCGCTTGCGCCGTTGCCGAGAAAGCCGTTTGCGGATTCGTCGATACCAATCAGGTTGCCCTGAACTGTCGCCCCCGATGCGCTCGCCCCGACGATCCTGATTCCGTGAAAGAGGTTCGCCGCGATGACATTGCCTGAGCTCGGTTCAACACCCCCGATGACCACATTTGGCGCATCCATGACAAAAACGCCGTTATCAGAGTTGCCTAGCGGTCCCGTACCGTCACCTTCGGTACCGATGTAGTTGTTCTGAACGTGATTGCCGCTGGCACCGGCGCCCTTGATTAGAACCCCGGTGGTGTCGTTTCCCGAAATCACGTTGCGCATGCCCGCGCCGGCGACCCCAACAAAGTTGTCGGGAGCATCGATGACCACGACGCCGTGCCCGACGTTGCCAGCATCCAAGGTACCTGTCGTGTCGGTCCCGATGAGATTGCCGATGATGCGATTATCGCTCGCCGTCGCGCCAGCGACACGGACGCCCCACCTGCGATTGGCCGAGATGACGTTGCGTTGCGCGGGGATTCCACCGCCGACGAGATTGCCAGGGGCATCCTCGATGTGTATACCTCCGAAGGCATTGCCGTCGACAGGCACCGGGTTCGAGAGGTCATCCACGATGGCACCGCGAACGCCGATGCGATTGCCTTGAATGACGTTCCCACTCGCGGTGTCACTTCGGATGGTGATTCCTGGTCCGGGGAAAGCCGTAATCATCAAGCCCTTGATCGTGGAGCCGTCATCCACGATATCCAATCCGGCGAACGATGTCGAGTCATCTGGCAGCAGGCGGCCTGACAATCCGACAAGCAAGGTCCCGTTGAACGCGTCACGGTCATCGTTTGGGCTCGCCCCGGGCTGGGTGAATCCATCGATGCTCACCGCATCGGTAATCGTCGGCAGCGGCGTCTGCGGTTCGATGATGTGTGGCCCCGCGCCTGAGATATCAAACAGAATGTTCTCCGGCCCGTTCTTGAAGTTCGTTTCGGTGATCGCAGCCCGAAGTGTGCACTCGGGAACGGTCGATCCGTCGGATCGGATAACCTGGTTTCCCGTGTCGCAAACTCCGTTGCCCGATTCGGCACCGTCGATGGCCCCGTTGCCGTCGGTGTCGTTGAAATCGGGTGTGTCGGCGATGGAGTTGACGGTCAATCCGAACCCGGTCTGAAGCAGGTACGGTCGTCGTTCGCCGTTGAGCATGCCGTGCCCGACAACATCGCCGTTCTCGTTAATGTCAACAGCGTCAACGAGCATCCACGGTGAGTTCGCCGGGAGGATGTCATTCAGATTGACTACGTTGTACAGTCCGTCGCCAAGCGGCAACCAGATGTACGCGCCGTTTGGATTGCCCGTGGAGGAGAGCGAGCGTCCGACTATCTGCCCACGGTTGTTAATTGCCATCGCCTCGCTGCCGTTAACCGCAAACGGGTCAAGGCGCAGGCGCTTGCCGACGCCGTTGTCCCAGATGATTGCCTGCTTGGAAGACAGCTCGATGCCCCAACCGACGATCGTTCCTTCCTGGTTGATGGCGTTGGCATAAGTCTGATCAAAATCCGGGCAACAGTCACCGTCCATCAGGTCCCCGAGATCAGTTATTCCCGAGTCGTCCTCGTACATGAACGCACCGTACTCGAAGCTGAAGTCGTACGCGTTGAAGACGACAACGCCGGAGTCGTTGACGGCCTCGCCAAAACTTCGGTAGTACCCCGTCGGAACGCCGATTACGGTAGCGGCGGGGCCGATCCAGCGCGTAGCCTGGTATCCCAGGTGCCCGACCACGTGGCGCGACGAGTTGATGCCTCGTCCGGTGGATCCGGCGATCTCTACGGGTTCGGACTGATTTCCGGGCATCAGATTCGTGAACCCACCGTCCCAGACGAACGCGCGCGGCGCGTAGTGTATAGAGTTCTGGCTGTCGGTGTAGATGATCTGGCTGTGGCCAGCGACCGCGCCGTCGTTATTGATGTCCTCAGCCGTCGTCAGGAGAAAGAGCTCGGGGCTGAGCCCGCCAAACTCCGTCGCAGTGCCGTCGCGCCACAAATACGGCCGGTTGCCGAAGCTGCTGACCGGTACGCCGTTGTCGACCCAGTCAATGTCGAACTGAAAGAAACCTGCGACCTCGCGCGCGTCGTTGATCCCCGTGACGAATGTCCGCGCGCGGTCATACGTTACCGTGAAACCCGACGCGGAGGGGGGAACGATCGTCGTGCTGAGATCGAGGATCTCTCCGGATTGCGCAAGTGCCGGCCACGCAGGACAACAGACCGCCAGCACGAGGACGAACGACAAGCACGACGCGAGCCGCGCCGTTGACGAGCGAACATCGAATCCGGCAATTCGCATTTGACCTGTCTCTCAGCTTGAGGGACGGCGCCGAACTCCGGGCAGCGCCCCTCGAAGCCACTCGAATGTAGGCAAATGGCGTGGGTCTCGCCAGTTACCTGCAGGTCGATCGGCGTGTCAGTTGATCTCGACCCGGATGTCTGGTCCTGCGGCCTTCTCACCGTGGGGAATCGTAATCACGAGTACGCCATCTGACATACGCGCTTCTACGTTCTCGACGTCGAGGTCGCTGTCGAGCTCGAACGAACGCTCGAAGGACTTGATCGGATACTCCTGCAGGAGGAAGTCTGGCTTGTCAACTGCCGGTTCTCTCTTGCCGGTGATGTACAGGACGTTGTCGGTGACGGATACGACGATATCATCCGCGTCAAACGTCAGCGCGTGTACGCGTACCTCTATTCTATTCTCATGATCGATGATGTTCACCGGGATGTTGTGCTTCGGCCGTCGGTAGCCCCAGCTTCCCCGGTTCATCCTCATTCTCCGTTCCCAGCCTTCAGGGCCGTGTCGGTGCCACTTTCTTGATCCGCGAAACATATGCTTACTCCAGGTTCGATTGTGCATTCGGTTGATTGCGTTTCTTGCGTATTCAGAAGGGTAGACGGACGGCAGCCTGGAATACTTCAATCGCCCCAGAATTCTTCGTAGTAGTCGCCTAGGGCAGCTCTGAGACGGATTACCGCGTATCGTTTCCGGGAGATGATCGTCTTCAGGTTCTCGCCTTCGTCGTCAGCTATCTCGCGGAGGGTGACCCCTTCGATTTCGTTTCGCATGAACACGAGTCGCTGGTTTTCGGGTAGATCGTCCAGTGCCGCCTCGAGCAGGTCGAAAAAATCCGTCAGGTACAGGTCGTCTTCGGGGGACTCGTCATCCGGCACGGCTTCGATCTCGGCGTGCTCCAGGTAGGCCGGCTGAATCTTTCTGTACGCATCGATGATGCGGTTACGGGCGGAACGGTAGAGCCAGGCCTCCGGTTGTTCGATGATGGCGCCACGCTCGAGCGACCGGAACAGACCGTACCAGACGTCCTGCACGACGTCGTCCACCGCCTCATCGTTCGAGATCTGAGATCGAACAAACCGCCTGAGAACCGGGTCGAAGGCTTCGATGAACTCGGCGAAGTCGTCGTTTAGTGGGTGGTCGTGTAGCGGGTCGATTAGCGGTGGTTCCATGCCCTGGCAGACGAACGAACAGGGTGGATTACTCTAAACCATTAGTAGCGGCCGCCAGCCGCCGCTCCCACCGGCAGGTGTTTGTCCAGATAGGCGAGGTCTTCGTCGGTCAGCACGACGTTGTTTGCCGCGATGTTCTCATCGAATCGCGAGCGCTTCGTCGTCCCCGGGATCGCTACAATGTGTTGACCCTGGTGCAGTAGCCAGGCGAGTGCGAGTTGCGCTGGCGTAACGCTCTTATCTGCTGCTAGCCCGCGGACCGCATTCACCAGATCGACGTTCTTCTGGAAGTTCTCTCCCTGGAAGCGGGGGTTGTGCCTCCGAAAATCGTCCGGCGCGAAGTCTTCGGGCGAGCTGATGGCGCCCGTCAGGAAGCCTCTGCCCAGGGGAGAGTAGGCGACGAAGGTGATCCCGAGCTCCTTGCAGGTGTCGAGGAGCTCGGCCTCTGGATCCCGCGACCAGAGGGAGTACTCGGTTTGCAGTGCAGTGATCGGGTGGACGGCATGTGCGCGCCGGATCTGCTCGGGGGTTGCCTCCGAGAGTCCGAGGAAACGCACCTTGCCCGCGGTAACGAGATCGGCCATGGCTCCCACGGTTTCCTCGATCGGCGTGTCGGAGTCCACCCGGTGCTGGTAGTACAGATCGATGGTGTCAATACCAAGACGCTCTAGCGATGCGTCGCAGCAGGCGCGGACGTAGTCCGGTTTACCGTTGGTGCCAAGCCAGCCGCCGTTCTCGTCGCGCATGATGCCGAACTTTGTGGCGATAACGGCTTCGTCGCGTCGGTCGCGCAGGGCCGCGCCCACGAGGCGCTCGTTTGTGTGCGGGCCGTAGATGTCCGCCGTGTCGAAGAAGTTCATCCCGACGTCAAGGGCGTGGTGCAGGAGCGCCGTGCTCGCTGCGTCATCGGCCTTGCCGTAGAACTCGGACATGCCCATGCAGCCAAGTCCGATTGTGGAGATCTGAACGCCTGTGGTTCCAAGTTGGCGGCGGGCGGAATTGGACATAGCTGACTCTGGGAAATAGGTTCTGGCGGATGACGACCGCTGGGCCCGGGAGACTCAATCGTACCAAAGATAATACACCCAGCCTGGCCCGAATCGCCCGGATTCTTCGTTCTTTATATCGTTGACGCCCCCTTCTACGACCTGTCTTCAGGAACCAGGCGATGATCGGCGTCTACCGAATACGTTGTGTCAGAAGTGTACCACGGAACTGTCTATTCGATGGCGTCCCGGCTTGTCCCAGCTGCAGTCTTCCTGATGCTGATCGTCGCCCCGCGATCGTCAGCGCAGACGTTCGAGCCGCTCGGTTTCCCACCCTGGACCGGGGCGACCACGAGTGCGCCCACCGGCATCTCACACGACGGGCGTGTCGTGGTGGGTACGCCCAGTTTTTGGTGGTCTGGGGATGACGGTTTTGTCGAGATAACGGGCACGATAGGCGCGGAAGTGTGGAGTGCCAACGGAGACGGCAGTGTCGTCGTAGGTTCGACGCGCGAAGCAGACGGTAAAGACATTCCGCTAACATGGTCGATTGTCAACGGAGTCCCGTCGTTCTCGACTCTCGACACCATCGGCGTGGCCGTGGACGTGTCGTCGGACGGAACCTTGGCTGCCGGTATCGCAAGGAGAGGACACGTCGACAGGTTTGGACGAGAAGGTACGGTCTTCAGGGCAACGCGATGGAACAACGGGGTCGCCGAAACCCTCACGCAGTTCATTGACGTCGATCGGGATGCAGGCGCTCGTGCAATATCGGCTGACGGATCGACCGTCGTCGGTCAAATAGATCAGGTTTCGGGTCGAAACATCGCTACAGTTTGGGGTCCGGCGTTCTCAGGCGTCATCGGGATGTTGCCGGACGGAAACGGGTCGTCGGAGGCACTAGATGTCAGCGCAGATGGCAGCGTCGTGGTGGGTTTGAGTTCACACGCCGGCCCAGGGTCTCTGCCGTTTCGATGGACCGCAGATAGCGGCATGGTCGCTCTCGAACTGCCGGAGTTCTACACCCAGGGGGAAGCACTGACGGTGTCTGGCGACGGTACCGTAATTGGTGGCTCGCTTCACCGACGATGGGCGTTCCTTTGGACCGAGGAAGATGGCACCCGACTCCTGACCGACGTCCTGATCGAGGCCGGGCTCGAAGACGACATCGACGGATGGGATTTCGTTCGTGTCGACGCCATTTCGCAGGACGGCAAGTCGTACGTCGGGACTGCGATTAATCCCGACGGGCAAACGGAGGCCTTTCGCGTCTCGTTTGGCTCGCTCGTTGTCAACGATCTCGGCGACCTCTCGGATGCCGACCTTGATGACAACAAGTGCGATGTCGATCTCGTCAGCACAGGTGACCAGTGTACCCTGCGCGCGGCGATCCAGATTGCCAACCGCGAAGACGATGGCGACGTCATCCGATTCGATCTGCCGGGTAGCGCACCACACACAATTGCGCTTTCCGCCAACCTGCCTAACATCGTCCATCCCGTCGATATCGACGCGACCACGCAACCAGGTCACAACGGGGAGCCAATCGTTGTGATCTCCGGGTCGGGCACGGGAGATGGATTTCGCATCACCGGAGGTGGATCTGCGATCCGAGGCTTTGTCGTTGGCGGCTTCAGTGGCAGCGGCATCGCGCTGTCAGGGCCCGGCGGCAATACGGTGGTTGGCTGCCACATCGGGACGGATGCCGCGGGGGCCGTGGCAAGCGCAAACGGAATCGGTATCCACATCGACGGATCACCGGATAACCGCATCGGCGGCGAAAATCTAGAGGACATGAACGTCATCAGCGGTAACTCAGGACCCGGCGTCATGCTGTCAGGTGCCGCGGCGACACGCAACATCATTCGCGGTAACCGAATTGGCACAAACAGAGACGGGGATTTCGCCGTCGCAAACGGCCAGAATGGCGTAGTCATCGACCATTCGCCGAACTCACGGATCACGGACAACGTCATCTCCGGCAACGAATCGGCTGGCGTTGATGTTCGCGGAACCGATGCCGTCGGGGTTGTCATCACTGGTAATCATATTGGCGTGAACGGAGCCGGCACGGGTGCGCTGGGCAATCTGGCCGAGGGCGTTGTTGTGGAGGATGCCCCCTCGGTGACCATCGGCGGTTCGACGAGCGATGATCGCAATGTGATTTCCGGCAATGCGACGCACGGCGTTACCGTCAGCGGAAGCGAGTCGGCCGGGGCCACAATCCAGGGCAACTACATCGGACTGAACGCGACAGGAACGGCTGCGCTACCGAATGGAACGGACGACGACAACGAGACGGGTCACATGGGCGTCCTGATTACGGGAGTGCCGAGCGCTACCGTCGGTGGCGAAACAAACTCGGTCGGCTCGGCGCCAGGAAACATCATTAGCGGCAACGCAGCCGGAGGAATCTACATATCCGGCACACTGGACAGTGACGCAAGCTCCAACGGATTTTCAGCCCTCGGCAACGCAATCGGTAGCGACGCCTCGGGGAACGGCCTGGTAGCGAACGGCGCTGATGCGATTACACTTGACGGCGCGGTCGCCGGGGCGATGATCGGTCGACCCGGCGCCGGCAACCACGTGGTGGCGCAGGACGACAAGAACGGGATCGTCCTGATCGATCGCGGTGACGCCGTTGGCTCGCCCAACAACACCGGGATTGCTTCTAACGTCATTGGGTTCAATCGAGGAGGCTCAGCGAGGCTGGGCAGCCCGGCGTTTGCTATCGCAGTGCTTCCCGATGCTGACGAAGGTGGTGCGCTTGTGAATGTTGGTGGGGCCGAGGCCGAATCGGGCAACCAGATCAATGCGGCGAACAGAGGTGTGTTTCTGAGTGGCGCGAAAAGCAGAGGCTCAATCATCCAACACAACACGTTCGGACTGCTGGCAAGTGGTCAGCTCGCACGCAGCGAATCGGAAGACAAGGGATTCGCAATCCAGCTCGTGATCGCCGACGGTGTCGAGATATCCGACAATGTGATCGGAGGATGGAACGTCGGAATGATCATCGGCGGCAACGAAAACGAGATCTACCGAAATAAGGTCGGGACGGATCCTGGTGGTACGCAGGCGCGGCCGAACTTAGTCGGCGTTTTTGTGCCCTCCGAGCTGGACAACGGCTTCGCGACGGGCAACCGCAACATAATCGGCGACAGCGGAAACGGGAATCTAATCTCCGGCAACACGGCGTCTGGAATCATACTGGGAGGGCAGTTCAACGTGTTCGGCGAGGACTCCGGGCGGATTGCCACAGCGCTCCAACACTCAGGCGTTACCAAGTCAATCCCGTTGTCTGGAAGAACGCAGGGCAAACGCGCCCCTGGCTTCGCATCCGGCGATGACAACGCAATCGCCTTCAACACGATTGGCACGACGCTTTCTGGCAACCGCCAGCTTGGCAATGGTCGTGCAGCATCTTTTGAAGATGCACGGTACGGAATCTGGATTAGCGGATCCGACAACACGCTTGTCGTTGGGAATCTCATCTCCGGCAACGGTATCGGGCTCGTAGTATTTAACGAGGACTACTCACCGGAGAAGACCACCGCGTACGCCAACATCATAGGAGGTTCGCGGACGAGCGGCGAGGTGGTTCCGAACCAGCACGGCGGCGTGGTCATCTCCGTCTCGAACAGCAATGTGCTGACGGCCCAACCGCTCACCCCGAATGGGGAGCCTGTTGGAAACGTTATCGCCGGCAATGGCGGGTTCGGTGTTTGGACGCTGATCGCGGATTCCGACGATTACGGGAATCAAGTCCGCTACAGTAGCTTCCTCAAGAATCGGGGTCCGTCCATTCGCCTGTGGGGAGACGAGAGCGGAGGCTATCCGGAGACGGCGCCCGACCCACCCGGCGTCTACTCGGCCGTCGTGACTACGGATGGCGTAGACCTGCGCTATAACGCGGGCGTCGCCGGCGACGTAGACCTATTCCTGTCGAACTCGTGCACTGGTGGAAACGCGGACGGCGTCTATTCACAGTCTCAGCTGGCAAGTGGCGCCGCTCAGACGCTGACATTCCCGGTCGACCCATCGGAGGCGTTCACGTTCCTCGGGTCCTTCATGGCGCTGACGGTTACACCCCCCGGCGTGACCGCGACGACAAGCGCCTTCAGTGACTGCGTTCGGATAACCGGGTCCGAAGACGTGGTTGAAGTTGACATCCTGGACAATCAGGTGGACGTCGTTATCGACAGCGTGGACATCCGCGTCGAGATAACAAACAATCCCGGGAAGAGTGGCCTCGCCGCCGGCACGCTCTACGCAGCACGCCATCACGTCAAACCGCTGCCCGGCCTGCTCGAGGGTAGTGCGGTGGCGCCGAACGGTGCGACCCTCGCGCCCAATACCGTCGGCGGCGGACGCTACTGGTCACTCCGTGGCACCGAGGGGCTCGCGAACATCACCTATTCGGTTTGTCTCGGACTTCTAGACGTCGATGGCGTCCAGTCACCGGAAGAACTTCTTGTCATACATCGTCCCGACCCTGGTGAACCGTGGACGCTTTTC
>JANQRN010000245.1 GCA_028284545.1 Rhodothermales bacterium | reverse complement strand
TCAGCCCTCAGCATCGGAGCTGTGAAGAGCATTTCCGGCGCCGGTGGTCCCCCCGTGGATCCGAACTTCTGTCGGTAGGCGAGTTGCTCTGGTCGAAACGCGCGAATGATGAGAATGCCGCCTGGTCGAATGCAGGCTATCATGTTCCGGTGCACCAACTCACGTGTTTTTGGTGGGAGGTGCAAGAATATTGATGCCACCACGTCGAAGTGCGCAACCGGCCAGTTCCAGTTCGCGAGGTTGGCCTGCAGCGCCGTCAAGGAAACGCCACGACGACTGGCGAGTCCGCGGGCTTTCCGCAAACCCTCCTCCGCAATGTCGACTGTAACGACATCGAGCCCCTGTTGCGCGAGCCAGACGCCGTTGCGCCCTTCACCGTCCCCCGGGACGAGCGCTGCCATTCCCCTTCGGAGCCGGTGTCGCTGAGCCGCAAGGTATTCGTCGGGTGCTTCACCATACACAAATGCGTCAGAGCTGAAGCGCTGGTCCCAGAATGCAGATATGTCTGACGGATTCACGATGTGGGGTGTATGATAGGTGTCTTCACCCGGTGTCGGTTGTCAGCATCCACGAGTATCCGAACTTGTCGGTTAACATCATGAACGCCCCGTCATGATCCATTGTGACGTGACCGCCTTCGGCCAGCTTATTACCGACTGACGCATACTCGCTCGCGTCGGTGAAAGAAACGAACAGTGAAAAGGGTGGTTCGACGATCGCTTGCCCGTCTTTCGCCGGATTGTCAGAGGCTTTGATGCAGACGCCCTCGGCGCGCACCTCGGAGTTGAAGATCTTGTCGGCTGCTTCGGGTGGAAAATCTATGGGAGACTCTCCACAGGTCTGCATGATGGTGATCTCTCCGCCGAGGCATCGGGCGTAGAACTCCATTGCCTCGCGGCATTTGCCTGTGAACATGAGATAGGGGACAAGTGTCTTCATCGTCTGGCAGGGTTTGAGTGAGCCGAACGATACCGACCGGTTAGCCGGTGCGATTGTACAAATTCGAAATCTTGCAAGTATGTAAACACTGCGTCGAGAAGAAGTCCGTTGGTGTCGTCCCCGCAATGCTGCGAAAGTGCCGGATGAAATGGGACTGGTCGTGGTACCCCGTTGCATGTGCCAGCGTGGTTAGTTTCTGGCCGGGACGATAGTCAGCCAGGATGCGCTGGAATCGGACAATACCCGAGTACGCTTTTGGTGTCATTCCGAAGTGAGTCCGAAAGAGCTGTTCCATCCTCTTCTGGCTGACACCAGCGACCTCGATCACCTTTCCGAGACGAGCAGTTCCACCGCTGGCCACGATTTGTCGCCAGACCTCGTGCACACGGCTGTCTACGGCGATCTTGGGCGAGCGGAAGACTGTCAGAAAGTACTCGTCGAGGCAGCGCTTCATTGCGGCAATCGACTTCGCCGTCGCGACCTTCTCTTCTGCTTCTCGAAAACCGTTGCCCAGCACCAGTTGTGCGTCAAATACGCGATTGGTTCGAATATCGTCACCGAGCAGGTGTCTCAGCGCAAGCGGGTGCAGCCGGGCGACCGCCGTTCGCACGGGCCCGGTAGGCTGAAGTCGCAAGGGCGTTTGCGTGAAACTGGTGATGTTGCTGCCGAGCGTTTCAACATCGCCAGCCTCGTCGGCATCAATCGCGGCCTCCATCTGAACGGGCGATTTTTTCCAGCGGGCGCCAAGGTTGAACTCGATCATTGCGTAGCCCAACGGAAACATGACGCCGTGGGCATCCGGAGTTGACGGTGCCGGAGCCGTAACAATCGTGTAGTTCTCAATAAATGGCGAGAGTGCGATTGCAGGGCTGAGCATCCGCGAGCTGTAGCCGACGCCCTCAGACACCATCGCCTCCCAGCTTGTTTATGTCGGCAGTCTCGAGGACCGACTTTGCGTAACCCTGCGAAGCTGCACGGAGCATGGCGCGGCCAATCGTTACGGTAGTAGTTATGTAGCTCGGCAGGGCCCGCCGCAGTAGTGCGATCAGCGGACCCAGCAGGGTATACGGAATCTGATACAAAGGCGTTTTCGAACGAGCACCCTTCAAGGGCTGGATTACGCCCGGTCGAAAAACGTAGCCAGTGTAGTCCCGGGAGAGGAGTTCATTCTCCGCTTCGCCCTTTACCCTGGCCCACATCATGCGGCTTTTTCCCGAGCTGTCGGCTCCCTGACCGGAGACGAAGCAGACGGTCATATTCGGGTTTGCGGCGGTCACGACGTCAAGGATGTCGAACGTCAGGTCTACCGTGATGCGTCGGTAGGCGTCTTCCGACAGTCCTCGTACCGAAATGCCGAGGCAATAGAAGCACGCATCAAACCCATCAAATCGATCTTTGTGTTGGCTCAGATCGAAGAGGTCCGCTGAGACGATCTCGCTAAGTTTCTCGTTGGTGCGCCCGAGGCTACGCCGTCCAACGGCCAGAACGTGTGTGACTTGCGGGTCCTCAAGGCATTCGGTGAGTACGCCGCCGCCGATCATGCCGCTGGCTCCAAGAATAATTACGCGCATGGGTACGGTCGTTCGCTTCAGTTGCCCAAGTATACAGCCCCTGTTCCATAACGCGAACCTGCTGACTCGTCGTTTATTGCCGTGATCACTCGGTGTCGGTAAGAAGACGGGCCGAGCGTGCCGAACTTCTTCCGCTCGGGTCCACGCGCTAGCGACGACGGAGGTTAAGCCATATCGGCTCCGGCGCGACGCGAGGAACCAAAGTCGTTGTAATCTGGCCGGACATCGAGTCAGCCGACCATCGACCATCGTACCCGGACAATACCTGGAGAATTACTCGGTTGAATCGCACGCGGACGACGCTGTCGCGTTGCGCGCCAGCTACCGTGAGCCAATACGAACCGTCCGAAAAGGAAGTATTCTGCACCTCTAGTATACCCTCTCCGGTAAGAGAATCGAGATCCTGCTGGAGCTGAAGTTCCAGGTGAAGACGGATGGGCGCTCCGCCTGCGGGTGTGTAGTCTGTGGATCCCGTCCAGAAGCCGGTGACCGATGTCGGTGCCTCGCTGTTGACAGCGTCGCAGCCAATTAGCGCTACCGCAAATGCAGCGAAGATTGCAGGCACCAGTGGTTTCATCAGGCATACGGTACCATTCATTGACGGAAGCCGCAAGCGTCGTACCTTCGAACGATCGAACCACAAGAGCTGCATGCGCGAATCCCTACAAGTGCCCAGGCCAGCGACCGTAAGCGTGCTCTTGGTCATGGTCGCTGCCGTGGCGATCACGGTACCTGCAAGGACGGTAGCACAGTCGCTGCTTCCCGCGTCAGACGAATCCGCCACGCGTTGGACCGTCGAGGCGCTCAAAGATCTCTCGGCATTCTCGAATCCCCCGGCCAACTGGCAGGTCGTCGGCGACGTGGTTTCGCGCCGCACCGAGGCCGGTGATCTGCAGTCGTCACCCGGCACCGGGTATGTGGCCGGTACACCCGGCGAAGACCTGCAAACGCGATGGAATCACGGTGATATTGAGCTCGACTTCGAAGTGCTGGTGCCGGCTGGCACCGAGACTGAGATCCTGCTGCAGGGTCGCTACGCGTTGAATCTCTCCGACAGCTGGGGCGGTAGAGTTGAGGGAGGCCGTCCACTTGGATCTGTCGGCGAAAGCGTACCGACTGTCGACGTAGCCCGAGCCCCCGGACTGTGGCAACATGTCAACGTGCTGTTTCGAGCGCCGCGATTTGACCGCAGCGGTCGCAAGACAGGAAACGCCGAGTTCGTCCGCGTGGCGGTGAACGGAGTTGTTGTTCAGGATGGAGTTGGCATTGACCAACCGTCGCCTGGCGCGGTC
Source organism: Rhodothermales bacterium (assembly GCA_028284545.1). Lineage (GTDB taxonomy): Bacteria > Bacteroidota > Rhodothermia > Rhodothermales > JABDKH01 > JANQRN01. The sequence continues at coordinate 851 of JANQRN010000245.1, read as the reverse complement.
TTCCCGGGAGAGGCCGCTGAGGCTCCGCTCGTCTTTCGCAGTGAGGGCGGTCCGATTGCCTTCAGGAAGGTCCGCTACCAACTCCTTGATGGAGGTCCCGCTTCGGTTGCAAACGTTGGCTACAACTACTATAGAGGCGATTTCGGATGGGAGATGCCAGACGTCTCCGCGCTCCGGCTTGTGAGTGGCGGACCGACCAGCCAGATCAGTTCAGCGTTAGCCGATACTTCGAACAGGTTTGCGCTGCAGTTCTCAGGCGACCTACTGATCCCGGCATCGGGAAGCTATCTGATGGAGATCACTTCAACGGGGCAGTTCACGTTGGAGGTTGATGGACAGACTGTTGTTGACATCGAGTCGCCGGAAGTTGCCGCTGTGGGAGATGTGCCACGACGGGTCGCTACCGTGAACCTCGCGCGCGGTCGACATTCGTTTGTGTTGACGTACGCGCGCGGTCGATGGCATCGGGCGCTCTCTGCACTGGGTTGGTATATCAGCGGTTCGCAGTCAATTCGGACCAGGCTAACGGGTGCAGACTCAGACCCGGGTGATGTCTTTGCCGAGTACAAGATCGAGCCGTCAGATCGGCCGAGATTGCAGCGCAACTTCGTTGCGTTTGGTGAGGCGAAACGCACGCACGCCATCTCGGTCGGATATCCGAATGGCAATCACTACGCCTACGACACCGGCTCCGGCGCCTTGCTGTACCTCTGGCGCGGTCGGTTCATTGATACGTCCACGATGTGGTTCAGTCGTGGTAATCAACAAAGCGCGGCGCCGAGAGGCAGCCTGATTCCACTCGCGGGCGAGCCGGTTGTACAAGTCGCCGGTGAAGCGGGCGATTCGGAGTC
>JANQRN010000238.1 GCA_028284545.1 Rhodothermales bacterium | reverse complement strand
GACTCCGCCCTTCTGATTCGCGACAGCGATGACCTTTCCCATGCGTTCCTGCGGCGAGGATAAGAGAGTAAATCGGTGACAGGGTCCTCCGGGCTTCGCCCAGGAGGCCTATAGTCGTATCCGCCTGTATAGTTCGGCAAAGCCACCAATTAGCCGTCCTGGGCGGTTGGTGAGACCCAACGGGAACGTGGCGGTAGCCGGATCCAAGCTATGAAGCGCGCCCATCGCAAACCAGCGCCGTAGGCAGGTCGGAATACGGCACGTATATCGCTATTTTGGTGCTGAATAGGAGGTTATGGCACGACGCTTCGTACTACAGCGGGAGCCGGAGCTGGACCGGCAGCCCAAGTTTACTCTCGACTACGCCGGTGAACTGAATGAGCAGCAGTTCGCCGCCGCGACTGCCGCTGGTGGTCCGTACCTGGTGATCGCTGGTGCGGGCACCGGCAAGACGCGTACGCTCATCTATCGAGTGGCCTACCTCGTCGAATCGGGTGTTCCACCCGAGGGGGTCGTGCTACTTACGTTCACGCGCCGGGCTGCGTCAGAGATGCTTGTGCGTGCCTCGAGGTTGCTCGACGGGCGCTGTGAACGCGTCCGCGGCGGGACATTCCATGCGTTCTGCCTGTCCATCCTGCGCCGTCACGCGACGCAGATCGGTTATCCCGACAACTTCACGATCCTCGACTCAAGTGACGCCGCTGATGTCGTTGACGTGGTGCGGACTGCCTCGGGGTTCAACAAGTCCAGTCGCCGTTTCCCCAAGAAGCGAACCCTCCACGCGATCTTCTCCGCTTGTGTGAACCGGCAGCTGTCGGTGGCAGAAGTACTTGAGCAAAGGTACCCGCAGTTCATCGAACTACTGGAGCCTGTCGAGTCGCTTGCGCGCGACTACCGTGATTACAAGCAGCGGTACGGACTCATGGACTACGACGATCTTCTGTTGAAGTCCGGCCTGCTTCTCGAGCAGGATCAGAAGGTGCGACGCGCTGTTGCCGAGCGCTGTCAGCATGTGTTGGTTGACGAGTTCCAGGACACCAATAAACTTCAGGCGAGGCTGGTCGAGTTGTTCTCGTCGGTGCACGGAAACGTGATGGCAGTCGGCGACGACGCGCAAAGCATCTATCGCTTCCGAGGTGCAGACCCCGACAACATCTTCTCCTTTCCTGACAGGTTCGCAGATGCGCTTGTGCTTCGCCTTGAGCAGAACTACCGCTCCACGCAGCCGATCCTCGACCTGGCAAACCACCTCATAACGAAAGCGAGTCGCCGGTACGAGAAGACACTATTCTCGGATACCCGAGAGGGTGAGCTGCCCGGTCTGATTGCAGCACCCGACGAACAGACGGAGTGCAGATTTGTGTGCCAGATGATCGCGCAGCTGCGCGAGGACGACGACACGCCGCTCAACAGAATGGCCGTTCTGTTCCGAAGCGGCTTCAACAGTTACTCGCTCGAGATTGAGCTCAACCGTCGAAACATCCCGTTCGTGAAATACGGTGGCGTCAAGCTTAGCGAGGCGGCGCACGTTAAGGACGTGATCTCCCATTTGAAGGTGGTCGAAAATCCACGGGACGCGTCCGCCTGGAATCGGATCCTGCTCCTTCTCGATGGCATCGGCCCGAAGACCGCACAGGATATTGTGGCATGGGCGGCGTCGGGGGACGGCGAGCCCTTCGAGATCGACGACAGGCCTTTCTCGCACAAGTACGCGGATGCGCTAGTTGCGCTGTTTGGAGTTCTGCGGTCGGTCCGCTCTGACGGTGGGACCTTGAGTGAGCAGGTAGAGAGGATTTTGGAGTACTACGACCCGATTCTGAAGAAGCGGTTCTTCGAGGACTTCCCGAAGCGGCAGCAGGACCTCGACCACTTTGCCGGTTTGACTGCGCAGTTCTCTAACCGGGCAACCTTCCTCGAGTCGCTGGCGCTCGATCCGATCGAGTTAACGGCGCTTGAGGCGGAAAGCGGCGTTGAAGACGAGCCCCCCCTGGTCCTTTCAACGATCCACTCGGCGAAGGGACTCGAATTCGATACGGTGTTCGTCATCCAGGCACTCGAAGGCGTGCTTCCATCGGCATATGCTCTGAGGGACGAGGAGGCGCTTGATGAAGAACTCAGGCTGCTGTATGTCGCAGTGACGCGGGCCGAGCGCAACCTTTTCGTGTCGTATCCCATGGTGCAGCGTCGGCGAATGGAGGGCGAGTACTTCGCGCGCCCGAGTCGCTACATCAGTGACGTGGAAGAGTCGATACTCGAACCAATCCGGCTTGAGGAGGCTTCTATGTCACTTCCGGCTCCGGGCGCACCGGTCTCAAAACAATTGCCACAGTCCTCGGAGTCTCGCGACGAGACAGCGAATCTCCCTTTTTAATGCGTAGTCATCGAACGCGCAGTTTGTCGATATTCAGTCCATGCAGACCGAAGAGCTAACATCCATTGACGATCCCCGGGATATCCGGGTGATCCAGGTGGGTCTGGAGTCGATCGATCTGATCCGATCGCTGAATGAGCGTGTATTCAGTGAGGAGCGCGTTATCAACACGTTCGAAAGGGAAGACCTTATGATGCTCGTTGCACTGTGCGACGACACGCCTGTCGGCTTCAAGATTGGCTACAAGGAGAATCGCTTTCTCTTCTACTCAGCAAAAGGAGGCGTACTGGCGGACTACCGCGGACTCGGCATCGCGCTTCGACTGCTCGAGGAGATGGTCGCCCGGGCGCGTTCGTGGGGGTATCGTCGCATCGCCTACGACACGTTCCCGAACATGCACGCCGGCATGACGGTCATCGGGCTTCGAGAAGGATTCCGCGTTGTGAAGGCGGACTTCAATACCGCTTATAACGATTTCAGGCTTCGGCTCGAGAAGGCCATCTAGCCTAGCTCGGGCAGTCTAGAAGAGCGCGTAGATGAACGGGGCCAGGGCTGAGCCCTGGGTCAGGACTATCAGCATGCTCAGGAGCCCGAGCACGATCAAAATCGGGGCGAGCCAGAACTTCTTTCGGACGCGAAGGAAGTCCCAGAAATCTGCCAGTACGCTGAGTTTTCCCATCTGTTGGGCGGATCTCTATTTTCTTAACTGAATTTAGCGATTTGAAGAGACGCAACCGAGGGTGCGATGCAACCGAACTGCATCGCTTTCGTACCTGAGCCCGCATGCAATTCCCCAATTTCACTCCAAATGCCGCCGGCGAGACACCCGACAGCTCGCTCGCCGTCTGATCATGAACCTATCCAGCATTCGTGAAGCTCTTGAAATCGCGGTTAGAGCGATTTGGAGCCAGAAGATCCGGTCGCTGCTGACGACCCTTGGGATCGTGATCGGCATCCTTGCTGTGACCTCCATGGGCACTGTTGTGAACGGGCTCGAGAAGGGCTTTGAGAACGACATTGCAGAGTTGGGCACCGATGTCGTGTACATCGAGAAATGGCCGTGGGGTCCCGTCAGCGACTGGTGGAACTACATCAATCGGCCGAACATGACGACCTCCATGGGGGACGATCTTGAGCGGCGCTCGGAGTACGTGACTGCCGCGGTTGCCGTTGTTGGGAGAGGCGCCACGGTATCGTCGCCGTTCCACACGCTGCCGTCGGTCTCCGTTCAGGGTGTTGAGAATGACTACACCTCGGTACACGTCTTTGACCTTGACGAGGGCTATTTCTTCGGCGAGTACGAAGAACGATCGGCAATGCACGTCTGTTTGATCGGCTACGAGATTGCCCGCAGTCTCTTTCCGAACTCAGCGGCGTTGGGAAAGCAAATACGAATCGACGGCAGTCGGTTTCAGATTATTGGTATTGCCAAGAAGAAGGGTTCTGACGGTGACAGCGGTGCGTCGTTGGACAATCAGATAACCATCCCCTTCAAGACGTTTGAGAAGCTCTACGGCACCCGCTACCGTGACGTCTCGGTTCAGGCAAAGCTGGTTGCTCCCGAACTGCTGGAGGAAGCGAAGGACGAGATAACCGGGATTCTGCGCGTCAGTCGAAGGCTTGATGCCAAGGAAACCGAGGATTTTGAGATCAACGACCAGGAGTCGCTGCGCGCGACTGTTGCGCCGATCAAGGCGACCATCTACGCAATCGGGATCGGCCTGACAGCGCTCTCGTTGCTCGTTGGCGGGATTGGCGTGATGAACATCATGTTCGTGTCGGTCAAGGAGCGGACACGAGAAATAGGTGTCCGGAAGGCCGTCGGCGCAAAGTCGTCAAACATCTTAACGCAGTTCCTGATCGAGGCCATCATCGTGTGTTCGATCGGGGGACTGCTCGGAATCTTGATGGCGATCCCGATCACCATGTTGGTCAAGGCCTTCCTGCCGGCTTCGCTAGACGGGACGGTTGTGCTCATCGCCTTCGGAATTTGCGTGTTCATCGGGACGTTGTTCGGGTTGGCACCAGCCTGGACCGCGGCAAAGTCAGAACCTATCGAAGCCCTGCGCTACGAATAATAGATGTCGATTCTCGAAGCATTTCGGATGGCCATCACCTCCCTGCACGGCCACAAGCTGCGGTCGTCGCTCACGCTCTTGGGAATGGTGATCGGCGTGTTTGCCATTATCGTCTCGGTGACGGCGGTGAAGGTCATCGACGTTTACTTCAAAGACAAGCTTCAATTCCTGGGCTCGTCGACGTTCACGATCTCTCGTACGCCCGCCATCCAGATGGGTCCGAGCGACAGAAGTATGCGTAACCGGCCGCCGATCACCTATGAACAGGTTCAGCGACTGGAGCGCGCCATGGCGATCCCGGTTGCGATCAGTCCGTTTGAAGATTTTTCGCTTGGGAAGGCCAAGTACGGAGAGCGAGAAACAGAGCCGAACGTCTCGCTGCTCGGCAGCAACGAACACGTGCTCGTCAATTTTTCCTTTGAGGTTGAACAGGGCCGCGGCATCACGGAGCAGGATGTTCAGTACGCGCGATCGGTTGTGCTTCTGGGTAATGATGTCGTCGAAGCGCTCTTCCCCAATGAGACCCCTGTTGGTAAGACTATCCGCTTCGACGGTCGCAAGTTTGAGGTCATTGGCACGCTGAAGTCCAAGGGGAATTTTCTTGGTTTCAGTCAGGACAACAGGATCATTGCGCCGATCACGCGCCTTATGTCCGCCTACGGCGTGCCGAACCGAAACATTGCCTCGGTGAGCGTGCGTGTCCGCGATCAGCGGATGGTCCCGGCCGCGATGGACGAAGCGACTGGCAGAATGCGCACGATCCGGAAGGTGCCGCCCGGCGACGACAACAACTTCGAGCTAACGACGAACGACTCTATGCAGGGAGTCTTCGACGCGTTCACCGCGACGTTGACAACAGCGGGCGCGATGATTGGCCTCATTGCGCTTATCGCCGCGGGGATTGGCATCATGAACATCATGCTGGTATCCGTCACGGAAAGGACGCGTGAGATCGGGGTGCGCAAGTCCATTGGTGCCAAGAGCAGAGACATCATGCGGCAGTTTCTGTTCGAGGCATTCTTCCTGTGTCAGATTGGCGGACTGGTAGGGATTCTCCTGGGAGTGCTTGTCGGCAACCTCGTTGCTGTTCGGTTTGACATCTCGGGCGCCTTTCCTTGGGACTGGGCATTTGGTGCCGTTGCGCTTGTCACCGTGATATCACTTGTCTTTGGTGGTTATCCTGCGTTTAAAGCCGCCAGAATGAAGCCCATCGACTCCCTCCGCTACGAGTAGTATGTCTGGAGACAAGCTGGACGGGGCGAAACGACTACTCGGTGCAGAACTCGCGAGCGAAGTTGTAAGCGGGATGGTTCTCGGGGTCGGTACGGGGTCGACCGCGGCGCGTGCGATCGAATCCATAGGGCGACGGATTGTTGACGACGGATTGTCAGTCAAGGGGGTCCCCACTTCGCAATCGGCCGAAAGACTCTGCCGCGCCGTCGGTATCGACATTGTGTCGCTGGACGGCGTCGCGCGCCTGGACCTGGCTTTCGACGGCGCAGACGAGGTGGACGAAGACTTGCGGCTGATCAAGGGTAGAGGAGCTGCCCATTCACGCGAGAAAGTCGTTGCGAGCGCGGCAGACCGATTTGTCGTGCTCGCCGACTACACAAAGCGCACTCAGAAGCTTGGTGCGCGCATGCCGGTGCCGGTGGAGATCATTCCAATGGCGGTCGGGCCCGTGCAGCGGGTCATCGAATCGCTCGGAGCCCGTGCTGAAGTCCGGCAAGGCACGGGCAAGGACGGCCCCACCGTGACCGACCAGAGCTTGTGGATCATCGACGCGCACTTTGATGTCATCGCAGACCCGGAGCGTGTGAACGCGGTACTGCTGCAAACACCGGGAGTTCTCGACCACGGACTGTTTCTGAACCTGGCCACAGAGGTCTGGTTCGGCGAAGCTGACGGCACCATCACCCGTGTCGCGCGTCGCGACGACTGATTCAGCGAGAAGCCGTGCAAAGAGAAAGGGCCCCCCGAGTTCGGAGAGCCCTTCTCTGCAAGCAGTGTTGAAAGGTTTGGAAATCCGGACTGCGTCCGGGGTTGTCGACCCGCTACTTCAGTTTGAAGGTTACGGGCAACGACATTTTTACCTTGACGGCCTTACCGCGCTGGCGACCCGGCTTAAACTTGGAAGCCACTACCGCACGGAGGGCCTCTTCGTCACAACCCGCGCCGATACCACGCAGGACAACCGCATCGCGAACGTCGCCATTCTCGTCGACAACGAACTGGACCGTGACGCGCCCTTCGACGCCAGCCTTCTTGGCGATGGGCGGATAAGAGATCTTCTTGTGCAAGCCCTGGATTCCACCAATCAGCTCAGGCGGATCCTCTACAACTACGAAGATTTCAGGCTCAGGCTCAGGCTCATCTTCCTTTGGCGGAGGAGGCGGAGGCAGGTCGGCGAGTGGCTCGTCGATGTCCAATGACGCATCGAGATCGAGCTCGTCGTTTTCCAGAATCTCGTCATCGGGGACCTCGACCGGCACCGGTGGTTTCGGCGGCGGTGGCGGCGTCTCCTGTTGCTTCGTCTGCTGGATCTCCTCCATCTGCACGAGCTCCTGCTCCGGCATGATGAACTCGGGGATCTCAGCCTTTCGCATCGGCGCGTTTGTCAGACCGATGAGAAGAAGCAGAGATGCGATAAGGCCCACCTGGACGTAAAGCGGGTATCGCCGCTTAAGGTCAGCCTTGCTTGTCTTTTTTAGTGCCATATGTACCTGTTCGGAAGATCTCTGTCGGATGGGCCGTCAACACAGTACGGCGAATCGGGCGGCGAACCGAATAATTACGAAAACCGCTGCGCTTCGGCAAGGTTATAAACGATCGCGTCCCGGCGATTAGTATTTAAGACCCCTTCACCTGGTCAAAGTTGCCGACGCTTGGCCAGATTGCCGCTACTGGTCTGAAATCGCCCATTTGGCAATCGCAAGCCCTACGACAAGGCCTAGAGTGTTGGCCAGGACGTCAAATGGGTCCGGTTGACGCCCCCAGGAGAGAGCGCCCTGCAGGATTTCGGTACCGACGGCGAGAAGTAAGCCCGACAGCAGGATTATGAACAGACCTGCCGGGCGCGCACGCCGGCGCCAGACGATTGCAAATACTGCAAACAGGGCGAAGTGGGCAATCTTGTCGACGCCCACGATATCCACCTTGGGTACGTCCTGCCCCGGAATCAGGCACAGTACGACAATGAGAAGCGACCACAGTGGCGCCGCGGCACGATGACTAAGCATTCTGAAGTTCGCCGAGCACCGTGGGCAAGAGTTCAAGGATGTCTGTCGCCATCATTGACTGTGGTGCATTCGTGGAAGCGAACCTCTCAGCGCACAACCCGCCGATGTATAGCGCGGTGATTGCTGCGCGGTCCGCGTTCATGCCCTGCGCAACGAGGCCGCCTATCATTCCGGCCAAAACGTCGCCCGCCCCGGCGGTAGCAAGCGCGCTCGAAACACTCGGTGCAATGAACGCGCGTCCATCAGGTGTGCCAACCACGGATGGCAGTCCCTTTAGGACAACCACTGAGTTCGAGCGGTGCGCAAACGATCTCGCGAGTTCGATCCTGTCATCCCAGTTGCATTCCGAACCCAACAGGCGTTCGAACTCACCTCGGTGCGGAGTCAGGACAGTCGGTTGTTGACGTTGACTCAGCAGTTTGTCAGCATCCGAGCCGAGCGCAAAGAGTCCATCAGCGTCGACTACGGCGGGCAACTCATCGCGGCGGAGTATTTCGCGGACACTCGCTATCGCGCCGGGTTTCCTGCCGAGTCCGCATCCGATCAGCAGTGCTCGGGCTCGACCGACAATCGTACTCAACGAGGTCGCTGCGTCCTCGGGAATGAGGTCGGCGTTCGACTCAGGTAGCGGTAATGTCATGGCCTCAGGAATCCGAGTGGATATCGAGGTCGCCGTCGACTTGCCACTGGCCACCGTGACGGCTCCCGCCCCTGTTCTCATGGCTGCCAATGCCGACATGATTGCGGCACCGTTGAGCCCTTCGGATCCGCAGACAGCGATCAGCGCCCCGGCTGAGTACTTGTGCGCGTTGGCCGCCCTGACCGGGATCGTGATGTCGCTACGGGTAACCAGATTTGCGCATTGCGAGCCGGATGTTCTGCTTCGAAGAATTTTCCCCGGGATGCCGATATCAACCACAACGGTACTCCCAGCGAGGCGCGGTCCGTCATTGAAGAGTAACCCGGTTTTGAGTGCGCCGAACGTGACCGTCGTCTCTGCCCGAACTGTTGGCCCGGGTGCCCGGCCGGTATCTGTGTCCAAACCGCTCGGAACGTCGACTGAAATTTTCGCGGCCGGGTGAGCGTTCATCCTGTTTATCCAGGCGGCAGCCGGCTCGCGCGCGCCACCGCGGATTCCCGTACCAAGAAGTGCATCGACGATGATGGGTGCATCGGGGTCTAGGCCGTCGTCGGAGATGACGATTGTGTTTCGAAGTGCGGCGTTAGTCGGCTCGAATTCTTGGCCAGCGGCGCACTTGCGTACGAGCCGGAAGTTGTGAGCGGCGTCGGGTGGCATGCGATCCTCGTTACCGACCACGATTACCTGAACGGAGTATCCTGCCTCGAAAAGGGCGCGTGCCGCGACAAATCCGTCGCCGCCGTTGTTGCCCGTGCCACAAACGCAGATAATCTTACGAGCACTGCCGACGCGCAGTGAGTTGAGCTTGCGCGTGACAGCCTGCGCAACTGAGCGGCCCGCGGTCTCCATGAGAGTGAAGCCGGGGATCCCAAACGATTCAATGGTTGCCGTGTCGGCCGAACGCATGGCCTCGGCACTCAATACCGGAAGCATGTCAGTCTGAATCTAGGTTCAGTGTATCTGGCAGAGCCGTTTCAAAGCGCTGTCGCACTACCACGGAGTCGGCAACCCAGCGAACGGGCTCCGGCGGCCGGTGGGGCCAGATGTTGCCTCCGGATAGTTGGCCGTTGCCGTCGACGTCAACGTACGCGCGGATGCCATAGGCTCCGGGGCGAAGCCCTGCGAAGGTATACCGTGCACCTTCAACTTGGGAAGGCATAATCTCAATGTCAGGGGCATCCGCCCGAAAGACAACTACAACGGGCTGGCCGACGGCACTTCGAACAACGGTTGCGATCTCACCAAGTTCACTGTCCCTGAGGCGGCGGAACCAGTTTGTGGCGCTGGAGTCGCGATCGACGTCGGAGACGACGAACCTTCGATCAACCGTAAGACTGAACGGGCCGTCGATATCTTCAGGCTCTGGAACGATTCTATAGGAGCGCCCATCCCGCGTAGACCAGGAGAAGTCCAGCGCCACCCCTGTGGCCTGGTGGTGAACTGACAGCCATTCCGTCGGACTGCGCGGCTTGTCCAGTGCGACTACGGGCCACTCAAGCGCGGTAAGTGTAGCGACGGTATCGCCGTCGGCCGGTGGCGGAGCGATATCGACTAGCCTGACTTCAGAGGAGTCCCGCCTCACGGACATCCGAGTGTACAGCGTGTCGCGTACCGCCGCGTTGCCGGACGAGTCGACGACTGAAGGCGTGACGATTTGCAGCTGCCGTCCAGCCACCGCGTCTGCTGCCCCGCCGACTATCAAGACGACGGTCTCCGGGGCCCCGGCTCTGGTGAATGCGTTCGCGACCGGGATAACCTGTCCGGTTGTTGAGTCCGAAACGATAAACGATGTTTCCCGGTCGGCGTCGGTTACGATCGGCAGGACTACTGGCTCTGTGTACCTGACCTCGATTGTCTGCGATGATGCGGAGCGAACGGAGCGAACAGACGGCGGATTCGGGTCATACGGAAACGCCAGGAGACCGACGCGCTCCGCCGGTTGCTCAGCGGCGACGGCCCACGGTGTCACCGACACCGCGATGCGTTCGCGTTCGTCTGGTTGTCTGTTGCCGATGACGTCTGCCACACCAACTACGTAGTACGTTCCCGCAGCCAGATACGTAAGCTCAAACTGCCCGTCATCGCCGACCTGGGTGCGGTACAGAGGGCGCGCAGGCAGTGTCGACGTTGTGTCGTCGACGTCGTATGCGAAGATGTCCATGTCGGCCGATGGCTGGCCGGTGTGGGCATCGCGCACGGCGCCCCGGATGACCGCGCGGTTGATTTCTGCTCCTGTCGAGAACGCGAACACGATCGGTTCTTTCAGGGTGACTCCGTTTGCGTCACGAAGTTGTTTGTCGATGGTCACGCGGTAGGTCGTGTTCTCGCGCAGTCCGCCATCGAGCCTGGCGGTTACCGTACGGCGTTTCCACGTGAAAGATGGTGGCGCCTCCAGCTCCGGTGTAATTGAGAAGGCCCGGGCGAAGGAGCCCTCATTGACATACTCCGAAAAGGTGATCTCCAGCCGGCGCCCGTCGAACATCGTTGAGGCGTCCTCGGGCGACGTCGCTTCAATCAGCGGAGGAGTTTCGTCGGTTGGGCCGCCCGTCGGTGCCACGGGCACGGCGCACGAGGCAAGCAGCAGGCAGACGCCAGAGGCGAGTAGGCGGGATGGGATCCGCGTCACGTCGAAGACCCTGACTCAGATCGGAGTGAAAATAGCAAATACGCTGACACGGCGGCGGCAGCTCCGGCGACGACCGGGCCGATGATCCGCCCAAGCCTGCTGGCGGGCGGGACCTCGCCAACGGTGATCGGGTACGCAGCG
>JANQRN010000179.1 GCA_028284545.1 Rhodothermales bacterium | reverse complement strand
GGACGGGGCGGACGGGGCGGACGCTGAGATTCAGGATGAGCCGCGCCACATCCAGCTTGCTGAGACCGTCGAGCGTGATGCTTTCGGACACACCGTAGTGGCGCACGAGGATGTGGTGGTGGTTACTGCGCCGGGAATGCACCACCAGTCCGGGGCGCTTGTCGTTTACGACGGGAGCCGGGACGAAGGACAGATGCTTGTAAGTCCACCCGATGCTCTCGGGGCTATTCTCGGCGAGGAAAGGCAATGCACGGAAGGCAAAATCGGGCCCTTCGATTGTGACGCGGTTGAACTGCTTTCATTCATCCCGAACTCCATTCTGCGTGCCCCTGGATTGGCGCGAGGAGTTCGGACCAACGACAACTGGGGATGGACCGACCCCGTAACGGAGCGCGAATACGCGCTAGTTGGCCGCAACGACGGCACTTCGTTTATCGACATTACCGACCCAACGAATCCCGTTCTGATCGGTGACCTTCCGAAGCCCGTTGGAACGCCACCCTCACAGTTGTGGCGCGATATCAAGACCTATAAGGAGCATGCTTTCATCGTTGCCGATGGTGCCGGGGATCATGGTATGCAGGTGTTCGATCTGACCCGCCTGCGGGACGTCACCGATGCTCCGGCCCTCTTTGAGCCGGACGTCCACTACCGACGCATCGCCAGTTCCCACAACATTGTGATCAACGAAGAGACGGGGTTTGCCTACGCTGTGGGAAGCAGGGGCGGCGGCGAAACCTGCGGAGGTGGACTCCACATGATCGATATCCGAGATCCGCAGAACCCTACGTTCGTCGGGTGCTCTCGCGGTGAGAGTGGGACCCACGACGCACAGTGCGCGATCTATCGCGGACCGGATGTTCGGTATCAGGGACGCGAACTGTGCCTGAACTCAAACGGCGCGTTCTTCGAGATCACAGACGTCACGGACAAGGACAACACAGTCGTTCTCTCTACGGCATCGTCGCCTAACGCGGGCTACATCCATCAGGGCTGGCTGACCGACGACCATCGCTACTTCTATCAGGATGACGAAGCTGATGTAGTCAATGGCAATGTGGCAACGACGCGGACTCTTATTTGGGACCTGACCGATGTTGAGGACCCCGTGCTCACAACCGAGTTCATGGGATCCCTACCGGCCAGCGCGCACAACCTCTATCTGAAGGATGGGTTTGCTTATCTGGCCAATTACAGATACGGACTACAGGTGCTCGACATCGCAGATCCGGAGAACCCCCGCGAAGTGGGCTTTTTCGACACCTCACCGTATCAGGTCGGCCCCGGCTTCAGCGGTGCGTGGAGCACGTTCCCCTTCTTCGATAGCGGAACCGTTCTCGTGACGAGTTTGCAGGAAGGCTTGTTTGTTCTCAGGAAGCGGACTGAGGCGTTTTAGGCTCGGGTCGACTCGCTCCGTAGAGTTCGCACGTACGCGACCAACTGGTCCAGCGCTTTGGACCATCCGTCGTGAAAACCCATATCTACGTGCGACTGCCGGTCTGCCTCGCTCTTGTGCCTCGCTATAGCAGTGTACTTCGATCCGTCGCTATGCGCCTCTATCACTATGCTGGCGGTCATGAATGACGACTCAGTTGGGCGGAAGCCGGGGAGAAGCGCATCGGTGAACACGAGTTGTCTACCGGGTTCCACCAACAAGTAACAGCCGGTGTTATCCACCTCTTCACCATCGGGTGACTGCATCACGGTTCGAAAGATTCCGCCCGGACGCAGATCGATTTCACATGCAGTGGTCCGCCACGGTGCTGGAGTGAACCAGTGAACCAGGTGTTCGGGTTCAGTCCACGCCCGCCATACGAGATCGGGTGACACGGCCACAATTCGTTCGAGCTTGAGGTCGAGCGAAGTATCGAAGTTGGATGTCATCACATCAGTCATTGTCGCCAGCCTCCGTTGATTCCGGGTACGAGTCCAGTTGATTCAGTCGATTCAGTCGATTCGTCCAGAGTTACTGCGCCGGCGCCAGCAGCCTGATGTTGTCGAAGTCCGCCTCAGCGACTGACCCGGTGTTGTCGGAGTCTCCCCACAACCGGATGGAGAGTGGCCGCGACGGTGGGTCGCCTCCGAAAACTGCTCGGTAGTCTGCGACCACATCCCTGCTGATGTTCTGCCATTCGCCGTACCCTTCCAACCCACTTGACACGACGATCACCTTCAGTTTTCCGTACGAGACCACTGTATCAACGGGCAGCGTCGCTGAGTAGGCATACTTGATGGCGCGCGGCCGCTTGAACAGAAAACCCTCCATCCGAAAGATCACGTAGACGGCTGCAGGCGTGTCGTTGAACCGCTCGTTGTCCTCCCGGGCGTTTGCCGGCGCTTCGAGTACCCGCCAGTCCCACGAGAGCCCCGGGTGGCGAGCGAAGTCCCAATCCAGGCGTTCGCCAGTATTCGGTAGACCGATGTGCACGGCCTCTCCCTCGGCGTAGAGCCGGCACACGCGGTTGTCATCGTCATCTACGTGGATGTAGAAGCGTTCCCGCGGCCTCATGTGCTCGTCCGCCAACGGGACAAGCGACTTGCCGACCAGGTACCGCCAGTCGGGGAGGGCACCCGGCTCACGGCTTTCAAAGTCGTCAACCAGGAGATCTCCGTTCGCGAGGGGCTCACTCGCCTGTCCGGCGGCCGCCGGGGGCGCGGATGCTACGGCCAGCAAAATCATCGCTGCCGGCGCGAGGCCGTAGATATTGATCAGATGCTTCAAGATTTCAACTCGGTTCCGCAGGGTTCAGTCGGGAGTTTTCCGTCGCCGTGATCCACCCGAATAGGACGAGGTTCAGCACCTTCTCGATCGCTGTCGCGGCGACCAGGACGCCCGCCATTTCGGCCATCGACATTTCCATCACCCGGGCCAGCTCAATCGACGCGCCCACGAATACAAGATCTCGGGAAGGCAGGAACGGAATTCGGTGGGCAATCACCTGGATTGCGTGTATCGTTACCAGCTGCGAGAGCGGCACGTTTGGCAACACAATGTACCACTGCAATACTTGCAGGGCGCTGACCGCCGCCAGTCGAAAGAAGTGTAGCGCCGCGATTCCGACGAGCGTGTACGTGGACAGAACAAACACCCGGTGCCGGTACCGGTAGAGGATTGTGGCGATGCCAGCCACCACGACCGCGACGACGGCGGCACGCGGTGCGGTTGTCGAGAGCGACGTTGGCAGCGGGATCACTCCGAGGGCGACGGCGACGCCGAGAAATGTGAGGGCATACACGATCGAGGCAATGGCCGACGCGATCACGTTGTCTTTGATCACGTGAAAAACACGACGCTGTGGCAATCCGCTTGCACGACGTACCCAGGAGAAGAAAGAGACCTCACCGGCGTACTCAACGAGATCCCGGTTGAGTACCCGTTTCTTGAAGAGGGCGGGCGCGAGCCTTCGATACGGAATGTTCAGAATGCGCTGGTATACGAGGGCCTCGACTAGCGGGAGGTTCACGTACAGGAGTAGGAGAATGCCATAGAACCGAGGGTCTGTGGGTAGCTCGGAAACGACCTGGCGCCAGCCGATCCGGTAGAGCTGAAGCGCGAGCAGCAGGACAATGAGACCGGTCAAACCGACCTTCAATATTCTGATCGTCAGGCGACCGGTCGCGGTCTCTGACCACACCTTGAGGCGGGCGCCCCATCCCCGGGCCGCGCCCGAGGAATCCGGCGTGGTATCGTTACGGTTAGTGCTGTTCATGCTCGTCGGTGTACGCGGTCCAACCCGCGGGCCCGAATTTAGTGTCGCAACGGGCTGTATCTTTCTCCTACTTGATCGAATTGAGTCTATGACCCCAGGCATGACACCGGATCCTGGCGATGCGTCGCGCGCCAAAAAGACCTCGACGCGTGTATTGACGATCGTAATGGTCGTTTACGCGGTGACGTGCGCGGTCAACCTGGGAGAGTTCTGGCCGTTCAGCATATATCCAATGTTTTCTCAGGCAGGTAACACATGGCACCGCGTAGTGCTGCGGGACGTTTCAGATAGTGGCGCTGTCGACTGGAAATCGACGACACTCGAAGACCTGCCCGGCGAGCCCTTCGGCGCGGCTTCAGTCGGCGCCGACCCTATCGACCTCGCCAATTTTGTGTCGAAGACGCGCGATTGGACGCCCGAGCGAATTGAAGCGCTTGAGCTCCAGGTCTTTCCTCGTGGACACGACGGACAGTCGATTCTGGCTTTCCGAGTCAGTGGGACGCTCATCGGAGACTCTGTTGCCGTCGTTGCCAAACCCGTCGTTGTCGTTGGCGCCGTTGGCAACATCCTGTCGCCCGAGCTGATGCCGTGAACTGGTCTCTTACCGACAACCTGTTCGAGTTTGAGCGCCCAGACACGACGGGTCAGCGTGTCTTCAGGCGCGCCGTCGAACTGTTTGCCGTGGCGTCGTCGCTCTACCTTGCCTGGAGCTGGGCTTCCTACATCACTCGTCTTTCGGATGTCGTTCTTCCGCTGGGTATCGCCCGATACATGGACATCTCGATCCTGTTCGGCTCTACGACGGCACCGGCGCTTGCTGCCGTGCTGACGGGCTTCGGGCTGATCGGGTTCTGGTTTCGAAACCGTTGGGCGTACGCGGTTGCGTTTCTGATCCTCGTGGTACTCTACGCGGCCCGATTCTCTCAGGGCGAGATCCCGCATTCAGCGAATCTTGCTGGAATGACGTTTCTCGGGTTTGCCCTTGGAGCGGCCGTGTTCAAGAACCGGACGTTTGCTGATCGTTTTGCCGTCGGCTTTGCCTACTTCAGTCTCGGGCTTGGATACACATCTGCGGCGTTTGTGAAGCTCATCGCCACCGGTCTCAGCTGGCCCGACGGCAGACACCTCTGGATGTGGATCAACGAGAAGGCGGTTGATGAGATCGCGCGGACCGGCGTCCTCGTGCTGAATCCGGTGCAGGAGATTGCGCTATCCTCGCACACCATGGCCACAGGACTGCTGGTTTTTGGACTTGTGACCGAGTTCTTTGCTTTTCTCACCTGGTACAAGCGCACGCGGTACGTCGTTATGCAGCTGGTACTGGGGCTGCACATTGGCATCTACCTCGCCATGGATATCATATTCATGTTGTCGATGGTAGAGCTCGTACTCCTGGGTCTGCCCTGGGCTGCCCTGATCGACTACGCCCGCGACCGTCGCTTGCAGCCCACGGCGGCGGTGTCCTGAATCAAGCCGGCTAGGAGGCGCTGGACTCGGTGTCGTGGAAAAAGAGGTCCAGTTCGCGCGATGTGTGCAGATACGCCGCGAAAGCATCGCGGGAACGTCGGTCGAGTCTGAATCGGGGATGCCGCGTCACGTCTCCGACTACGTACTTCCACCAGACCCAGGCCATCCAGGAGCCGGGTGAGTTGCGTAGCCTCCGCAGGAAGTGCGACTTATCCCAGGTGTTTTCGCCGTGGAAGTAGCGGAGAAACAG
>JANQRN010000129.1 GCA_028284545.1 Rhodothermales bacterium | reverse complement strand
CGGGTGGCCTACCCAACCGGCCTCCTGATCTTATTCTTCGCTGCTTCTTTGCCGGGCTGTATCTCGCTTGCACCGAGTGAGAAGTCACCCGAACTGGTGGCCGCCATTCCGAGTGATTACGGAGACGAGCCCGGAATCTCGGATGACCGTACCGTGCAACCAGCTCCGTACGCCCCCCTCGAATGGTGGATCGTATTTGGTGATGCCAGTTTGAACCAGCTCGTCGACAGCGCGCTCGTAGCCAATCTCGATCTCGTAGCTGCCGTCGGTCGCGTTGAAGAGGCGCGCGCCCAATTGCGCGCTACGCGCGGTGCAAGGTTTCCCGCGGTTACCGCATCGGGGGACGTGTCGGTCCAGGACACGCCGCTAAACACCGGTGCCTTCTCGATCTTCGGCGGAGGCGGTGGCACAGACAGCACCGGCGGGGCTTCCTCGGTCGCGCGCGCCAACACGACCACCTACTCCGCCTCGCTGGGTTTCTCTTACGAGTTTGATTTCTGGGGTCGAGTCCGCAACGACACCCGGGCAGCCCTCAACGACGCGATGTCCGTCGCAGCGGATCTGGAGACGGCCCGACTCGGCGTAATCGCGGAAACGATCGCCAACTATTTTGAGATTGTCGACCTGCGACAACGCATTGCGCTCGCAGTTGAGACATTAGACGTGTTGAGCGAACGCGTCGCGCTCACCGAGGAGCGATACGACCGTGGACTCGCTTCTTCGTTCGAGCTTTATCAGATCCGACTGGACTATCGCAATACCCAGGCGAGCCTGCCGGACCTGGAGTCGCAGCTAACCGATGCCGACGCACGGCTCGCTGTGCTCCTCGGCGCCTACCCCGGGCAGCTGGATGCGTTTCTCGCGACCGAATTTGCGCCTTCGATGTCATTCGAGCCAATCCCCGTAGGCTTGCCAGCCGACCTACTAGTGCAGCGACCAGACGTGCGCGCCGCCGCCCTCCGGTTCGACGCCGCGCGCTACCGTGTTGGGGCCCGTCGTGCCGAGCTGTTTCCCACCATTTCTCTAACGGGCTCGATCGGTACGCAGAGTGGAGATGTCGGCGACCTCTTCAACACCGTCGACCAGTGGGCCATGAATCTCGTCGCTGGACTCACGGCACCGCTCTTCCAGGGTGGCCGATTGCGCGCTTCGGTGGACGCTGCGCAGGCACAGTACAAACAACTTGGGGCAGCTTATGCGAAGACGGTACTTACTGCCTACAAGGAAGCCTACGTCGCGCTGAATCAGTATGACGAACAGCAGCAGCGGTACGAGTTCTTTCTCGCGCAGGTTGATGAGGCCCAGGCATCAGCCGATTTGCAGGCGAGTCGATTCGAAGCCGGCATATCAGGTTACGCGGATTACCTCGACGCGCTGCGCGCCTTGCAACAAGTGAATACATCGCTGTCGGTTGCCGGTCGGCAACTCGCACTCGCGCGCCTTGCCGTGCATCGTGCACTGGGAGGCGGATGGACAGACGGCGGAAGAGGACCACAGTTTGACCTCGTGCAGGCATCATCAACCAATCCCCCCGGTCAACTCGATCGGAGCTAACCATGACGAAGCAGCTTCTCATCGCCTTGGCGATACTTGTCCTCGCAATCGCGGGGGCCGCGGCGCTGATCGGCAGTCGCTCGGCACCGCCACAACGTCCGCCCGACACCCAGGCGCCGCTAGTCGAAACGGTGGCAGCCGAGTTCCGAGCGGGCAAGCTTGGCATCTCTGGCGCCGGCACGGTGAGCCCAAGAGCTGAGGTGGCACTCGCCTCCGAAGTGTCTGGTAAGGTTGTCTACGTCAACCCGTCACTAGTTAGCGGTGCATACGTGCGGAGGGGCGAGGTGCTTGTTCGGGTTGACGATTCCGATTTTCAGAACGCCGTCGAACAGGCGAAGGCCGACGTCGCACAACAGACCGTCTCCGTCCTGCAGGCCGAAGAAGAAGCGGCTCTCGCGCGAGCTGAGTACGAGCGTTTCCAGGAACGCGAGACGCGTCGATCCGGAAACGTCTACGCGAGCATTGACTCAAACGACTACGCCGCGCGGCTCGTTCGCCCAGACGCGACGAGGGGTGTTGCAACTGCGGATGGGGATGCCAACACTGAGGACGGGCCAGGCGGACTCGTCTTCCGCGAGCCACAACTGCGCGCAGCGCGCGCGTCGCTTGCGCGCTCTCAGGCAGCGCTGGCGAATGCCGAACTCGGCCTCAGCCGCACGGTCGTCCGCGCACCCTTCTCTGGATTCGTGCGGTCGAAGAATGTCGCCGTTGGCTCCTTCGTGTCGCCGGGGATGAGTTTCGCGCAGCTGGTTGCTTCTGACGTGCTCGAAGTTCGCGTCCCGCTAACCCGCGAAGAGGCCTCACTCATCCCAAACCTCTGGTCTAACGACAGCGCGAGCCGGAGCCTGGCCGCAGTCTACACGAACTACGGTGGTCAGCGCTACAAGTGGGACGCGTATATCGATCGGGCCGAGGCTATCCTGGATCCCGCGACACGTACGATCAACGCAGTCCTCCGCGTGCCATCGCCAGTGAGCGGCGGGCAACTCGTCGCGGATGCTACCGGCGCCGCGTCAGAGTCGACGAGCATCATCCAAACCCAGGCGCCGCCGCTACTGGTGGGCGAATTTGTCGAGGTTGAGATCGACGGTGCCGAACTCGACCGGTACCTCATTATCCCGAGGCGCGCGCTGCGAGCCGACGAAACCATCTGGGTCGTTCGTAACGGCGAAATAGACATCGTGCCGGTCGAGGTGCTGCAAGAAGCGGACGCCAGGGCATTTGTCCTGACGGACGAGATCGAAAGCGGTGACCAGGTCGTGATCAGCGATATGACTGTTGTAACACAGGGAATGAAGGTCCGCGTGGCCGCCAACGCATAGCGCATCATGACGAACAACCTCTTGTCGGGCGGACCGATCGCGTACATGGCGAGGAATGGCGTAGCCGCCAACCTGCTCATGGTCTTCATTCTGGCGGCCGGGGCCTTTTCGATGAACCAGATCGTGCAGGAGGTCTTCCCGGAGATCAACCTCGATACGATCCAGATTTCCGTCGTCTACCCCGGGGCCACGCCGGAAGAAGTCGAAGAGTCGATCGTTCAAAAGATCGAGGAATCAATTGAAGCCGTTGAGGGCATCCGGCAAATCACAGCCGTAGCGGCTGAGGGAAGCGGAGTGGTTACGGCAGAGCTCAAATTGGGCAGCGACCTGGCAACGGTTCTCGACGAAATCAAGGCAGAGGTCGACCAGATCCAGACCTTTCCCGCTGAGGCCGAAAAACCAGACATCCGTGAGCTCACAAATCGCCAGAGCGTAATCAAGCTTGCTCTCTTCGGCGACGCCAGCGAACAGACGTTGAAGGAATTGGCGTACCGCGTGGAGGACGACCTGGCAGCCCTGCCGCTCGTCTCTTTCGTCGAGACCAGCGGGGTCCGGGACTACGAAATTTCGATCGAGCTGTCGCGAGATGCCCTGCGCGGGTACGGCCTGTCGTTGCCCCAGGTCGCCAACATCGTTCGAAGCAGCAGTCTCGATATGCCCGCGGGCACGATCGAGACGCAGGACCAGGAAGTCCGGATTAGGACCATCGGTCAGAACTACACGGGTCGCGATTTTGAGGACCTCATCCTCATCAGCCGCGCCGACGGGACTACCATTCGACTTGGCGACGTCGCCACCGTGCGCGACGGGTTTGAGGACAACGACCTGATCTCGATGTACAACGGCAAACCTGCAGCCTTCGTCGAGGTGTTCCGAACAAGTGACGAGCGCGTCCTCGACATCACGCAGTCGGTCTACGAGTACCTCGACTCGCGGTTGGCGAGCGTGCTACCGGCCGGCGTCGAGTATGCCGTCTGGCAAGATGACGCCAAGATATTCGAGGACCGACTCGGATTGTTGTTGAAGAACGGCGCAATCGGCCTCGCGCTCGTCCTCATCGCCCTCACCCTGTTCCTAAATCTGCGCCTGGCCTTCTGGACCGCGGTCGGTATCGCGATCTCGTTTGTCGGCACGCTCGTCGTGATGTTCCTGATGGGTGTCAGCATCAACATGCTGACCCTCTTCGGGTTTATCCTCGCTATCGGGATCGTTGTCGATGACGCGATCGTTGTCGGCGAGAACATCTATGCCGAACGCGAAAAAGGAACCCCGCCGCTGGAGGCTGCGATTATCGGCGCAAAGCGCATCTCGGTTCCGGTCATCTTTGCGGTGTTCACGACGATTGCCGCATTCTCGCCCCTACTCTTCGTCCCGGGGACGATTGGCAAGATCATGAAGTCGATCCCGTTTGTAGTGATCGCGGTATTGCTCTGGTCGCTGGTTGAGAGTTTGCTGATTCTTCCGCACCACCTGAGCCATCTGCCGCCACCGCACGAACCGCCACGCTCGCGGGTGGGGAAATTCTTTGACCGTCTGCAGTCCGGCGTCGACCGCTCGCTGAAGGCGTTCGTGAATGGGCCGTTGGAGCGTGGACTGGAGTTTGCGACAGCTTTCCCCGCGATTATTGTTGCCATCGCAATTGGCATGATCGTGCTCGCGGTCTCGCTGGTGCCGGCCGGACTCTTACGGATTCAATTCTTCCCGGCCGTAGAGAGCGACGTAGTCACGGCCAACCTTGAGCTACCCACCGGATCACCCGTCGAACAAACGCGCGTTATTGCTGAGAGGCTCGAGGCCGCCGGCCGCACTGCCGGTGAGCGAATCGATGAAGATCGGCCCGGGGACGAACCGCCAATCGTCGAGGCCGTGTACAGCAGTATAGGCGCCCAGGTAAGCGGTGGCGGACCCGGAGGCGGCGGCTCGACGAAGAGCGCGAACATCGCGATGGTGCAGTTCAAACTGCTCCCGGCAGAGGACCGCGAAGTCTCGTCGAAAGAATTTGAACAGACGTGGCGGGAAGTACTCGGGCAGGTTGCTGGTGTACGGTCGCTAACGTTTGCCTCTGACATCTTCACGGCCGGTGATCCGGTAAGTGTTGAGTTGTCCCACCCAGATCCAGAGGTGTTGACGCTGATCTCAAACCGACTATCCGGCGAGCTCGCCCAATACGCCGGCGTGTTCGACATCATGAGCGACCAGGATCAGGCGATGCGGGAGATTCAGCTACGACTCAAGCCATCAGCTCGAACCTTTGGCGTCACGCTCCAGGATGTGGCCTCCCAGGTGCGTGCGGCCTTCTTCGGCGACCAGGCGCTACGCGTGCAACGTGGTCGGGAAGACATGCGTGTGTACGTGCGGCTGCCCGAAGATGAGCGCGACGCGATATCCGACGTCGAACGCTACATGATTCGCGTTCCGGGTGGCGAGGTGCCGCTGAACCAGGTCGCGGAGGCTACGTTCGGCGAGGCGCCTTCTGTTGTGCGCAGGAAAGACGGCAGGCGCGTCGTCACGGTTACCGCAGACGTCGTACCCACCGTCGTCACCGGACAGGAGATATCCGACCAGCTAGTAAGTGAGGTGCTGCCCGCCCTCGCGAAAGACTATCCGCAGCTTCTGTACTCGTTCGGCGGAGAACAGGAAGAGCAAGCCGAGTCCTTCGGCGCACTCGGCCGTGGCTTTCTGCTCGTGCTGTTCGTGATGTACGCACTGCTGGCGATTCCCTTTCGGAGCTATATCCAGCCGATCATCATCATGTCGGCGGTGCCATTTGGTGTGATCGGCGCAATCATCGGTCACCTGATACTTGGAATCTCGGTGGGAATCCTCAGTCTGTTCGGGATCATTGGCGTTGCGGGTGTTGTCGTGAACGACTCGCTGGTGATGATCGACTTCATCAACGAGCGGAGACTGGCAGGCCGACGGATGCGCGACGCGATAATCGATGGCGCCAAGGCGCGTTTTCGACCGATCCTGCTTACCTCGATCACAACGTTTCTCGGCGTCGCGCCACTGGTGCTGGAGACCAGCCTGCAGGCACAGTTCCTGATTCCGATGGCGGCGAGCCTTGCGTTCGGAGTTGTATTTGCGACGGCGATCCTGATGCTGCTGGTCCCCGCACTTGCAGCGATACAGTTTAAAGTTGAGGTATGGTTCAAGAAATCCGTACTCGGGCAGGCTGAGGAGGAGATCGAGGTTGTGCACTACAGCCACCTCGAATCGGCGTAGTTGTATAGATTGTGGCCGCAGTTCTACAGAAAGCGGCCAACATGTCACCACACCACCCCGCAGCCCATCGCATGCTTATCGCGTGCTTGCTGGCAATTGCGGGGTGCCAGCCCTCCGGTCCGGATCCCAGACCTTCAGACCAACCTGATCTTCCGGCGCGCCCGAACATTTTATGGCTCGTGGCCGAGGACTTGAGTCCGATTGTCCCGCCGTTCGGAGACTCAACTGTAGCCACGCCCAATCTGAGCAGGCTTGCCGCCGAGGGCATCCGGTATACGCACGCATTCTCACCATCCGGCGTCTGCGCACCGAGTCGTGCCGCGATCGCGACTGGGATGTATCCGAATCACATAGGCGCGCACCACATGCGTACCGGTGGGCGTTCACCATACCACCCTCCGGGCATTGTGCCGTATGAAGCCGTGCCGCCGCCAGAGGTGAAGATGCACAGCCAGTACCTGCGGGAGGCGGGCTACTACACGACAAATAA
The DNA here is from genome assembly GCA_028284545.1 of Rhodothermales bacterium. Classification (GTDB taxonomy): domain Bacteria; phylum Bacteroidota; class Rhodothermia; order Rhodothermales; family JABDKH01; genus JANQRN01. The sequence continues at coordinate 1,256 of JANQRN010000129.1, read as the reverse complement.
TCCAAAGGAAGACTACAACTTCCGGAAGCCCGTCACCGCCTGGGACGAAAGCAGTCGGCAGGCTCACTGGCGCAACCGCGCTACGGACCAACCTTTCTTTGCAATCTTCAACTTCTTCGTCACGCACGAATCGCAGGTGTGGACGCGCGCCGGCGATTCTCTCTGGGTCGATGAAGACCTCGACGTGCCCGTCCCACCGTACCTGCCCGACAACGAGACCGGCAGGCGAGACATCAGGCAGACCTACTCGAATATTGTGCAGATGGATCGCCAGGTGGGGGAGATACTGAGGCAGCTAGAGGAAGACGACCTGATCGATAGCACAGTGATCTTCTGGTTCACCGACCACGGTGGTCCGCTTCCGCGACAGAAACGGATGCTATATGATTCCGGTATCCGCGTCCCGCTCATCATACGGTTTCCGGATGGCTGGCGTGCGGGCGAGGTTGACGACCAGCTTGTAAGCTTCATTGACTTCAAGCCGACCATCTTGTCGCTCGCCGGTGTTGCACCGCCTGAACACCTCGATGGTCGGGCCTTCCTCGGCGCATACGCGGCAAGTACTGAGAGAACGTACGTACATGCAGCGGCTGATCGATTCGACGCGGTGTACGACATGGTCCGCGCCGTGCGTGACAATCGATACAAGTACATTCGAAACTACCGTCCCGAGAAACCCACCTACCTCCCGGTCTCCTACCGAGAGCAGATGCCCATCATGCAGGAGTTGCTCCGAATGCGCAACGAAGACGAACTGGATGACCAACAAGCCCTCTGGTTCCGACCGACGAAGGCGGCTGACGAACTCTACGACACCGTCGCAGACCCGCACGAAATGGACAACCTCGCAACCACCCCCCACCTCGCAACGAAGCTTTCAGAGCTGCGCGCTGAGATGGATCGGTGGATGACAGAGATCGAAGACAAGGGGTTGATTGACGAGGCAGAGTTCATAGAGTCAATCTGGCCCGGGAGCGTGCAACCGGAGACCGTCGCGCCCGTGGTGACGCTGGAGGGTCAGACGGTGACACTGCGAAGCGTAACAGCTGGCGCCAGCATTGGCTACCAGGTACTCGCGTCCGACGCCCCCGTCGGTGAAACGTGGAAGGTCTATACCAAACCGCTCGCCATACCGAGTAGCCACCGGATTGTGGCTGTCGCACACCGTATTGGATACAAACCCAGTGCGCAGGTTTCATATTCGCTCGCGGATCCCACCGACCACCGCAACTCGTGAGTATGCTGAAAGAGAACGG
>JANQRN010000125.1 GCA_028284545.1 Rhodothermales bacterium | reverse complement strand
GAATAACGTTGCCGGCTTCCCGCTTGATGAAGTCATTGAACCAGTGCCACCACCGCCGATAGCCTGGAATACGCAGGAGACGACGGTGTTGGACTCGCTCGCACTCGTGACGCGGCCGTCCCTGCGCGCACGTAGAAACGATGTCGCCGCCGCCGAGGCAGGCATCCGCATCGCCGAGTCGGGCTGGCTGCCAAGCATTTTTGCAGTCGGTTTGTATCAGTACGCGCGTCCAAACCCGTACATCTTCCCGCAGGCGGATGAGTTCAAGGGTACATGGCAGGTCGGCGTATCTGCGCGTTGGGACCTCTGGGACTGGGGGCAGACCTATGCTCGCAGGCAGCAGGCTCGCGCGCGTTCCCAACAGCACCGTGAACTGCTGGCCGATGAGCGTCGGGCGGTTCGGTTTGCCGTTCGCGAGCAACTGCTTGCGGTAGAGCACAGACGCTTGGCCGCGTCGGTTGCGGAACAGGGCGTTGCTGAAGCCGGCGCGGCCTACTCCGCCATGCAACAGCGATACGATCTTGGGGCGGCCCTGACGACTGAACTCCTTGCAGCGGAGTTGGCTGAGCGCACCGCGCGACTGCGTCACGCAAGGGCCTTGGCCGCGTACGGTATGGCGCAGGCTGCACTCTGGCGAGAGGTCGGCTACGTTTTGCCGCAAGCCGAAGGGACACCATGATGGAAGAGAAGCCCATCGCCACAGCGACAAATAGCGACGCCGATCCGCACCCCGTGTTCGAAGCCCGCGGCGTGACAAAGGTATACGACATGGGGGAGGTGCAGGTGCATGCACTTCGCGGCGTCGACCTGGAGCTGCATGCCGGTGAACTCGTTGTGATGCTCGGGCCGTCGGGTAGCGGCAAATCGACCTTGTTGAACATCCTCGGCGGGCTTGACACCGCAACCGACGGCTACGTTGGCTACCTCGGGAGTGATCTAACCGACGCCGGCCAGCGTGAACTGACCGAGTACCGACGGCACCATGTCGGCTTCGTTTTTCAGTTCTACAACCTGATTCCAAGCCTGACGGCCAGGGAAAACGTAGCGATCGTGACGGAGATCTCGTCTGATCCCATGGATCCCGCCGACGCGCTCGCCCTTGTCGAACTGAGCGACCGTCTCGACCACTTCCCGGCCCAGCTGTCAGGTGGTGAGCAGCAGCGCGTAGCGATTGCCAGGGCCATCGCCAAGAACCCCCAGGTGCTGTTGTGTGATGAGCCAACAGGTGCACTGGATTCGAGCACGGGCGTCATTGTGCTCGAAGCAATCGACCGCGTGAACCGCGAGCTGGGTACGACGACGGCAGTCATTACGCACAACGTCACGATCGGCGATATGGCCGACCGCGTCATCAAGATGGGGGACGGGCGTGTTACCGAGGTAATAACGAATCAAACCAAGAAAAGACCGAAGGACATGAGCTGGTAGCGTGCGCGCGATCTACTACAAACTGTTGCGAGATATCTGGCGTCTTCGAGGCATGGCGCTCGCCATCGCGTTGGTGATGACGTGTGGCGTGGCAACATTTGTTATGTCGAAGTCGACACTGGATGCCCTCACGGGCACGCTGGAAGAGTTCTATGCCGAGTACCGGTTCGCAGAGGTCTTCGCCACTCTGAAGCGGGCCCCCGAGGCCACAACAGAGAGACTCGAAGCTATCGAGGGCGTTGATGTCGTCGACACGCGAGTTGTTGCCGCCGCCAGCCTTGACATTGAGGACTACCGGGAGGCCGTCCAGGCGTTGCTGATCTCAGTTCCCGACGAAGGAGCACCGCAGTTGAACCTGTTGTTTATGGTTGAAGGCCGCAACGTCGACCCGTACCGGGACGACGAGGTTGTGGTCAACGATGCGTTTGCTGACGCGCATGGGTTTGTCCCCGGCGACCGGCTGGGAGCCGTGATCAACGGGCGTCGGAAGCAGCTGACGATCGTGGGAGTGGCGCGGTCGCCAGAGTACATCTACCAGCTCGCGCCCGGATCGCTGATTCCCGATTTTGAGCGTTTCGGAATACTGTGGATGGGGCGGTCGCCGCTCGCCACGGCTTTCGATATGCAGGGTGCATTTAATGACGTCACGATGACCCTTGTCCCGGGCACGCGAGTCGATGACGTCATCGACGAGGTCGACCTGGTCCTTGAAGCGTTCGGGGGCATCGGCGCTTTCGAGCGCGAAGACCAGCAATCGCACTTCTACATTTCGCAGGAGTTGGCCGAACTGGAGCAGATGGCGACAATCTTCCCGGTCATCTTCCTGGGTGTTGCGGCATTCCTGCTCAACGTTGTGGTGAATCGCCTCGTACAAACGCAGCGAGAACAGATCGCGGTACTAAAAGCGTTTGGCTATTCGAACGTGCAGATCGGCTCACACTACATTCTGCTCGTGTCGGCCATCATGCTTCTTGGTGTAGTTGCGGGGGTGGCGCTGGGTATTCGGTTCGGATTCGGACTTGCCGAGCTCTACATGGCGTTCTTCCGGTTCCCGTATCTGAACTACGAATTGAACGCTGACGTCGTCGTCACCGCGCTCTTTGTGAGTGCTGCAGCCGCATTCCTGGGAACGATCGCCGCGGTGCGCAGGGCTGCCACGCTGCCGCCCGCTGAAGCGATGCGGCCGGAGCCACCGGCATCGTACCGGGAGTCGATCGTTGAACGGCTGGGACTCGGACGATTCTTCTCGCAGCCGACGCGGATGATCATTCGACACCTGGGACGTCACCCCGTCAAGGCTGTATTCGCCGTGGTGGGGATTTCGTTTGCGTGTGCCCTACTCCTGATGGGGCAGTTCTTCACGGGAGCAATGGACTACATGATGGAAATCCAGTTCGAGATGGCGCAGCGTGACGACCTGATGGTTACGTTCGTGGAGCCCACTTCGCGACGCGCCGTGTACAGCCTGGAAGAGACGCGCGGCGTGTTGCACGGAGAGGTGTTTCGGGCAGCACCCGTCTGGCTGCGCAACGGTAACAAGGAATACCGCACGCTTATTCAGGGAGTTGCACCGGGTGGCGACCTGTTTCGGCTGCTCAACACACAACTTGAAGTTGTTGACCTGCCAGCGGACGGACTGCTAATACCACCGCATCTCGGCGCGCTCTTGAACGTTGTTCCCGGGGATACGCTCTCGGTGGAAGTTCTGGAGGGTAGGCGTCCGGTTCGAGTGGTGCCCGTCGCGGGATACATGGAGCAGTACCTGGGCCTCGGCGCGTACATGCGCATCGACGCGCTGAACAGGATGCTAAAAGAAGGCGACGCGATATCAGGCGTCTTTCTGGCTGTCGACGGAAACGAGATTGACGCGGTGCATGAAGAGCTCAAGGGGATGCCGCGGGTCGCGGGCGTTTCGAGTCGGACCCAGGCCATCGACGACTTCTACGAGAACATGGGTGAGACGATGCTGGTGTTCGCCTTTTTCTACGTCGTGTTTGCGGCCGCAATTTCGTTTGCGATCATCTACAATACCGCGCGTATCGCACTCTCGGAGCGTGGTCGAGAACTGGCAAGTTTGCGCATACTTGGTTTCAAGCAGTCGGAGGTTGCGTACATCCTGCTTGGTGAGCTTGCGGTCCTGACGCTGCTTGCTATTCCGGTTGGCTTCGCGCTCGGGTGGGCGCTGTGTATCTACATCGTGGAGTCGCTGCAGACCGAGATCATCCGGTTCCCGTTTGTCATGACAGCGCGCGCATATTCAATCTCGGCAAGCGTGGTTATCGCTTCGGCGATTCTGACGGGTTTCATCGTACGGCGACGACTCTACCGACTTAACCTGATTTCTGTTCTAAAGACAAGGGAATGATGAAGAGGCTCCAACCTAGACGCATCGCGCTGATTGCTGCGGGCGTCGTACTGCTTCTACTCGTCGCGTACGGTTTCATGCCCACGCGTCCCAACGTTGACACGACATCGGTGATCCGGGGACCGATGGACGTGCTAATTGAAGAGGAGGGTCGCACCCGCGTCATTGACCGATTTGTCGTTGCGGCACCAATCTCCGGGGTCGTGCGTCGCATTGAGCTTGAAGTTGGCGATGCCGTTGAGGAAGGTTCAGCGATCGTGACAATAGAGCCCATGCGTGTCGAGGCGCTCAATCCGCAACGCCGCGCAGAGGCCGAAGCTCGCGTCGCCGCAGCAAAATCCGCGCTCCAATCGGCTGAGGAAGTTGTTCGCGCCGCCGGCGCCGACGCGGACCTCGCCAGATCGGAATTGGAGCGCATGCAGGGCTTGTTCGATGGTGACGCCGCAACCCAGCGCGACGTGGCCTATGCGGCAGCACAGTCGCGGCGCGCAGCAGCACAGAAGTCGTCTGCAGAATTTTCGGTCGAGGTGGCGCGGCACAACCTTGACGCCGCGCAGACCGCGTTACGCTTTGCCGGCGCGGCCGGCGGCGGGGTGCCCGTCGTCATCAAGGCACCTGTGTCAGGCCGTGTTCTCGCCGTGCATCAGGAGAGCGAGGGCGTCGTCTCGCCGGGGATCCCGCTTCTCGAGGTTGGTGACCCCGAACGGCTCGAAGTTGCCGTCGACGTGTTATCGCAAGACGCAACACGCCTAGCGGCCGGTATGGCCGTGCGATTCGCGCGCTGGGGCGGCAACGGTGAAGACCTTCGCGGCGTCGTGCGCACGGTAGAGCCCGTCGGATTCACGAAGGTGTCGGCCCTGGGCGTAGAGGAGCAACGTGTGTGGACCGTTGTCGACTTCGTTTCGGATCCCGCAACCTGGAGCCGTCTTGGAGATGGATATCGCGTCGTCGCACAGTTCGTCGCATGGGAGGCGAACGACGTACTCCAACTCCCATCGAGCGCTCTGTTTCGTCGCGGTGACGGTTGGGCAACGTTCGTTGTCGAAGGTGGACGCGCGGTCGAACGAGCGGTGACCGTCGGTCAGCGAAGTGGGCTAACGGTACAGATAGAGGCCGGTGTGAACGAGGGAGACGAGGTCATCGTGCACCCAACGTCAGAAGTTGAGGACGGCACTCGCATCCGCGTGCGTTCCTAAAGCACGCTGCGTGTTCTTAGTCAAGGAGCGGTGGCCGTAATGCCGTCAGTCGTTGCACTCTTTCCGCGAGATCAAAACCAAACGTTACATCTAGCCGGGTAACAGTGTCGGCGCGACCATCCACGGCGGCATTTATTCTTCGGCAACGCAGAAGCAAGTGTCATCGTTAACGGTTGTGCCGAAGAAAAGCAGCCGCGCTTTTCTTTTGCGCTACTTTTCGTTTCTAAAAAGAAAAGTAGCTTCCCCCTACCGGCTCAGCCACCACGAGACCTTGACCATGAAGATGTTGTCGGCCTTCTCGCGGACGAGGTCAGAAAAAGACTGGCGAAACCGCAGGTCTCCGAATTCCTCGGCGTCTGATCGTGACTGTGTCCACACCAGGTAGAGGGTCGAGCCGGGTCGGAATTCCCATCGTGCCACGGCCGTGCCGCGCAGCGAACGGAAGTTGAAGTCCCGGTTCGGGAGGTTGAGCGCCGGCGCAGGTCCGTTCCCGTCCGGGTCGGCCACGAGTGTTGTCTCGTCGAACGTACTGCTGCCTTCACCGTAGTGGAGGAAGTCGTAAGTCCGCGGCACACGCAGTTCCTTGTAGTTGAAGTACTCACCAGCCGAGATCAAGGGTTGGGCAAACAACTGCAGGCTCAAGGCAGGTGAGAACGTCCAGTTGAGCCTGATGCTCGCGGAGACAGTCCGTTGCTCAAGGTTGGCGAACACGTAGCGGCGACCAAAAGTAGTCTGGGCCAGGGGGTCGTCGAATGCCCCGACGTACTGGGAGAACTCATTGTTGATATTCAGCCGCGGTTGAATCGCAAACGAGACGTTGGATGCTGGTTGTACAACGGCTTCGGTGTAGTAGTTCACGTTGTCTGAGTCCTTCTGGCGGTATGTGTTGACTCCGAACTCCATCACCACCTTTTTCCGGCTATCCGTGTCGTACTCAAAGCCAATCTCGTAGCCTGGCTGGTTGAGTGTAACGGGCCCGCCACGTGTCAACCGCGTGTTTACGGTCTCCGGATTATAGGCCAAGAAGAGGTCGACGGAATGGTAGTTGGCGAACTCAACGAAGTTGCCACTCCACACACCGCGCCAGGTCGTATTGCCGTCGAAGTCCGCCGAGTTGAAGAAGGACAGGAAATGGTAGCGGCTCCGAAAAACCTTGCCTGGGTCCGGCCACGTGTAGCCGACGACTACGTGGCCGTTGATGATATTTGTTCTGAACATGAAGCCGACATCGCTGATGTCGAATCCGGGACTGAGGTAGCCGAGCGCCGCGTTGAACTGGACGCGGCCGTTCTGTTTGTTCAGGGCAAATCGCGCCGCGGTCCCGGTGAGGGACGTTGCCGAGGAGTCTACCTCCAGGTAATCGGAGTCAGGTCGGCCGAAGTAGTGCAGCGAACTGCGCTGGAGGGAAGTCATGCGCGTTTCGTTCCCGGCAACCCGCGACCCGCCGACAAATCCGGTCAGGACGTAGTCCCTGTTTTTGCCGATGAACGTATATCCGTCGACGGCGAACGTCAGGGCCGAAGCATTGATCTGATCTCGCAGCCTGTCGTCGCCGAAGTTGCGCGCGGTTGCAGTGGACATGAACCCGATGGCCTGGCGCCCACTATTAAGTTCACGTTGACCGCGATAGACGCCGTAGTAGGAAAGCGGCTCAACTTCGATCTTGGACCTGGTACCGGCCAGCTCGATATCTGCCCTCGATCGTCCCGTGACGGATTGGATCATGCCGACGTTCCAGCCTTCGCCGATGCGCCCGGTAATCTTCGCGGCACCCAGTATGCGGGTCCCGTCAGATACGCGGGCGTAGTCGTTGGCGGTCAGCGAGCCCTGTGGTGCCCGCCCAATGCGACGGCTATAAAAGAACTGCGGATTGCCGAAGTTGAATCCCCAGTTGTTGTTTGCACCGCCTCGGCCAAACTGGCGGAAGATGTTCTCGCCCTCGATGAAGAAGGGACGCTTCTCCGGGAAGAAGGTCTCAAAATCGGAGAGGTTCACAACGGCCGGGTCGACCTCGACCTGGCCAAAGTCCGGGTTCACCGTGCCGTTGAGCGTCAGGTTGCTTGTCAACCCAACCTTGAAATCGGCGCCGAAATCTGGAGTGAACCGGGAGCCATCATTGAATGGATCGCCGTCTGCGTGGTCGACGAATTCTGCACGCGTCGTCGCGTACGGCAGGACTTCGACCTGTCGTCGAGGCGAGATGTCGCGCAGCCCTGTCAGCTCCGGGAAGCGGGACACGAAGCCGCTGCCGCTGCGCGGCGTGTAGACGAGGTAGTTGCGTTCGTTCTTACGCGCAATGCCGCGGCGAAAGTTGATGCCCCACGTGTACTCGTCAGCCTTGTAGAAGCGGAGCTGAGAGTACGGGATGCGGAATTCAGCAGTCCAACCCTCTTCATCGATCGACGTCTTGGCCTCCCAGACACCGTCCCAGGATTCGTCGTCCCAGTCGTCGTTCATCAATACGCCGTCGTAGAGTGTACCTGCAGCGTTGACTCCAAAGTAATTGCCGGTCTTCATGTCTCGGTACGGATCCAGGAAGACGACAAAATGGTCAGAGTCGAGGTCGGCGTCGCGTCGCCCGAGTCGGGCGAGTATCGAGTCTGGCGCGCTGTCAAACATCCGGGCGGTGATGTAGATCGCGTCGTTGTCGTACAAGACGCGAACCTCAGTGCGCTCGGTTGGCTGCGCTCCCTCGACCGGGTCGCTTTGGACGAAGTTACTGATGACAGGGGCGTTAGCCCAGTCGGGTTCAGATAGTCGCCCGTCGAGCGCGATCGGGTCAGATCGGCGAATCGCCTCGACTACGTCGAGACGTCCCGCGTCACGCGCGCGACGGGCGGATGCGTCGTCAGGTTGCGAGGCGCTCGCAACCTTGAGATTGGTGTCGCGTGCCTGCGCCTGTACTGGTCTTGAGGAGGTAGACTGAAGTAGCAGGCACGCGACAATTGCGACGCTGGTCGCAAAAGAAGGGCGGGGTGCACTAGAAGTGCGCAAATCCGTAGCGAAAAGAGTCACGGCGATGGAGGCTGGGCGCAAAAAGGTTGCGGATCGACGGGATAACATGACACGTCGGCCAGCCAATTGGTTTACGATGGGTACTGGCTGACCCCCCTCGTCCGCGTTGATAATGCGGCCTTACGGTTGGTCCCGCGACGTTGTTACGCCCGATGCTAAAAAAATAGCATTTCGGGCAGGGCACTTCTGAGTGCCTCTGCTGGAAGACGAGCTAGAACAGCTCTTTCCGCGCCTCAGCGAACTTCGCTACGGCGAACTCCAGGTCCTCGCGCGAGTGCGCCGCGGAGATCTGCGTGCGGATGCGCGCCTTGCCTTTCGGCACGACCGGATAGGAGAAGCCGATCACGTAGACGCCCTTTTCGAGCATCAGGTCGGCAAGCCGAGTGGCGAGCGTGGCCTCACCAAGCATAATGGGGACAATAGGGTGGTCACCCGGCAGAATGTCGTAGCCGACCTCCGCCATGGCAGCGCGGAAATACCTCGTATTCGATTCCAGCCGATCACGCAGTTCGGTAGACTCGCTCAACAGCTCGATCGCTCGAAGCGACCCGGCAACGATGGGTGGCGCAACTGAGTTCGAGAAGAGGTAGGGCCTCGATCGCTGTCGGAGCAGTTCGACGATCTCTTTGCGTCCACTCGTGAAGCCACCGCTTGCGCCACCGAGCGCTTTCCCAAGCGTACCCGTGATCACGTCGATCTGCCCCATAACGTTATGGTACTCATGCGTGCCGCGACCCCGCTCACCCATGAACCCCGAGGAGTGGCAATCATCGATCATGACGAGGGCGTCATACTTCTGTGCCAGCTCACAGATGCCCGGAAGATTCGCAACGTACCCATCCATCGAGAACACCCCGTCGGTCGCGATCATCCGGTAGCGCGCGGAGGAGGCTTCCCGCAGTTTCGCCTCGAGGTCTTCCATGTTGTTGTTCTTGTACCGGTAGCGCTGCGCCTTGCAGAGCCGGATGCCGTCGATGATCGACGCGTGGTTCAACTCGTCGGAGATAACCGCGTCCTCGGCTGTGAGAACGGTTTCAAACAGCCCGCCATTTGCATCGAAGCATGACGGATACAGGATGGTGTCCTCCGTACCAAGGAACTCGGTGAGACGATTCTCCAGGTCGCGATGGATCTGCTGCGTGCCGCAGATGAATCGGACCGAGGCCATCCCGTAGCCCCACTCGTCGAGTCCGCGTCGCGCAGCCGCGGCAACTTCAGGGTGCTCCGCCAGGCCGAGATAGTTGTTGGCGCACATGTTGAGCACCTCGGCCCCTCCGCTGACGCGAATGTGCGCATCCTGTGGCGTGGTGATAATGCGCTCACTCTTGTACAGACCGCCGTCGCGAATCTCGTCAACTACTCCGGCAAGATGGTTTAGAAAGGAGGACATGGGGATGTTATTAGGGTCTTCTGTGGCCTGTTCGTGTTTGCGCTAGTCCGCTGCCCAGTCGAGCACCACCTTTCCCGATCGACCTGAGAACATTGCCTCAAAGCCGGCCTCGTATTCTGTGTAGTGCATTCGATGGGTGATAACCGGATGCAGGTCGAGTCCGCTTTGAAGGAGGACCTTCATCTGGTACCACGTTTCGTACATCTCGCGACCATAGATGCCCTTGATCGTGAGCATGTTGAACACCACGGTGTTCCAGTCGATCGCCATTTCCTCGGTTGGGATTCCGAGCATCGCGATTTTCCCGCCGTGGTTCATGTTGGCGATCATGTCGCGAAAAGCGCTGGGGTTCCCCGACATCTCGAGGCCTACGTCAAACCCTTCGCGCATTCCGAGTTCTTTCTGTACATCCGATATCTTCTCACTGCGCACGTCTACGACCCTGGTGGCGCCCATCTTTGACGCAAGCTCAAGTCGCCAGGGATTCACATCTGTCACAACGACGAACCGTGCGCCGGCATGTCGGACGACCGCGGCCGCCATGACCCCTATTGGTCCGGCACCTGTAATCAGCACGTCCTCTCCGAGCACGGGAAACTTCAAAGCGGTATGAACGGCGTTTCCGAACGGGTCGAAGATTGCAGCAACGTCTTCATCTACCTCATCGTGATGTCGCCAGACGTTTGTCATGGGCAACGCGATATACTCGGCGAACGCACCGGGTCGATTGACGCCTATCCCACTTGTATTCGCGCAAAGGTGGCGCCGACCCGCCAGGCAATTGCGACAGCGTCCACAAACCACATGTCCCTCGCCACTGACTATGTCCCCCGCGTGAAAGTCTGACACGTTGCTGCCCACGTCGACGATCTCGCCGACGAACTCGTGGCCCACAACCATCGGCACGGGAATGGTCTTCTGTGCCCAGGCATCCCATTTGTAGATGTGGACGTCGGTCCCGCAGATCCCGGTGCGGTGGACCTTGATCAGGACGTCGTTGATTCCAAAATCTGGCTCTGGTACGTCCTCGAGCCAGATTCCGGGTTCGCGTTTCTTTTTGACGAGCGCTTTCATTTGCGTGCCCAAGATACGCCGAACCGGTCAGGACGGCTATCGGTTTGAAAGCCCTACAAGCCGGGTGAGCAGGAGTCGCTGGGTTGCCGCCGGGGTTGCGGCTGAGGTTATCCGCGCAAGCCGGAAGCCGTCCGTCGGGTCCGACGCGTCTGGAGCCTCATACCGCTGATTCAACGACTCGAAGTCGGAAAGTCGCGCGTCAGACACGACCGTCGATGATTTGTCCCGGTCAGACAGGCGCTCCCTGATGACGTCGTCGGGAGCTACTATCTCCGCAAACGTGAGTGGCCAGTCGCGAACAGACCGACGCAGATCGTCTCGGTCGTTGCGGCGGCTGAACGTTGCATCGAGAACGACGCCGCGACCATTGCTGAGCTCTTGCGCAGCTTCACGGACAATGGCGTCGTATGTCTTTCGGGACACGTCGTCGGCGTACAGTCGCCGGCGTGCAGCGTCGTCTCCGCGTTCGTGAAGCGGGACGCCAGCTAGCTTCTTGCGCGTCTCGTCAGAAGAAATGACACGCCAGCCCAGAGCCTCTCCAAGCATTCGAGCCTGTGTCGACTTGCCGGTCCCAACGCGGCCCATCACCGCGATTGTCATCGGCCTGTCGTTGGTCACGGCATACTGCAGCGCGAGCTGATAGTACCGCCGTGATTCAATCCTTGCGGCTTCTCGCTCCCGATCAGGGACCTCATGACCCAGCGCCTTTAGACCGGCAACCTTGCCGCGAACGATGGCTCTGTACGTCTTGTAGAATGGCAAAAGGGTCGCCAGATCTTCGTCTTGCAGCAGTTCGGTCATCCTCGCGGTAAACGCCCGGGCGAGGTCGGGCCGACCATTGAAGTCGAGGTCCATTGCGAGGAACGCGATGTCGTTAGCAACGTCGATGCTCCGAAATCGCTCGTTAAACTCGATGCAGTCGTAGATGCAGACGCCTTCGTCGGATATATGCACGTGGTCCAGGTGCAGGTCGCCGTGGCAATCCCGGATGTGCCCATCCTTTCGTCGTCGCTCGAGCAGTTCCTCGTTTTCGCCGAAGAAGCGGTCAGCCTGCACCTCGAAGGCGCGTATGGCACCGAGCGACAGCAGATCACCTTCCTGTTGCCGAATCTGGCTGAAGTTTTCGTCGACAGAAATCCGAATACGATCAATTCGACCCCAGGCACTCGTGGCTGCCGTTGCGGGGTGGTCGTTGTAGAAGGCGGACAGTTTCTCGCACACGCGCTCCAAGTCCTGGGGGGTCAACGCGTCTCGCTGCACAAGGCCGTCCATGAAGCCTTCTGAGGACAAGCGGCGCATGATGACCCCGTACTCGACGGCATCAGGGTGCTCGGTCTCTGCAAAGAACAACCGACTGTCAGCCGACCGGGCGATCGCCGCGACCCCCTCGTAGATAGAGCGGCACATGCGTCGGTTGAGTCGGACTTCCTCGTGGCAGAAGTGCCTGCGCCGGTCCAGCGTCGAGAAATCCAGGAATCCGAAGTTGACTGGCTTCTTGACCTTGATGACAACCCGGTCGGTGAGTGCCACAAATGACGCGTGCGTCTGCACTATGGTGACGGCGTCGGGAGCACTCTCGTAGTTGGCGGGATCGCTGAGAAAGGCGACCAGCTCCTCAGGTTGCATGTCGATATGATTGGGTCCTGCTATGCTCTTTGTGACCCGTCTGCTGACGATCTGTTTCGACTTCCTCCACGATTGTTACTGCTTCTGATACAGAACGTCTGGGGTTGGGGCTTCTACAAGAAATCCGCCCTCACCTCTCCACGTACTGGCCAAATCATGACGACCCAGTCGAACCTCAGTCGGCCGACTATTCTTGCCGCGCTTGCGACCTCCGTGTTCTTCTTTGCCTGCGCCTGGCCGGCATCGGGGCAGCGGGTGGACGACAGCTGGATACGCCTTACAAATACGGGCGGTGGGCTGTTTGGGATATACGGTGGCCTTGCCACGGTCGCTGACATTGACGACAGTGGAATCATCTATTCGATTATTCGCGAGAGGGTCGGCCGCGACTTTGTTGCGCGTATCGCGCGATGGGATGGAGCTAACTGGACAGTTCTGGGCGGATACGTAAACTTGCCGCGACCAGATCAGATATCTGAGGTGTGCGTCAATCCGGCGGGAACGAGTCTCGTCGTCGTTGGATCGTTTGCTGGTGGTGGCGATGCGTCAGGTGCCGTGTTGCTCTCCAACGTCGGGATGTTTGACTTGACCGCCGACGTCTGGGATCAGTCGTTTGTAGGCGTCGACGGGTCCGCCCGCGACTGCGGCGCGGACGGTGCGGGCAACTTCGTCATCGTGGGTCAGTTCGCTGCTGACGCCAACGGGACAGCTTTGCCCCAGCTGGCGCGCTGGGACACGGGCACTGGTACCTGGGGAGCGCTCGGGGCGGCTACCGGGCAACTCGCGCAGAGTCTTTTTGTCGAGCCCGACGGCAGCGTGCTGTTGGCCCGTAATCCGGTAGAGCGATTTGATGCGGCCACTGGCCTCTGGAGCGCGGTCGGCACGCCATTCGAGGCGGCGTCAGCGGTCAGGAACGTGCTGGCGACCGGTGGCGCCGTCATTGCGGGCGGGTCGATAACCGTCGGTGGCGTCTGGGATCAGGTCTGGAGATGGGGGGGCACAAGTTGGGACCGCGTCGCCGGCCTGCCGGGCACGTTCTTCCCACGTGACCTCGTCGTCGATGGGAATGGAACTTTGTACGCGATTCCGGAGGTTTCGGCGGGGGGTGTCTACAACCGGCCGGTGACGGCGAACGCATGGAGTGAGATCGGCAGCTCGAACTTCGAATTCCTGCAGCGACTTGCAACCAATCCTCGCCGGAGCGTTGATGACGTCCATCTGATTGGTGTGTTCAACGGAATTACCGATTCGACCGGGTTGGTAGTGCCCGCGGTGAAACAGGCGCGCTGGGACGGAGCCAACTGGAATGCTCTGTTGCCGCAGGGTAGTGGCACAACCGGCGTGGTCAGTTTTCTCTCGCAGATCGGACGCAAACGCGGTGGGTCCGGACGGTACCTCCACGGAGTCGTCGCAGGCGGCGAAGTCTCGACGATCAACCACGTGTCCGTGAATCGCGTCGGCTACTTCGACGGCATTAGCTGGGACAAGATGGGGCTTGGGATCAGCGATCCGCTGGGAGTTGCGCGGGCCGCTGACGGACGCGAGCAGCAGGGTCGGGGTCAGTACTGGGTATACGTCGGCGGTCGTTTCACGGAAGTCATGAACGCCGACGGCACTCCCGTCGCAGCCGGCAACATTGCCGTCTGGGATACGGGATCAAAGGAGTGGGCGGCCGTCGGGCGCGGCGTGGGCAACGGCGGGGTACCGGGAACCGGCATTGTCAACGCTGTCACCGTATGGAGTACTCCCGGAATCTCCGGCGAACAGTTCCTTTACGTCGGCGGCGACTTTGATACTGCCGTCAACGCGGATGGTACCAACGTCGCCGTCAACAACGTCGCACGCTACAACTTCAAAACCGATCAATGGGAAGCCGTCCTGGGCGGCATTGACGGCGAAGTATTTAGCCTGATGGCGTCGACGTGGTTTCACGATGAAGTGGCCGGGTCCCCGCCCCGGCACACACTATTTGTTGGCGGGGCGTTTGGTAGCGCACGCGATGCGAGCGGGAACGCGGTGCCGAACACACAAAACGTCGCGCGACTAACGAGTACAGACGAGTGGGCTGCCGTTGGAAAGGGGACGAACGGGCCAGTCTATGCCTTGCGGTACGTATCCACTTCGTACGGTTTCGAACCGGCGCTGAGCGGCGTGCTCTATGTGGGGGGTGACTTTTCCAACGTGACCGACGGAGCGGGTCCAGTCCGTGCGGCTTCCAACCTGGCGAAGTGGTACAGCACTCACGACCAGTGGGACTATTTTGGGCCAGCCCCTTTGGACAACGGCGTGAATGGTGTCGTGCATTCGTTGGATTTCCACGAATCTGAAAGTGGACCGGTACCCAATGCCACGCAGACGCTCGTGGTGGGCGGTGAGTTCACGGCAGCGTGGAATTCCACGGGCCAGGTTGCTGCCAATCGCGTGGCGTTTCTTAAGGATGATCATCCACTCGCGGCTTTCCGCGCTGTAGGACCGGCCTGGGCCCGAGAGACCTTCAGGCCGCTTGGGGGAGGACTCGATGATGTTGTACGTGCTGCTGCCTCCACGTCGTGCACTGCCGACAACGACATCTTTGTTGGCGGAGATTTTCAGGTGGCGGGACTGAACCCGGCGAAGTCATCTCCGCACCTTGTGAAGTGGCGGGCCGGCTCCGATCCGCAGATACGCGTGTGGCACGTCGCGGGTGGCACGGGTGGTTGCCGCGGTCGCTGCCAGACAAGCGTCCGCGCTCTGGCCCCTCGCTGTGCCGGTGGATTCCTCTCGAAGTCAGGGGCCGCCGCTGGCCCGG
>JANQRN010000100.1 GCA_028284545.1 Rhodothermales bacterium | reverse complement strand
ACCTGCGGACGCGCCGGCACCGTAATCTGTTACTTCCACGCGCTCCGCAATTTGCGCCAGCGAGGATCGCTCGTGCTCAATGCGCACGAACCAGCCTGCCTCGTCGGCGGCCGGCGGCGACAGCGCGTTCTGTATGGCGCGGCCCACGGGTACGCCCGTCGGACTGCCAAGCGCCCGCCTGATGCCAGGGTACCATGCCAGCCGAGCCCCGACCTGAATCAGGCTTCGAATGGACCTCGTCCCGGAGTTACTGTCCTTCACGGCTCGCGATGTGATTGTGGTTTCCTGGTGCTCAGGCAATTCGCCAATGATACACAACGGCGCTATCCTAGAGGCATCTCGAAAAGCTTTATGGATCCACACAACTCGAACAAGCGCGTGTTAGGTCTCGTCGGCGCCACTGGAGTTGGCGTCGGCGCAATCGTTGGCGGTGGAATCCTGGCACTCGCGGGCGTTGCGTTTTCATCAACCGGCCCTGCGGCCGTCCTCGCGTTCACACTTAACGGTGGAATCGCGATGTTGACTGCGATGAGTTTCGCCGAAATGGCATCCAAGTTTCCTGAATCCGGCGGGACGTACAGGTTTGCCCAAAAAGTACTCTCCGTCGAGGCCTCCTTTGGAGTTGGGTGGGTCGTGTGGTTTGCGTCAGTCGTGGCTGCCGTCCTCTACGCGCTCGGGTTTGCCCACTTCGTTTCCATCATGGTGTCTGACATCTGGACTGCGGTGGCGGGGTCGACTCCCGGATGGGTTCGCGACGGCCGGTCGGTCAAGATCTTTGCCGCCCTCTCGACGGCGTTGCTGGCCGCCGAGCTGATGCGCAAGCCGGCCGGCGGCGGCGCGTGGGCAAATGCAGGCAAGCTCGCGGTGTTTTCTGTGCTAATCCTGGCGGGACTCGTGGCCGTCGTTAGCGGTGGGTCCGGAAACCTGAGCTCGTCCCTGCGCCCTTTCTTCTCCGACGGATTTCGCGGACTCATTCAGGCGATGGGATATACGTTCATTGCACTCCAGGGCTTCGATCTCGTCGCGGCGGTTGCCGGCGAGGTGAAAAACCCGGCGAAAACGGTCCCGCGAGCGATGATCCTGTCTCTCGTCATCGCGCTTGCGACCTACGTCCCGCTGCTGTTCGTGATCACCGTTGTCGGGACCCCCGCAGGTCAGTCGATTGCCGACGCCGCCGCCGCCGATCCCGAGGGAATCGTCGCGGTGGCAGCGCGCGCCTATATGGGTGGATTCGGATACTGGCTCGTCATCGCGGCGGCGATCCTATCGATGTACTCGGCGCTGAATGCAAATCTCTTTGCCGCTTCGCGCATCGCGCAGACCATGGCTGCTGATCGTGTACTTCCCTCGCCGCTCGGTTCTGCCAGCCGGCGCACCGGTACGCCGGCGATCGCGATCGTCGTCACAGCCGCACTGGTAGTCGCCATTCTCGCGGCCCTACCCGATGTCGCAACGGCCGGCGCGGCCGCCAGTCTCATCTTCCTGGTAACGTTCGCGCTAGCACACTTCATTGCGATACTAATAAGGCAGCGGTCAGTACTTCGACCTCCGCCGTTCCGCACGCCTGCGTTCCCGCTGATCCCCGTGGTTGGCGGACTCGCGTGCATTGCCCTCGCTGTGTTCCAGGGCTTCGCCGTACCATCGGCGGGAACGATTGCGCTCGTCTGGCTCGCCGTCGGATTACTGCTATTCCTGGGTCTCTTCGCGCACCGAGCGCGGGTGAAGGGCGCCTTCAGCGAAGCCCTCAATCCCGAGCTTGTGACGCTGCGCGGCCGAACGCCGCTTGTACTGGTTCCCATTGCAAACCCAAACAATTCGCTTGCGATGGTTGCACTGGCTGACGCACTGGTACCGGGTCACGTCGGACGCGTTCTCCTGCTGACCGTCGTCACCGCGCCGAGGGAGTGGTCGCCTGAGTCGGATCCGTCACCAGTCGAAGATGGCCAGCGCGTCGTTGGCGAGCTCATCCGCGCGAATGCACGTCTTGGCGTGCGTGCCGAGACACTTGTAACCGTGTCTGATGACCCCATGCGCGAGATCGTGCGGGTCGCTGACCTTCATCGGTGCGAATCGGTACTTGTCGGCCTCAGCGAGATCGGGGCTGAGCAAAAGAACGTGCAACTGGAATCGCTCTTGAGCGAGCTAGACGCTGACGTTGTCGTGCTACGCGCGACGCCTGACTGGGATGTGTATAGCGCTAGACGAATCCTGGTGCCGGTTGGTGGCAAGGGCGGCCACGACCATCTCCGCGCGATGCTACTCGGCAGTTTGGCCCGAACGGCTGAACGAGAAATCACGTTTGTTCGAGTTGTGCCGACATCCGCGTCGGCAGACGAGGTACGCCGCGTCCGCCGCGAACTCGGCAGGCTCGCTGCCGATGAGGTTCGGCACCGCGCCTCGGTAGACGTTATCCGTTCGGACGCACCTGTAGAATCGATAGTCGAGCGTGCAGACAACGCTGACGTGACGATTCTAGGCGTCCAGCGGCTTAGTCGAAATAAGGTCCTTTTTGGTGGATTTATCCGGGAAGTCGCGCAGAGGACTGCTCGGCCCATGATCGTCATGAGCCGGCAGAGCTAGTTCCGAAACGCGATGAGTCGTTTCTGGCTTGCACGCGGGCACCGGAATCCGGATACTAGGCGACCTGTCGTCGCACCACAGCCATTCCTCCGACCGATCCATTGTTCAGATCTCTACCCAGGCTCGCGGTAGTTTGCGTCCTTCTGGCTGTTGGCGGTTTCTCTGGACGACTCGTCGCTCAGCCGTTCGCGTTTACATATGTAGAACCGGCCGCGCCGTTCACGAACTACGGCGACGCGAGCTTCGGAGACATTGATGGGGATGGCCGCATGGACATCCTCGCCGTTGGTAATTCGAATGCCAACAGCCCATTTCTGCCGACAACGTACCAGGCATTTACGCGCGCTGAGCTTAGGGACAGCTTCAGCGGCCTGTGGGGAATTGACTTTGAAGTAGCGAATCTGCCCATCGGGCTCTGGCATGGCGGCATTGCGTGGGCGGATTACGACGGTGATGGCGACCTCGATGCCGTCACCACCGGGGCCAACGGCACGAGTGAGCCCTACGCGGGCACGACTGTACTGCTCGTCAACAACGGATCACAGCTAGAACCATCCGCGGTCACGTTACCCGGGCTCTACGGGTCGGCCGCGTCCTGGTCAGACTTCGATGGTGACGGGGACCTGGACCTTCTGCTGATTGGTGCCCAGTCAAGTGATCAGTTTCAGACGCTCCTGCTACGCAATGACGGAGGTGCTTTTGTCGAGTTTGACACCAGCCTTCCCGACCTCGCGTTCGGTGACATTGCCTGGACAGACTTCGACCTGGATGGCGACGCAGACGTGCTCTTGAGTGGCGCGACATCCGACGGCACGTTTGTCACCGACGTATTCATCAATACGGACAATGAGTTTTCACCCCTTGGTGCACAACTCTCGCAGCCGGCTTTCTCGTCTGCTGACTGGGGCGACTTCGACGGCGACGGCGACCCGGATCTTCTCCTCTCGGGCGGCGAAATTAGTCCGCTGATCTTCGACGGACTCCTGCATATCTATCGAAATGACGCGGGGACGCTCACGCTGCACGAAGAGTTGGTGCCCAGCTTCTACGGCGAGGCGCGGTGGGGTGACTATGACAGTGACGGTGACCCTGACATCCTGGCTGCGGGAGCCGAAGGCGCCGTTGGAGACAAGGCTGTACGGATCTATGCCAACGAGGGCGCTTCTGGCTTTGTCGAGCGGATCTTCCTGACCGGCCTCGCCTTTGCGAGTGCCGATTTTTCAGACTACGACGGCGACCTCGACCCTGATGTGCTCGTGACCGGGCTTGATCGCGAGCGATCCACGATCCTTGGTCTCTATCGCAACGATTATCGCGTACCCAACACCGCTCCTTCGGCGCCCTCCAACCTTCAGTCTTCACTTGCATCGGGGGTGCTGACGCTGACCTGGGATGCCGCGACTGACGAGCAGTCGGGCCAGGGGTCACTGACCTACAACGTTCGCGTTGGCACAACATCGGGAGGCGATGATGTCTTGCCGTCAACGACTGTAGCTGGAGGGCATCGCAGGCTCGTCTCAGATCGCGGCAATACGGGCGAGTCGACGCGCCTGCTGCTCAACCTGCCGAACGGTTCGTATTTCTGGAGTGTTCAGGCGATAGATGCTGGTTTCGCAGCCTCTGAGTTCGCAGCTGAGGGCTCCGTCAACGTGACTGGTAAAGACACATCGACAGACACCGAAGAGAACGCGGACGGGCAAGCGTTTGCCCTGGATGAACCTTATCCCAATCCGGCCGCCGGCGCCGTTGTCATTCCATACTCCCTGGACGAGATCAACCCCGATACTGCTCCCGCTATCGCTGTTTTTGACGCACGTGGTGCCGTCGTCAGCCGGGCCCTGCTTCCTGCGCGCTCAGGCACGGGGGAATGGCGCTGGGAACCGCAAGTAGCTGCAGGCCTCTATTTCGTCAAGCTGACGGCTGGCGCGGAGTCGGCCGTGACCAAACTCGTTATTGTCAGGTAGCCGTGCGGTACACATTTCTGGTATTGTTACTGATAGTCGCGATCCCCGCGCGCGCCCAGGTCGACCCGCTCGTCTGCGAGGATCAGGCCCGACCGAACTTCTGTTTCATGGAGGGCGAAGTCGTCCCGGTCACGTTCGGGCATTTCGAATGGGGTGATCTTGATCGTGACGGTGACATGGACCTGGTAATACAGGGCAATCGCAATACGCGCGCTGAGCCTGCGCCTGTCCAACAGTTCTATCGCAATGACGGCGACACCTTCTTCCTTGGCCCCCCCAGGGTCCCAGACGGTCCGCCATCGATCACGTATGTCACAACGTACATACCGCTCTTCGCCAGTCCGGATTCGATGTTGTGGGACGGCGGGAACGCTATGGGCGACGCAAATGGTGACGGGTTTCTGGATCTGGCAGTTTCCGGAATTACGAGTACCGGGGACCTTAGAACTGATATCTACCTGAATGCTGGCAACAACACGGTATCACTGACTCGCACCCAGTCTTTCGAGGGACTGCGTTCTTCGAGCGTCGCGTGGGGTGATGCAGACAACGACGGCGACCTCGACCTGGCGATATCGGGCCTGGACGAAAATGGTGAGGCGCGACTCTGGCTGGCCGTTAACGATGGGAACGGGACGCTGACGACGCCCGCCGGATTGTTGGAGGGTGCGGCCTTCGGCCGTGTGGTTTGGGGCGATTATGACCAGGACGGCGATCGCGACCTGTTGGTCTCTGGAGTCGGCAACGACCAGCAGAATATCGTGCGCATCTACCGGAACAGCGGTGGCACCTTCACGCCCGCAAACGCCGGTATCCGCGGTGTGCTGTTTGCCGCCGCGGACTGGGGCGACTACGATGCTGACGGCGACCTGGATATCCTCGTTGCCGGCGGCCAGCTTCACCCATTTGTTGTTGGTGGCCTGTCGCGCGTGTATCGCAACGACGCCGGGGCGTACACTGAAGCCACCGTGTTCGACGGGATGCTACACGGGACCGCCGCGTGGATCGACTACGACAACGATGGCGACCTGGATGCTTTCTCCTCCGGAGCGGGTCGCATCAGCGGTGAGGTCGCTGGCTTCACGTACCGCAATGACAGCGGGTCGTTCACGCGAGATGAGCGCTTTGGAGGCGGTCTGTTCGGGGACGCTGCGCTTGGGGACTACGACATGGACGGTGACGTCGACGTCTTCATTTTCGGCAACATCACGAACGCAGGGCTTTTCTCGCGTGAGTACCGCAACGAGCTTGCACACTCCAACACGCCGCCGAACGCCCCGTCGCTACCCATTGCAACACCTGGCCCTGCGACTGTTGTGCTTTCGTGGGGCGCCGCGTCTGACGGCCAGACACCTGCAGCCGGTCTCACGTATAACGTGCGCGTGGGAACAACGCCAGGCGGTAACGAGGTAGTCCCGGCGATGTCCAATCCGGTGACTTCGAAGAGGCTACAAACCGCACGCGGCAATGTCGACCATCAGCTGACGTGGACACTAAGCGGCTTGGCGTCGGGTACCTACTACTGGGCAGTACAGGCGATCGACCCGTCAGGCACAACTTCGCCCTTCACGGTAGAGCAAAGCTTCGTGATCCCGTAGCCAGCTGGCTCTGATGGCCGCTTGCCAAACGCGTCGCTCACGGGGAGGTAACCAAGCGTTCGCACGGTTGGCTCACTGATCACCCACTCGACCGAGAAGCGACCAACGGCGCCGATGAATCCGAAGCCATTCTCGACGTTGGAGAACGTGCCGGGCTGGACGAGTAACTCGGAATCGAAGACCCCACCGGGTGGAACAAACTCGGCGTTCAGAATCGTGATGCGCATCCCGATCCCGATGAACGCCGTGCGCCTCGTGTCTACGGAATCCTCAAGCGAAATCTTGTCCGCCGCAAGGTCGAGCTCGAATGCGATCCGATCTCCTTGCAGCTCGGGGTCTGGAGGAAAGGGAAAGTTGATGTCGGTGAACGCTGACCTCGGCGTGCGCCGGAACCTGTACCACTGTTCGATCGACAGCGGTTCCCTCTCGAGACCGGTCCACTCGACGGCCTGTTTCGAAACAACGAAGAACCCATTCGGGGTGACGAACTTCTCGGCCGAGTCTTCCCCGATCGTCACCGATGGAATCGGAGGTATCCGTGTCTCGGCAGACGTTACGAGATTTGATCCGCCCCCGCTCGCCTCGATCCGATACGTGTGCTGTGGGAAGAGACGCAGCGGAGCGAAGAAGACCAGGCCCTGCGATCCGTCACTGAATGTAACTAGCGAATCCTGCCACTCGACGATCGAGTTGTTGTCCAGGTCAATCGAACGTACCGCGTAGTCTGAACCATCGACTACTTCGTCGATAGTCTCACGGATGGGTACGATTCGCACGAACTGCGTGTCAGCGTTCATGTCGAGCGTCGCGTACATCGAGATATTGCGGTTGCTCTCCAGGATGGCGTTTACCGTGTCATCACAGCCGCCAAGCAGGACAGCAGCCACGGCAAGAGCAAGCGACAACACGAGCATCCGAAGCCCGTTGGGAGCAACCGCGCCGTTACCTGGATATGTTGAGCACGCCGGTGCGCTCACTTGAACTCAAGTTTGATGCCGGCCGACGGAATCAGCGGGAGCTGATCCACACGACGGAGGGTGAAGAGGTCGACGTAGAACACGTTATTCCTGTCGTACGCGTTGGTGACAGCAACCTGAACTGTGGCCGCCACGTTGTCGCTGATATTCAGCGGGCGCTCCAACGATACGTCGATACGGTGATAGTCGGGCAGTCGACCTTGATACGGAAGACCATACAAGACGCGCGTCTCTCCGGGATCGCTGGTGACATCTGAAGGCCCGTCCAGCAACAGGTACTCGTCGAAGCCGAGCGCCTCTGAGAACGGCAGTCCCGACCCGTACTGCCATCTCATCGCAAGTTTGAATTTCTCGATGGTGATGCTGGCGAGCGCATTGGCCTGATGACGGCGGTCATGGGGCGGCGTGAAAACGAGCTCGTCTACGCCGTACCATAGTGGTAGAGAGGCCTGCCGTGCGCGGTACTCAACTTCCGCATATCCGTAGTTGGCGAAGCCGTAGAATCGACCGGCGGATAGCTCCACCCGCACGTCCGCGCCCCGCACATCTCCGTCTGCGGGCTGCAGGCGAGTCGTGAATCGGGGAAACGCGGTCCACTCAGCCGTAGACAGATTCCGGAGGTCTTTTATATAGCCTTCCAGCGAGAACTTGAGTCCGAAAGGCAGACTGAGTTGGTATCCCCCGAGTACGTGAACCGCCTCGGCAACGTCGATGAACCTGCTTGTCGTCCACGCGGTGAACACGTCGCCGGCGTCACGCCTGTCGGTGATCCCGATGATCTCCTGATGGTAGATGCCGGCGGCAAAGCTCAGCCGGTGGAACCCCCAGTTCAAGACCGAACGGAAACGTGGCTCGAGGAAAGTCCGGCTCTTGCTTGGGAAGGTCTGCACCCGAAGGCCCGGCTGGACGACGAGGCCCGAACCGAAGTCGACTTGAAACTCGGGCTCCAGATACGCGCCGGCCTCAGTAACAAACTCAACATCAGACGACAAATTCTGGAACGTGCCGCCAAACTCACTTTCGAGCTGTGAGGAACGCAGATACACGCCCCACCGAACGTCGGTCCTCCCGAGGTAGTGGGTGACGTTTGTCGCTGCCTCAAACTGACTGGACTCGGAGAACCGGCTCGGCGAAAGCGACGGGCCGAACTCATTGGTCACGCGAGACCGGGACAGGAGCACTTCGGCCGCAACCGGAAACCGTACGGGCAGGAGGATGTAGCGTGCGCCTATTGCCTCGTTTCGCCAGACCACTTCGTCGACGCGCGAGTTCGGGTCATCGGCAAGCACCTGTCCAACAGTACCTCGGTCATACGACCGCAACGCCGTGACAGACGCCTGATGATTCTGAGAAACGTTGACGTGAAGTTTGCCGAACTGATCGTTGAACGAGTAGGGCAGCGGCTCATCAATGAGCCGAGACGCGCCCTGTTCGATGACTGAGGTGCGTGCAGAAAGCAGCACCGAAACACGATCGCGCGCGAGCGGTCCCTCAAACAGAACACCACTTACGAACGGCGCGAGCGACACCGCACCGCCGAACCGGCGCTTTGACCCCGATCGAGCCGAAATATCTATCACCGACGAGATCTTGCCACCAAATCTTGCCCCAAATCCACCGGCATAGACGTCGCTCGAGTTCAGGATATCCGACGGAAAGGCAGAGTAGAACCCGATCAGGTGGAACGGCTGGTACACGAGCATGCCGTCCAGGAGGACCATGTTCTGACTGGGTTCGCCACCGCGGATGAAGAGCTGTCCGCCTTGGTCACCAGACGAGACCACGCCGGGAATCGTCTGAATGTAGGAGACAAGGTCACCGGAGACGTCTGGTGTCGGGACGTTGTCGATGTCTGCCGGCCGAATAGTCTGTAATCCAGCAGAGACCGCAGCCGCACCAACCGTCTCCTTTTCAGCTTCGATCAGGATCTCGTCCAGCACCTGATCGTCGGTGGTCATCTCGATGTTGTAGGTGAGGATCTCGTCAGGCGCGAGGTCCAACGTATCGCGATGCGTCGCGTAGCCCAGGTAGGAGGCGCTCAGGAAGTAGCGCCCGGGAGGCAGGCGGCTAACCGTGTAGAAGCCGTCAAGGTTGGACGCGTTTCCGAAGAGTCCGCCCTGGCCATCATCGAGAGCGATGTTGACGCCGACTAGAGCAAGTCCGTCGTCTGCATCCCTGACAAGCCCACGAAGAGTCGCCGTTTGAGCCGCCGCCGGGAGTGCGGCCAACGAGAAGCTGGCGATCAATGCCAGGCGCACCAGCCGTTTGCCGTTCACAAGATGAAACAAGGGGTTTGTGATGCGATTCTGACTTTGGCGGCCGGCAATGAAACCTGAGGCGACGATGATACACTATTCATCGACGCAATAAAAGGCCCGTAATCCGGGACGGGTGAGTTGAAAATTGCCGATTGTGGCGAATCTTCTGGCCGCTGTGGACGTGCAACGCCGTATCCTGGGAATCCGGCATCTCCCTCCGGGATCCGACAAATCGTACTACAAGCCGCCCAACCCAAGAGGCGACCTTCGATGAGGGGAAAAGCGCGAAAAGTGATACTGAGGTAAATAATGATCAGGAGTTCGAGACTACACAATCCATTCGTACTGGCGCTGCTTTTTGCGGGCAGCCTCGTCGCTGCCCCTGTCTGGGCGCAGTCCATGGCGGGA
Organism: Rhodothermales bacterium; assembly: GCA_028284545.1. Taxonomy (GTDB): domain Bacteria; phylum Bacteroidota; class Rhodothermia; order Rhodothermales; family JABDKH01; genus JANQRN01. The sequence continues at coordinate 30,883 of JANQRN010000100.1, read as the reverse complement.
TCCGCGGCTGCTGAGCGCGCCGGATTTGGACGCGCCGTCGCGGTTGGCGAAAGCAATGTGTTCGTTGGCGAACCCGCCAACAATACCAAGCCGGGCGTGGTCCACGTATTCAGCCGTGGTGTCAAGCACGGAAGCTGGTACCAGTCAGCCGAAATCATGGCAGAGGGTGGCGAAATCGGTAATCGATTTGGCCAGAGCGTTGCCGCTGATGGATCCACCGTTCTGGTCGGTGCCGCGGGCGATGAAAACGCCGGCGTCGTTTTTGCGTTTTCGCGCGGCGACAACGGTGGATGGATGCAGACAGCCAGGCTGAGTTCCGACATGTCGGCCGAGGGCGAGATGTTTGGAGCAGCCGTGTCGGTTAGCGGAAACATGGCGGTCGTCGGTGCCCCGGGCGCAAATGATCGCACCGGCGTCGCATACGTTTTCATGCGCGATGACCGGACCGGAGTTTGGTCGTCAGCCGGCGTCCTCTCTGCGGCGGATGCCGAAGAGGGCGACAGAATGGGTACCGTTGTACACACCGACGGCAAGAACGTTATCGTCGGGGCACCTCGGCATAACGCCGGCGACGGCACGGTCTATGTCTTCTCCTGGGACGGCGCAGCAGAGAGCTGGAGCCAGTCGGCAAAACTCGAGGGGGCAGACGTCGGTGAAGGCGGTTTCTTCGGCTCCTCATTGGCCACCCACGGACCGCACCTCATCGTAGGCGCACCGCGCGCGAACGAAGGCGCAGGTGCTGTCGCAATATATATGGCCGGCGATTCAGGATGGACGCTGGACCACACGCACGCCCCGGCTGAAAGCGAGGAGGGCGGACGTGACTTCTTCGGGCAGTCGCTGGCCGTTGCGGGCAACGACTTGATCGTTGGCTCCCCTGGCTCCAACGAACGGGCTGGTGCAGTCATGGTCTACACGTTCGGAAGCGACATGGCCCCTGCGATGATTGCGCCTGAAGATCTTGACTCGCGTGACGGGTTCTCGTCAGCCCTTGCAGCGGCGGGCGACGTATTTGTCGCCGGAGTTGCTGGAGATGATTTTGGATCCGGTTCTGGTCGCGTTTACGAGCGAATGGATGGCGCATGGTCACCGGCCTCTGCAATCATGGGCAAGGTCGACAACCTAATGGCCGTCTTTGGAGACAGGGTTGACTGCACCGACGGCATGGCCAGCGAGTTCGGCTGCGAGCAAGTTGACCTGCTGTCGTTCATGCCGGTACATGAACTCGGCGGTGGTCGCGGAGTGCGGGTCAACGACGTCTGGGGTTGGACCGACCCGGAGACTGACCGCGAGTACGCGATCGTAGGTCGCCTTGACGGCACATCGTTCGTAGACGTAACCGACCCCAACAACCCGGTATACAAAGGCAACCTCACGCGAACGGAGGGCACGCCCCCGAGTACGTGGCGCGATATGAAGACGTACAAGAACCACGTCTATATCGTTGCAGACGGCGCGCAGAATCATGGCATGCAGGTGCTTGACCTGACGCTGCTGAGGGAGGTGGGAGATGAGCCTGTGGAGTTCACGGCCACAACTCACTACGACAAGATCGCAAGCTCCCACAACATCGTAATCAACGAAGACACTGGATACGCCTACACGGTTGGCAACAGCTCCGGCGGCGAGACCTGCGGGGGCGGTCTACACATCATCAACATCCAGGATCCGGCGAATCCAGAGTTTGTGGGTTGCTTTGCGGACCCGTCTACCGGGCGCTCGGGCACCGGGTATTCGCATGATGCCATGTGCATCACCTACAACGGGCCCGACGCACAGCACCAGGGCAAAGAGATCTGCTTTGGTTCGAACGAGACCGCTCTGTCAATTGCTGACGTGACCGACAAGGCCGCGACCGTAGCGTTGTCCACCGCTTCCTACCCGAACGTTGGCTACGCACACCAGGGCTGGATCACGGAGGATCATCGGTTCTTCTACCTGAACGATGAACTTGACGAGCTCAGCGGCAAGACCGACGGGACGCGCACGATGATCTGGGATGTTTCTGATCTCGACGACCCGCAGCTTGTGCGCGAGTACGTGTCGACAAACAAATCCTCTGATCACAACCTGTACATAAAGGGCGACTTCATGTACCAGTCGAACTACCAGAGCGGACTGCGTATTTTCGACATCTCGGATGCAGCCAATCCGGTTCCGGTAGGCTTCTTTGACACCGTTCCCTACGGCACAGACACGCCGGGCTTCGGAGGTTCGTGGAGTAACTATCCGTTCTTCAAGAGCGGCAGTGTGCTCGTGACGAGTGGCAGCGAAGGCCTCTTCGTCGTCAAGAAGCGTCAAGTCGACATCTAGACTCCGACCGTATGGGGAGAGGGGGCAGCCTCTCTCCCCATTTTTTTGTTCCTTCTCTGTCCCAATACCCGATCAAGAAGGTTATGAAAGTGTTCTCCCGCCTGGCGTTGCTAGCCGTTTTCGTTTTCCTGGCCGGATGCTCCGGTTCGCGCAATGCCGGAATGTCTGACTCGCCAGACTACCTGTACGTTGCCAACCAGGGTGGCGCGACCGTATCTGTAATAGACATTGCGACACTCGAAGTCGTCGACACGGTCGACCTGCAACAACTCGGTTTTTCTAGCACTGCAAAACCGCACCATATCGCAGTCGAGCCGTCTGGCGAGTTCTGGTACCTGTCACTCATCGGGGAGTCGCGCGTTCTGAAAATGAACCGCGCAAACGAGATCGTTGGCTCCGTAGAATTCGAGGTGCCGGGAATGCTCGTCCTCGACCCCGAGGGCGACGAGCTGTTTGTGGGAAGGTCCATGACTGCCGTCAATCCACCGTCTCGCGTCGGCGTCATCCAACGTGGTGCGATGGAAGTTGAGGAGTTGGACGTCTTCTTCCCCCGGCCTCACGCGCTCATGCTCTCCCCCGACGGCAAGACGGTCTACACGGCCAGTCTCGCCGAGAACAAGATCATGGCGATCGATGTCGACTCTGAGCAGACGAATTTGACGGACCTTGGCGGAATGAACAGGTCATTTGTCCAGTTTGCGATATCACCCGACGGCAGAGAGATGGTTGCGGGCGGCCACATGGATGCCAAGATGGCATTCTTCGATATCGCCGATGCCGACGCCCCAAAGCTCAAAGGTGAGCTAGAGGTCAATCGCGGACCATGGCACCCGGTCTATTCGGCAGACGGACAGTTCATCTTCTTCGGCAACAAGATGGCCAATACGATAACGGTGCTTAATGCCGACGACAGGTCGGTCGCCCACCTGATCGAAGGTCCGAGCGTCGCCCAGCCGCATGGGTCGGCCATCTCCGCGGATGGGAAGTACATTTTCATCTCCAATCAGAACGGTGATGGCGCGTTTACGCCGAGTTCGGGCGATGCCAAAGACGGAACGGGCAATGTAGTCGTGATTGACCCGTCGACCCATCAGATCCTGAAGACGATCGAGGTTGGGACAAACCCTTCCGGTATCGGCACGCGTCCGCGCTGACACAGACGAATTTCTAATCTCCGATGTCAATTTTTTCGAAGACCGCGGCTGTTGCCGCGGCCTGCGTCATCATTCTCACAGGCTGCGGCGCCGGCTCGGGTGAGGTTGTCTCTACCGGCGATGATCAGCAGCGCAGCGGACGGAAGTTGCTGACACCCGCGCCGAGCGCGCCAACGGCGCCATCGGTCTGGGAAAGGAAAGTCGTACCCTTCGAGGTGCGGGACGGGGAAGGCACGCCGTATGAGTTTCCGTTCCTCGGCGGTATCAACGTGCCCCGCACGCAACTCGTCGACATCGACGCAGACGGGGATCTCGACCTCTTCCTGCAGGAGTACACTGGCCTGCTCATGTACTTCGAGAACACCGGCACTGCCGCTGAGTCCAGGTACACGTTTGTTACCGATGCGTACATGGATCTCGACATCGGTGAGTGGTATCGCATCGTGGATCTGGATCAGGACGGCGACTACGACATTTTGGCGGAGAAACGTTTCAGCCACATTCGGTATTTCGAAAACACCGGAAGCGCGCAGGCTGCCCAGTTTGACGCTACGCTCTACGCACTTAAGGACACAGACGGCGAAGAGCTCTTCTCTGACAGGCAGAACATCCCGAACGTCACCGACATCGACTGCGATGGCAAGCTTGATCTCTTCGTTGGTCGAGTTGACGGCACGATATACCGCTACGAGGCCGGCGGTACAGATAATCAGGGGATGCCACAGTTCGCGTTGGTAACGACGCGCTTCGAGGACATCGAAATCATTGGCGAGATTCAGGTCGGCGCAAGCCTGCACGGGGCCAACACCATGGCATTCGCTGATTACGACGGCGATGGCGATGAGGACCTGTTCTGGGGCGACTTTTTTGAGTCAGGGCTCCTCCTCATCGAGAATTCCGGGTCATGCAATGCGCCGGCGCTGCAAAACGAACCGGTGCGGTTTCCGCGAAACGCCCCGATCCGCACGAGCGGCTACAACGCACCGGCCGTGGGTGACCTTGACAACGATGGTGACCCCGACATGATTGTCGGTGTGCTCGGCGGTGCGTTCAATCCGAGCACCACTGGGGCCGACAACCTGTTTCTCCTTCGTCATGCCGAAGGTCGAGACTTCGAGGTTGTCACCGAGAGGTTTCTCTACGGCATCGACCTTGGTACGGAGAGCATTCCCTCGCTCGCCGACACAGACGGAGATGGTGACCTGGACCTGTACGTTACCAATAAGATTGATCCCGTAGACGGCAGGCGCTCCCTCATGTACTACTTCGAGAACCAGGGCACACCGGTACAACCCTCATTCCAGTTGGTCGATACGCTTTACTTTGGCGAGTCTTATCACGCGGCGCCAACGTTTGGTGACCTCGACCGGGACGGAGATCTGGACATGATCATCGGGACCTGGACGAAGGGAATGATGCTGGTCAGAAACAACGGAACGCCATCAGCACCCGAGTTTGTCCTTGAGAACGACGAGTTCCTAAAGCTGACACGGGGCAGCAACGCGACACCGCGGCTCGTGGACATTGACGCAGACGGCGACCTCGACCTATTTGCAGGCGAGTCTTCAGGCGACATCAATTTCTACGCGAACATCGGTACGCCTGAAAAAGCGGACTTCTCCTTTGTATCCGACAAGTACGCTGACGTCGACGCTGGGCGGCGGAGCTTCATTGAGTTTGCCGATCTTGATGGAGATGGCGATCAGGACATGATTGTCAGTCGCGACAAAGGCGCTCCGTTGCTGTTGCGCAACAATGGGTCGAGCGACTTCCCGAATTTTGAAGCAGACGGCATGCTGTCATTCGAGACACCCGAATTCTCGACTGTCAGTCTGACGGACCTGGATGCAGATGGCGACCTTGACGTGGTTGCGGGCGCTACTGGAGGCGGGCTGTTCTATTTCGAGGGTAATTGACGACTACTGCTGCCGGGACTCACGACGTAGAGGAAGTTGCCGACAACGCGCGCGGGTTGATGGCGGATCTTGGCTTGCGACTTCGCGGGCAGACGCTGCAGGCAACCGGTTGGCGCTTCAAATTTGACCGCGCGCGTACGCGGCTTGGCTGCTGCAGCTACTCCCCCGGGAGGCGTATCACGTCTAAGGTGATCAGCATTTCAAAACCGTTTACGGAAGCTTACGGCTGGTCGCTCATGGAAGACGTCATGCGGCACGAAATCGCGCATGCCCTGGACGTCGATGAGCGGATGACGACCGACCACAGCGAAACATGGAGGCGATGGGCGGTGCGCTGTGGGGCCGATCCCGCGCGACTCTACGAAGACGAATCTGTCCGCCTGCCGGCACGATTTGTCGCGGTCTGTCCCGTGTGTCACGATCGGGCCGAGTTTCATCGACGCCCGAGAAGACCAGCGGCATGCGCTGCTTGTTGCAGACGGCACAGCGGTGGACGATACGACAAACGGTTCCGACTCGTACTCTTCGAATCTGAAGCCGCGCCGGGCAAGCAACTGGGTCTCTTTGCGCCTTAAGGCCCGGAGTTGATTTCGCCGATACTCAGGCCAACCCAACGCCAATCCCCGTGTACCCTCCCTCGTCCGCCTCCGCACAACCGGGTGTTGTACCAGAACACCTCAGGAAGGAGCGAGCCACCAGGCAACGATCAACGGCGAGCGACCCCGGTAAGCCAGACCTGAACGCTCAGCTCGCGCCGCTAGCGACGAATGCCGGACTGGACCCGTACACGGGCACACTGGACGTGGCGTCGGCACGTCATCTTCTACGTCGCACGGCGTTTGGCGCCGACAAGGTCGGCGTAGACGCCATTGTCGGTCGCAGCGCGTCAGAGGTTGTTGACGAGATCGTGAACGCGGCAGCCGGGTGGCAAGCCCCAACGCCTCCTTCGTGGATCAATCATCCGCCACCCGGACCCAACGCGACAGACGCCGAGTGGCAGGCATATAACGACCTGGTATTCGAGTGGCTTGATCAACTGCGTGTGGACTGGATGCAGTTGATGATCGACCGGGGCCTGCGCGAGAAGCTGACGCTGTTCTGGCTAGATCATTTTGTTACGAATCAGGAGACCTACTACCACACGCAGTTTGGCTACCGGTATCTGGCGTTGCTTAGAGAGCACGCTCTCGGCAACTTCAAGGACTTCACGCACGCGGTTGGACTTGCTCCAGCAATGCTGATCTACTTGAACGGAGTCGACAACGAGGAGTCCGCACCAAACGAAAACTACGCGCGCGAGCTGCTGGAGTTGTTCACTTGCGGCATTGTCGACAAGAACAATCAGCCCAACTACTCCGAGGATGACATCCAGAACATCGCGCGCTGCCTGACCGGTTGGCAGATCAACTGGAGCAACTTCACCAGTTGGCACAACTCGAATCGATTTGACAACGGTCAGAAGTCCTTCTTCGGACAGACGGGCAACTATGGTTACGACGACGTTGTCGACATTGTCTTTCAGGAGAGGGCCGCTGAGACTGCCTGGTACATATGTTCCAAGTTGTATCAGGAGTTCGTGTACGAGGCTCCCGCTCCCGACGTCGTCGATGCCATGGCGTCACTGCTGCTGGCCACCAACTGGAACATCGAGCCCGTGGTCCGGGCGCTGCTGAAGAGCGAGCACTTTTTTGACGCGGTGGTACACGGTGCCAAGATCGCCAGCCCCGTTGAGCTCTCGCTCCGATTCCTCAAGGAGATCGGCGGATACAACTCGACGCATCTCTGGATGATCTTCTGGACGTCATGGGGGCTGGAACAGGTCCTGATGAACATTCCGAGCGTAAACGGCTGGCCTCGCCATCGCAACTGGGTGTCGACGCAGTCGATTGCCGAACGGTGGAACGCCCTGGGGTGGCTGATCTGGTCAGACGAAACCACTGCTCCGCTTGATTTCGTCGGTCTGTTGGAAAGCCTCGTCGACACCACGGATCCGCACCTCGCGTTTCGGGTGGGCCCGGCTCTTGTCGAACACCTCGTTGGGGTACCGATCTCGGAGTTGGACATAGAGACGGTCTCTCGAGACTTCGCAGGGGACCTGACGAACAACCCGATTCCGGATTTCGTCGTGAATGGTCCCGCCTACATGACTAACCTCGCCAAGCTGCTTCTGGATTGGGTGCCATGGTACGAGTGGAGCCCCTACAACGAACAACTGGGGTACCTGCTACGCAACTTTGTCATGTACATCACGCGTTTGCCAGAGTACAACGCCACGTGAGGAAGCCATGTGTGACGAACACAAATTGAAACTGACGGCGAAGACTCGGCCGGGCAGTGCACTTGCGCACGGCGAGGCGCACGAGGCCGACCATTCCATGTGGTCGCGCCGCCACTTCCTCAGTACAATGGGCGCCGCTTCCGTAGGCGGTTCGATGATGTTGGCGGGCCGGCCGGTGCAGGCTTTTGCTCGAACCCCATGGCTAGACGCAGTGGCTGCGGCCAACACGGATCGGATTCTGGTACTGATACAACTAGAGGGAGGCAACGATGGACTCAACACCATCGTGCCCGTGACGAACGACCTCTACTACAGTGCCAGGCCGTCGCTTGCCATACCGGCAAATCAGACGCTGCCGCTTACCGGCGAACTGGGCTGGCACCCGTCTCTGGCCGGGTTCAGAGACATCTTCGACGATGGCGAGATGGCCGTCTTGCAAAACGTCGGTTATGATGCGCCCGACCTGTCGCATTTCCGTTCGACCGACATATGGACCACCTCAAGTGACTCCGACGAGTCACTTACCACGGGTTGGGCCGGTCGGTACCTCAGTACCGTGCACCCTGACGTAGTCACGAACCCGCCCGTCGATCCGCTCGCGGTGCAAATTGGAGGTCCAAGCCTTGTATTTCAGGGCCCAGAGGTCAATATGGGCATGGCAATCCGGGACCTCGATCGCTTCAACGAGTTCGCGGAGACCGGCCGATTCTATACGCTGGACAGCCTGCCGTCTACAGCTTACGGCGACGAAATGTGGTTTCTGCGCAACGTGGTGAACTCGGCGTTCCGGTATGGCGAGGCAATCCGTGCGGCTGCCAATGCCGGCACAAACGATGTCAACTACGACGATCACCACCTGGCTGAGAGCCTCTCGATCGCAGCAAAGCTGATCAAGGGCGACCTCGAAACGCGGATTTATATGGTCTCGCTGAATGGATTTGACACCCACGCAAACCAAGCCGACGATCATGCGGCACTGCTTTCAGCTCTTTCCAGCGCAGTCACGTCGTTCATGGCTGATCTCCCGGAGAGCGTTAGAGACCGCGTGATCATCGCGACGTTCTCTGAATTCGGTCGGCGAATAAACCAGAATGGCTCCGACGGCACCGACCACGGCACGTCGGCACCGCTCTTTGTCATCGGCAAGAATGTGAACGGCGGCCTCTACGGGCCTGCCCCTGATCTTTCGCAGCGTGACGCGGAAGACAACCTCATCTACGACATCGACTTTCGGCACGCGTACGCAACGATCCTGCGCGACTGGTTTGGTGCGGACGACGTTACCACCGATGCTGCGCTAACGGGTTCGTTTGACTCGCTTGGCTTCCTGTCCACAAGCACCGCAGTAAACGAGGCGGCCGATGGGCCCCAGTTCGGGCTCGAGCAGAACTACCCGAACCCGTTCGCCGGGAGAACTCGCATCAAGTACGCACTGGACGACCAGGCTTACGTACGCCTCGAGGTATTTGACGTGCGTGGTAGGCTCGTCGCCACGCTCGTCGACGAGCAGCGGCACGCGGGCGAACACGAGGTGGCATGGGTACCCGATAGACTACCTAGCGGGCCGTACTTCTGCAGATTGTCTGCAGGTGACCGAACGCGTACGGTCTCGATGATGCACCTGCGATAACCGGGCTCGTCAAACCGAGAGGAGCGTTAGCACGACTCCCACCAGGGCGCCTCCCAAAACGATCCAGGCTGCGTTGAGCTTGAAGCGGAATAGCGCGATGGCCGCAAGGACCAGGATCAGCCACGCCGTCCAGTCAGTCAGCGTAGCGACACCGAGACGATAGGACACCCATACCATGAGCGCGACGGCTGCGACGTTAACTGCGTCAAGAAAGGCGCCCATCCACACAGATCGTCGAAGTTTCGGGATGATCGGGTTGAGTACCAGGACGAAGAAAAAGGACGGCAGAAAAATGGCGACAGTCGCGACAACAGCACCCTGCCATCCGGCCAGTACGTATCCGATGAAGGTAGCCGTCGACAGCACGGGGCCGGGGGTGAACTGACCAATCGCTATCGCGTCAACGAGTTGCTCGTTTGTCAGCCAACCGTACGTGTTGACAAGGTCTCCCTCGAGGAAAGCGAAAAGGACATAACCGCTTCCGTACAGGATGGCGCCAACTTTTAGGAAGAAGAGTCCGAGCTTCCACAATGAAACCGTCCCTACGGCAACACCCGTAGCCACGCCTCCCGCCACGATTGGAAAGAGGAAGCCCTTGCGCAATGGTGATTCCGGTTCGCCCCGTTTAGCCGATGAAGCCGAATCGCCACCGTCAAAACGCGGTTCCGACAGCCGAATGAAGAGCATTCCGACGATCCCGCCAAGAATCATCGCGGAGATCTCCGAAACACCGAGGGCAATCGCGATGAGCGCGCCGAGGCCGACCGCTGCGGTCCGCCAACCCTTGACAGCTTTCTTTGTCAGCTTCCAGAGTGCCCCGGCGATAACAGCAAGTACGGCTGGCTTTATTCCAACCAGAAACGGCTCGACGTCCGGCAGCGTGCCGTACTTGACGTACAGCCATCCCAGAATGCCGGTGATCGTCGCGGCCGGCAGGATAAATGAGGCACCGGCCGCAAAGAGACCGCGCCAACCCGCCCGCTCGAACCCCACGTGCATGGTCATCTCGGTGGAATTCGGACCGGGGATGAGGTTCGTGGCTCCGATGAGGTCCAGAAAATGTTCGCGCGTCATCCACTTCCGCCGCGTAACAAATTCGTCCTCCATCATCGCGATGTGCGCGGCTGGGCCGCCGAAAGCGACGCAGCCGAGCCGAAAGAACAAACGAGCTACTTCACCGACTGACCCTGACCGTGCCTCGGTGCTTTCCATCATAAGAAGACGACCTGTGGCTGCAGCTCCGGAGGAAGACCGAAGTACTGGTCTCGGAATCCGCCGAGTTCGTCCAGGGTCTCATTTGACAACAGTCCGGTAATCTCGTCGATTGCAGGTCCGCCGATGAGAAACGGAGCGGGGCCGACAACAAGGTGCTCACCGAAACAGTGAGCAACAATCTGGTACTCCTCGAGACTGTCAGCCGGTGTACCAGTCAGTAAACAAGACCCAATCCACGGCGCGAGGTCATTCGTGGGCACGTCTGACAGGCGTTCGAGCCGCTCCTGCTGGTCGACTCGCTCAGCGAAGAATCCGTCGACGGCCTGACGCGACTCCATCGAGAAGCTGGCCGAGAGGGTCTGGTAGCAGGCGATGCAGACAGCATATTCGAAGACGGTGTCTTGCAGGTCGTAGTCCGAATACTTGCGTACTGCTTTCTCGACCATATACTCGGCCGACTCGCCGAGCGGGCGACCGCATACGAGGCACTCGCTGAACGGAGCGCCCGTTTCGGTCGAATACAGTTCGCGGGGTATGTCGGCGAGGCGGGCGATCATCCAACAAAGTTAGCCCTCAGCGGCAATACTCGTGTAAACCAATCGTCACGAATCGGTGTCTTGAGTTGGAGTGCAACCCGATTCCAAACCGCTCGTAGTGCTACTTTTTTAGCAGACAAGCGCACCTCTCGATGCCAAAGAACCGCGAAATAGCCATCTTGGCGGCCCTGCTTATGAGCATGGCACCCCTCGCCTCCATGGCTCAGTCATCCCGGAACGCCGAGCCTGACGTCCCCAGCCTTGCGACCGATTTCGTCCCGAACGTAAATCCATCGCTCACCGTACAGCGAGCCGCTGGCGCGGTTGAGATCGATGGCGTCAGAGGAGAATCCGAATGGGAGTTCGCGGGCCTCGCGACCAACTTTTCCGAGACGTTTCCGGGTGACCAGACGCGACCGCCGGTCGGCATTCGTGTTTACACCATGTACGACGACGCAAATCTTTACCTGTTCTACGAAATCGATGATGACCCAGACGAGATTCGCGTGCACATGAGCGACCGCGACAACATCTGGCAGGACGACTACGTGGGGATGCTGCTGGACACGAACAACGATGGCGCGACACAGTATTTCATCGCCGCTAACCCACACGGTATTCAGGGCGACACGCGCATCAGCCGACAGGGTGAAGACGACTCTTTCAATCTCATTTTTCGTAGTGCGGGACAGATCACGGAAACAGGGTACCAGGTTGAGATGGCGATACCGTTCCGCAGTCTTCGCTTCCCCGCGGCTGAGGTTCAGAACTGGAGTGCTACGTTCTGGATCACGCGCCCCCGATCCAGTCGCAACACGTACTCTTGGGCAGCGATTGATCGCGACGACTCCTGTTTCACGTGCAACTTCGGAACGCTGACCGGCCTTCGCGGCGTTCGAGCGGGAAAAAATCTCGAGATACTGCCGAGCGTCACCGCAACTCAGTTCGGGAGCCTGTCAAACTCCCAGGATCCGCGATCGGCGTTCCAAAACGAGCGCATTCAGGGTGAACCGTCGCTCAACGTGAAGTACGGGATCACGTCAGACCTCACCGCAGACGTCACGCTGAACCCGGACTTTTCGCAGATCGAAGCCGACGCGGCGCAGGTGGACGTGAACAGCACGTTCGCGCTGTTCTTTCCTGAACAACGCCCGTTCTTCCAGGAGGGTGGCGATTTGTTTGACACCTGGATCAATGTCGTCTACACCCGCTCGCTGAACAGTCCGCTCCTCGCCTCCAAACTCACGGGTCGCGTGGGCCGTACCAACATAGCGTACATCGGTGGTCGCGACGAGGCGTCGCCAATACTCATTCCGCTTGAGGAGAGCAGCGAAGTCGTGCCAGACGCAGGGAAGAGCTTCTCAAACATTCTCCGCGTCCAACACAATCTGCCCGGTAATTCATTCATCGGACTACTCGCAACTGACCGACGTCTCGATGACGGCGGCTCGGGGTCGGTCCTTTCGCTCGACGGCCTTATCCGGTTCGGACAGAAGTATCAGCTTGAAGCGCAGGTCGCTGGTAGCCAGACGCGCGAACCGAATAGTGCTGATCTATCCGCGCGATTGGGGGACGCCACATTCGACGGTGGGAAGCATACCGTCGCACTGGACGGCGAGTCCTTCACCGGCTACGCACTGTACTCCAGTTTTGAGCGGAATGCACGACACTGGGTTTTCGATTTCGACTACTGGGGCACAAATCCGACGTTCCGAACGGACAACGGATTTGTGACAGGCAACGACCAGCACCGGTTCAGTTTCTTCCAGGGCGTAACGCTGTACCCCGAGAACATCTCGTTCATCGACCGCATCTTCCCGAGGATGCAGGTCGCGCGAATCTGGAATTTCGACGGCGTTCGCAAAGACGAGTGGGCCGGTGGCGGGGTCCAGATGCGGATGAAGCGACAGACAAACGTGAACGTTGACGCTTTCTTCTCGAACGAGCTGTTTCGCGGTACCGAGTTCCGCAACCTCTCGAACATCATGTTCGGTCTGTTCTCCAATTTCAGCGAACCCGTTCAAGCGGGAGTATCCCTTCGCACCGGCCGTAGTATCGCCCGAAACCTGGAGACGCCGGAAATCGGAAACAGCCTGAACGTCGAGGGAAACGCCACGATCAGACCCACACAGCGACTCGTGCTGCGGCCGTCGATCTCCTACTCGCGCCTGAAAGACCGGGACACCGAAGAAGAGTTCTTCAGCGGCTACATCCTCCGGATGAGAACCAACTACCAGTTCACGCGACGATTATTTGCGCGAGTTGTTGTCCAGTACAACGACTTCGCAGAGAGACTCGAGATCGACCCGCTTGTTACCTACAAGATCAATGCGTTCAGTGCGTTGTACGTTGGCTCGACCCACGACCTGGACAGCTATCCGCGGACGAACGACCCGAACGAGCAATTCTTTCGGCAGCGCAATCGACAGCTATTCTTGAAGCTTCAGTACCTCTTCAGGCGATAAAAGCGCGTCTGTGACACAAATCGATCAGATTTTCCCCTTATAGTGGAGTACGTAGCCACTCCAATGAAACTCGTGATCACCGATGTCTCAGCTAAAGCGACGCTTCACCTTTGGCAGATCCGCAATCTTTGCCTCAATACTATTCGTTTTCGCCGCACTGACGGTTTTGCCCGGCTGTAGCACCACGGAGCCCAAAGACTGCCACGGCGACGAAGAGTGTTATGGGAACTAGCGGAGCGTTGCCGTAACTAGCAAACCCGTGCCGGTCTTGTTCGGCCTGGCGACGTCGAGGGCGTTGAATATCATCCCGACAGGAAAGGCAACCAGGTAGTAGACGGCAAGCGGGATCGCGAACAAGAACGAACGGCCCAGGAGCTGGATCGGGATCTTGACGAGTAGGTGCCAAGCTCGTGTGCCCCAGATTCCGTTCGTGAAGGACACGTCCGTCGCCTTCAATCCGGCGGTACTGAGTTTTTCGCCGATCTCGTTCACGCTGTAGCCGTCGCGAACGTGTTCTCCGATGAAACTCTCGTCGCTCTCGTGCGACACAGCAGATCCCCCTTGATCTGACGGCGTCGTTATGAACACGACTCCGTCTGTCGAGAGCACGTTCGCGAAGTTGCGAAAGACGGCCACGTCATCTTCTATGTGCTCCATGACGTCGACTGACACGATGACGTCGAACGGCCCCTGCGCCGAAAGGCTTGTCAGGTCATCGACGGCAAACTCGACACGCTCAGACAGTCCGCGTGCTGTGATCAGCTTTCGAGCAGAGGTCAGATAGTCTTCTTTGATGTCGACGGCGTGTACGGTTGCGGCCCGATACCTCTTGGCTATCCAGTAGGCGTGCTGACCGAACCCCGTGCCAGCGTCCAGTACGTTGACGCGTTTGCCGGCAGCCTTTCTGAAGGCCTCGCGGAGGGCCCGCCGGATGTACCAGTTTCGCAAGAACACCGCGCCCAATGCTGAGAAGAACAGTCTTTGGAGCGCCGTGCTGCGATTCGCCCACAAGCCAAGTTTGTCCTTTACCGGATCGTAGTCCATGCGTCAAGAATAAGTTCGGTGGCCTCGACAATGGTGTCGACTACATGATCTGCGTTGGCATTTGGCTCATGCTCGGCACCGTAGCCAGTGCGCACCAGCACAGTATGCGCTTCCGCGTTGCGCCCAGCGTCGATATCTGAGACTTTGTCGCCGACAAGCCATGAATTGCGCAGGTCGATGCCGTGCGCGGCAGATGCCTCGACGAGCATGCCCGGCCTCGGCTTTCGACACTCGGCGTCCCGGCGGTATTCATCGACCTTCCCCTGGGGGTGAAACGGGCAGTAGTACCAGGCATCGACGTGGGCCCCACGGCTGCTCAGTCCAGTCTCCATGAATCGGTGCAGCGCATCAACATCTCTCTCTGAATAGTAGCCGTGTGCGACGCCGGCCTGGTTAGTGACAACGACAACTAGCAGCTCGGCGTCGTTAAGGCTGCGAATGGCGTCGATGGCACCCTCAATCCAGACAAACTGATCAGGCGAATAGACGTACCCTCGATCTTCGTTTATGGTGCCGTCGCGGTCCAGAAAGACTGCGGCGCGACCGTTGTTCCTCAGCGCGTCCACGTCTGTAACCCCCGTGTACAGAAGCCGAAATCAACAACGGCGGCTCCGTGCTCGCGCAAGGCCATCTCGACAGCCTCTCGGTGATCGAAGCCACAGAAGAAGAAGGCAAAGCCTCCACCACCGGCCCCAGAGATTTTGCCGCCCATAGCGCCTGCTGCACGCGCCGCGTCGTACATGCTATCGATCTCCGGTGAACTGATCCGATGTGACATGCGCTTCTTCGCCGACCACGCTTCATTCAGCAGCGATCCGAACTCCTCGAACGCTCCCGACTCCAGGGCCTCGCGCATCCGAAAGGCAATCGCGCGCGTCTCGTCCATCGCTGATACCGCGTCAGCCTCCTGCTCCTCGAAGTTCCGCATCTGATCCTTGATGATCTGCGATGAAGCGCGACTGGTTCCGGTATAGGCGAGTACAAGCGAGTACTCCAACTCGGCGATACCCTGATCCGTCAGTTGAACGGGAAGCACCCGTGTATCGCCCCCGTCGAACTCCAGGAAATTGAAGCCGCCATAGGCCGCGGCGAACTGGTCCTGCTTTCCACCGCTGATCGCCAGATCGACTCGCTCTACGTCAAACGCCAGCTGCGCGATCTCGTGCGGAGATCGTAATTCACGTGCGAAGCGCAGTACGGCGCCGATCAGGGCGACGACCAGCGTCGACGACGATCCAAGGCCTGATCCTGGAGGACAGTCAACGTGTGTGTAGAGCTCGAGGCCCTGTTTGAGAAGGCCTGCGCAACGCTTCACCACACCGTGTGCCAAGACGAGGCTACCCGACTCGGTCTCCGGTATGTCGTCCAGCGTGTATTCGGTTGACTCTTCGTAGTCAAGTGAACGAAGGACTACACGCCGGTCTGCTCGTGGCTTGATTGTAACGTAGGCGTACCGATTAATCGTCGCGTTCATTACCCGGCCACCCCGCTCCAACACGTATGGCGCAACGTCGGTGCCCCCGCCTCCAAAGCTGATCCGCAATGGTGCTCGAGCGCGTATTACTGTTGGCTCTGCCATCCGTGGGTTTCCATCCAGGTTGATGCGCGGGCGTAGTCGTCGGGCGTCCCAACATCCAGCAACCGCGCTGCTGGGTCTGCTAGAGCATACAAACGCGTACCGGCCCAGGTCGGAAACAGGTCTCGCTCTATTGACACCTTGTGGCCGTCGTGCACTGTCGCCAGCGCCTCAGGTTCCAGGATGTATACGCCGGCATTGATCCAGCCGGGGGATGCCTTGTCGTCGTCCGAAATTGCAACCTTCTCGGTAAACGCAACAACGCGTCCAGCCCCATCAATTGCGACGCTTCCGTAGGCGGCGCGGTCCTCAATCTGAACAAGGGCAATTGTCGCGAGCGCGTTGCGATGAGTCTTGTGCAGCGCCCAGAGCGCCTTGTAGTTGATGTTCGCGAGGGTGTCCCCGTTCAACACGTAGAACGCCCTCTTCAAGTTCTTACGGCGCGCCGCAAACGCAATCGCGCCACCGGTGCCAAGGAGCAGCGGCTCAACCAGAACCTCGACCCGCAAAGAGGCTGACTCCCAGCCGCCGACGAACTCCTCGATTGCCTCGGCCCTATAGCCCGCACTCAGGATCACGCGATGGAAATTGAGATCCTCCAATCGTCTAAGCTGATGCTCAAGCAACGGCTTCCCGGCGATTGGTGCGAGCACCTTGGGCCGATCGGAGACTGCCGCACGCAGTCTGCTCCCGAGTCCACCGCATAGCACAACGGCTGTCGTCGGAGTATCAGACAAGGGATTCGATTGCTTCATAGAACGGATCCCAGCCGAACTTCTGTTTCTCTATGGCGACCCGCGCGGCAAGGGCGTCTTCCATGCGCTCGCGAAAGTACTTGATCACCGCATCTGCCAGTGCGTCAGGGTCAGAGGGCGGTACGACGAGTCCCGCTTCGCCGTGTGCCACGACCTCTGGAAGCCCACCGACATTAGTAACGATCATCGGCCGTTCGAAGTGATACGCAATTTGAGCAACGCCGCTCTGCGTCGCTGAGACGTAGGGCTGTACGATTACGTCGGCAGCGCAGAAGTAGGCGCCGACACCATCATCGGGGATATAGTCGGCATCCCAGCGGGCAGCACCACCAGGCAGCGCCGCGATGAGCTTGCGATATTCGTCCGCCTCACCATAGCTCTCTCCGGCGATGAGGAGCTGCGCATCGGGAAGCTGCTCGAGTATCCGCGGCATTGCGCGCAATAGGACATCCAATCCCTTGTAGCGGCGCACGAACCCGAAGAACAACAGCAATGGTACGTCGGCCTTGATGCCGAGTGCCGCGCGCGCCGTTTGCTTTGACATGTGCGCCCCAAAATTGTCGTAGATGGGGTGCACCCGTTGCGTGACCGGGACGTTGACGCGAATCTGATCCTCGATGTCTTTGCGAACGCTATCTGACATTGCAACCAGGCCCGAGGCGGCGCGCAGCACGTAGCGCCCGAGCACGATGTCACCGGGCCTGCGTTCGTGCGGGATGGCATTGTCCACGACAACTACAGACGGAATACCCCGCCGGCGAAGTCTTCGGATAATACTGCCGAAGGCAGGTGCAAAGAACGGCATCCAGTATTTCAGGACGAGGGCGTCAGCACCGAATTCCGCTATGCTGGATGCGGTGCGCGACCAGGAGATCGGGTTGAGGGTGTCCAGGACCCGGTCAGGAATGAGCTCCCCCTCCGCGCCCTCAGAAGACGCCTCCGGAGCCATCTGCGTTTTGCCCGGAAACAGCACGTCAGGGTACTGGCGCGTAAAAGTGAACACGCGGACGTCGTGGCCTCTTTCCCGCAAGCCTTCCCCAATGTGCTCGAGAAAGTGCGCAATCCCGCCGCGATAGGGGTAGGCAGGGCCCAGTAGCGCAAGGCGTTTTCGCGCGGCGGGCATCAGACCCGAGCAGCCGTATCGGTCCGTTCGGCCACAGCGTACGTCGACGGATTCTCCATCCGTTCTCGAATAATGATCTCACCGATCAAGCCGGTCAAGAACATCTGAGCGCCAAGAAGGAGCAGGATTGCCCCAAAGAGAAGCAGTGGTCGGTCGCCGATGGGATTCCCATAGACCAGCTTGTCGATGCTGAGGTAAAGGCTCACCGCAAAACCACCCAGAAAGGCGAGGCTGCCGAGCGAGCCGAAGAAATGCATGGGCCGTGACGCAAATCTCGTCAGGAACTGGACGGTCAGCAGGTCCAGGAAGCCTCGAAGGTATCGTTCAAGACCGAACTTGGTCCGGCCATACTTCCGGGGATGGTGCAGGACCTCTTTTTCGGCGATCTTCGTGAACCCCTCGTTGCGCGCGAGCAGCGGGATGTAGCGGTGCAGTTCACCGTATAGTCTGACGTCCTTGACGACATCCGACTTGTAGGCCTTCAATCCGCAATTGAAGTCGTGAAGCGGTATGCCCGATAGCACGCGCGTGACGAAGTTGAAGAAGCGGCTCGGAATAGTCTTGGAGAGGGGGTCGCGACGCCGCTTCTTCCAACCGCTGACGAGATCGTTCCCGTCCCGTAGCACTTCAATCAGCCCTGGTATTTCTGCAGGATCATCCTGTAGATCGGCGTCCATCGTGACAACGAATTCGCCGCGACTTGCGTGGAAGCCGGTCGAGAGCGCGGCAGACTTACCAAAGTTTCGTCGAAGGCGAATACCAACGATCCGCGGATCCTCTGCCGCCAGTCTGGTGATGATCTCCCACGATCCGTCTTTGGATCCATCGTCGACCAGAAGCAGCTCAAAAGAAAGCGTGGCCCCCTGGCAGCTCGTGCGGACACCCTCGGTCAGTTCGCCAAGCGACGCCGCCTCATCGAAGACCGGAACTACGACGCTGACATCAGGCCTTTCCATCTGTTGTTCCGTGGTCAAACGTCAAGCGTGGCGTACTTGGCGTTTCGCTCGATGAACTTGCGCCGCGGCTCGACTGCGTCACCCATGAGCGTGCTGAAGACACGATCAACTGCGGCCGCATCTTCGATCGTAACCTGGTGGAACCTGCGCGTGTCGGGGTTCATCGTCGTCTCCCACAGCTGGTCTGGGTTCATCTCGCCAAGACCTTTGTATCGCTGAACACCGACCTTGTGCTTGCCGCCATCCTCGAACTCTTTGACGGCCTCAGCCAGCTGTTCATCCGTCCAGACGTACCGAACCTTGTTTCCGCGCTTCGCCTGGTAGAGCGGCGGAAGCGCGATGTACACATATCCGTGTTCGATGAGCGGTCGCATTTGCCTGTAGAAAAACGTCAGCAGCAACGTGCGGATGTGCGCCCCGTCGACATCGGCATCGGTCATGAGAATGATCTTGTGATACCGCAGCCGCTCGAGGTTGAACTCGTCGCCGGTTGTAGCGAGGCCCGACGTCCCAAGCGCCGTGATCATGTTCTTGATCTCCTCGTTGCCCAGGATTCGATCAAGTCGGGCTTTCTCGACGTTGAGGATCTTCCCACGCAGCGGCAGGATTGCCTGGAAGTGCCTGTCGCGAGCCTGTTTCGCTGAGCCGCCGGCTGAATCTCCCTCAACCAGATAGATCTCACATTCTTCGGCCTTTCGCGACGCGCAATCTGCCAGCTTGCCGGGCAGGCCTCCCGAGGTAAACGCGTTCTTGCGCTGCACCAGCTCTCGCGCTTTGCGGGCCGCCGACCTCGCCTCTGCCGCCAGTGTGACCTTCGAGACGATGTTCTTTGATTCCTTCGGGTGGTCGTCCAGCCACTGCGACAACTTGTCGTAGACCACACTCTCAACCGCGCCGGCGACTTCGGAGTTGCCGAGCTTTGACTTCGTCTGTCCCTCAAACTGCGGCTCGGCTACCTTGACAGACAGTACGGCGGTGATGCCTTCCCGAAAGTCGTCACCAGACAACTCAACCTTCGTGTTCTTGAAGAGGTTATTCTGATCTGCGTAGTTCTTGATCGCTCGCGTCAGTGCGCGGCGAAAACCCGAGACGTGCGTCCCGCCTTCGTGCGTGTTGATGTTGTTGACGAACGAGAGCACGTTTTCGTTGTACACCTCGTTGTACCGCATGGCGACCTCGACCGGCACTGAACCGTCTTCGTCGGCCATGTAAATGATCTCGTCGTTTACTGCCACGCGGGCTTCGTCGAGGTAGTCGACGAACTCCACAATTCCACCTTCGAAGTGGTAGACTTCGTGATTAAACGACGGATCTTCTTCACGCTCATCCCTGATCGAGATCTGAACGCCCCTGTTTAGAAACGCAAGCTCTCTCAGGCGCTCAGCGAGCGTGTCCATCCTGAACTCGGTCACCTGAAACACGGTCGCGTCGGGCCAGAAGCGCACGTAGGTACCGGTCCCTTCGTCTTCGGCCAGGGGACGGATCTTCTCGGTGGGCGCATCAGGCTTACCGCGTTCGTACTCCTGCTTCCAAAGGTGCCCGTCGCGACGGACTTCGGCGACAAGTCGAGACGAGAGGGCGTTCACGCAGGAGACCCCGACGCCATGCAACCCACCCGAGACTTTGTATGTGTCCTTGTCGAACTTCCCACCCGCGTGCAGTGTGGTCATCACAACCTGCAACGCCGAGACCTTTTCCTTCGGATGCTCAGCTACCGGGATTCCACGACCGTTGTCGATCACCGAGATCGAATTGTCCTCGTGGATGACAACGTCGATGTTGTCGCAGTGCCCGGCAAGCGCCTCGTCGACCGAGTTGTCGACAACCTCAAATACCAGGTGATGAAGACCTCGCACACCGACATCGCCGATGTACATTGCCGGACGTTTCCTGACTGCTTCGAGGCCTTCGAGGACCTGGATGTTGGAGGCCGAATATGACGACTCCTTCCCGTTCGTAGACTTGCTCATGCGGTGGTTTTTTGGCGGTTCCCGTCCGCCTGGACCGGATTGAGCGCGGCGTGCTTCAGGACAAATTCAGAGGCTCAATCGGACGCCACTCTCGGAACTTCGATCTGAGCAGGGTCTTCCCGTTCAACTATTCTGGGGGCTTTCCCGGGAGCCCGGCGGCGGACGATGAATATACGGTTTTCCGTTCATTTCGTTCGCTCCAGGCGGTTTTCGAAGATCTCTATCAGACGACGTGTACGCACGTTGGACGTATCGATTTCGACCGTCGACTCGAGCAGTTCGAGCCCTTCCGAGAAGTACCGCCGGGCGGCGGCGGCGTCACCGAAGTTCAGCATGTCGGGAGCGTGAAAAAGGTCTCCCAGATGTAGTAGCCCGATAGCCAGTGTCTGTTTTGCCTGCACGTTGACGGGGTCACTTTCCGTCAGGTCCCGGTAGACTTCCTCTGACCGCTCAAATTCGACCAGCGCAGAGTCAAGCTGTCCCGCATTCTGGTACATGAGCGCCAGCTTCTCGTGTCCAATCCCAAGGTCGCGATAGATATTGAGGTGGTTCGGATTCCGGCTAAACAATTCGCGACGTATCTCAAACGATCTCCGGTAGGCGGCTCCGGCCGCCTCAAAACTGTCAGCAGCGGCATAGAGCACTCCGAGACGTTCGAAGACGATTCCCTCCTGTCGAAGTGTGGGATCACCGTCGTCGCCGAGGCGGACCGCTTCGTCGAGAAGTCGTTCAGCTTCGCGATAGTGAGTTAGCGCACCCGCTCTGTCACCCGTGTTAGGGAAATTCGGGTTCCCGAGATAATCACCCAATTTGACCCGCGCGGTCGCTAACCGAAACAACGCGGCTGGGTCGCCAGGGTGCTGCTCGCGTTGCGATTCGAACAGCGACACGGCTTCAGCAAGGCTGACGACCGAGGAGTCGGGTTGACCCATCGACGCGAACACCGCGCCCATCGCCTCCAGCAGCCGGGCGTAAGTTTCTTGATCGACCATGGGTAGTGCGCGCGGACCCGCACTGGTCGACTGGCCCTGCAGGACCGACATGCCCTTCGTGAAGCTGTTCCGGGCTTCGTTGAGCAGACCCAGGTTGGCATTTATCGGGCTGCCCATGACATTGCCGATTCGCAGGTACGCCTGGGCGATGTCGCGACGGAGAACCTCGTCCCGATCTGGCTCCGCGGCCAGACTGTCGAGATACGCGAGCGAACGCCTGAGCACCATTTCGCGTGCGCGCGTGCTTCCGGGGATCTCTGCGAGACGGTCGTGTAAATCGAACATCAGATCCCCAGCGACATTGCGCGCCACATCGAACCTGCGTTCCGCTGAGTCACGTTCCCGAGAGGCAATGCTGGCCTGGTATAGCGTGCCGGCCAGCCCACCCACAAGAGCGACCAGCAGCACA
Organism: Rhodothermales bacterium; assembly: GCA_028284545.1. Classification (GTDB taxonomy): domain Bacteria; phylum Bacteroidota; class Rhodothermia; order Rhodothermales; family JABDKH01; genus JANQRN01. The sequence continues at coordinate 8,551 of JANQRN010000100.1, read as the reverse complement.
GCGACACCGACAAGGAGTTTCTTGTTTCTCCGAACAAAGGTACGCGCTCGATAAGAGGCCGTGTTGGGCACAGCACTTACCATCAAGCCTTCACGGTACCGACGGATATCGTTTGCCAGATCCGAAACGGTCGCAAAACGATCTTCGGGGTCTGTCGCCAACGCCTTGTTCACAATCGCGCCGAGCTCACGGTCGAGTCGACCGCGGGTCAGTTCTCGTTCGCCCGTCAGTAGCTCTAGCAAGACAACTCCGAGCGCGTAAACGTCTGTTGCCGTAGTAATCAACCCGCCATCGATTTGCTCTGGCGCGGCGTAGCCCGGCGTTAGCCCGATGCCGCGTGCCTGTTCGTCGCGCTTGTCCTCCTTGGTGGGAAGGACTTCGAAGATCTGGGCAATGCCAAAGTCAAGCAGTTTTGCATCGCCCTGGGAGTCAACAAGCACGTTCGAGGGCTTGAGGTCCTGATGGATAATCAGGTTTCGATGAGCATGCGTGACGGCCGAACATGCTGCCAGGAACTGATCCAGACGACGCGCTTCTCCGGCTCCCGTGCGGTTCGCCCATTCGGTTATCGGGTCACCGTCAACTAGCTCCATCACGATCCAGGGCATACCGTTCGTGGCCACGCCGAGGTCGTAGAAACGCGCGATGTTCGGGTGCTCGAGTCGCGCCAGTATTCGGCCCTCCTGATGCAGGTGCTCTTTGAGCGCTTCGGCCTGCCGACGTCCGGGCCGCAGCACCTTGATCGCCACGGTTCGTTCATAGGCCCCGTCGGCCCGTTCGCCGCGGTAGACGCTTCCCATGCCGCCTTCCGCAATAAGATCTCCTACCTCCCAGGGACCGACCCGTGCGCCGCGTTCAAGCCTCAAAGGCTCAGGGTCAAGTAGTGCTGCCGGGGGCACTTCCAGCACTTGCCCGCTGTCGGCCTGCCGGTGCGATTCGACAAGCTCCGTGAGCTCCTCGACGAGGGCCTCGTCATCGCCACATTGCTGCCGGATCCACGTTTCGCGATTATCGTCGGGCTGGTCAAGTGCCTCCAGAAGGAGCGTCTTGATACGAATCCAGTCTTGACCCATGAGCAGTCTCTACCGCGTGATCTCACGATACAGCCACGCACGCGCCGCGGTCCATTCGCGCTTCACGGTCGTCGGCGAAAGCGACAGCACGTCAGCCGCTTCTTCAATCGTCAGGCCGACAAAGTACCGTAATTCGACGATCTCGCCTTGTCGCTGATCCACGGTCGCCAACCGACCCAGCGCCTCGTCGAGGGCAATGACCTCTGCGGTCTTTTCTTCTGCCACGAGCTCAAATGACGAGAGCGACTCCGGGACTGAATCCCCTCCGCGTTTTTGGGCGCGCGACCGTCGCGAATAGTCGACTAGCGCGTGCCGCATTGCCTGGGCCGCGACGCGAAAAAAGTGCGCCCGATCGTTCCAGCCCCTACCGTGATCAGCAATTCGTTCGTAGGCCTCGTGCACGAGTGCCGTGGTGTTGAGGGTTGGTGAGGCCGGATTCCGAGCGCGCACGCGATGTGCCAGCCTACGAAGCTCTCCGTATAACACCGGCAGGAGCTCGTCCAGCGCCGAGCCATCCCCGTCGCGCACGCGCTCGAGTAGTCGGTCTATCGACAGCGCCTGGGCCGCGGATGCGTTCGTATTGGACTGAACTCTCATACAGCAAGAAAACGTAGGAAACGCCCGATTTGCTGAAGATAGCCCGATTGAGGCATCTTTCAGGATGAGAAGAATACAATTGTGCGCCGCCCTCGCGTGCGTTCTGCTGGTCGCTATCGGCTGCAAGCCCGCTCCGCCTTCGCAACTCCTCATTTTTTCGCACACCGCGGGCTATCGGCATGCCTCCATCGAGGCCGGTGCCGAGTCGCTGAAGCGCCTTGCCGAGAACCATGATTTGATCCCGATCCACACCGAGGATCCCAACTGGTTCACGGAAGACTCTCTTGCGTCAGTGGCCGCTGTAGTATTCCTCAACACCACTGGTGACGTGCTGAATGCAGCTCAACAGTCCGATTTCGAGCGCTACATCCAGGCAGGGGGCGGCTACCTGGGTATCCACTCCGCCTCAGACACCGAGTATGACTGGCCCTGGTACGGGCAGCTCGTTGGCGCCTACTTCGAGAGTCATCCGCAAATTCAGCCGGCAGAAATACAGGTCACAGACCGGTCACACCTCGCTACGCGCCACCTTCCGGCCGTCTGGTCCCGAGCCGACGAGTGGTACAACTTCGTGGAGCGGCCAACACACGTCGACATCCTCGCCTCCATCGACGAGGACTCCTACAACGGCGGTACGATGGACGGTGACCACCCGGTAGTTTGGTCGCACGAATACGACGGGGGGCGCGCCTTCTACACCGCCATGGGACATACCGAAGAGTCGTTCAGCGATTCGCTGTTCCTCGGCATGCTGGACGGTGCCATTAGCTGGATCGTCGGCAACAACAAACGCAACTATAGCAAAGCGCGCACAGCCCGCTTCCCCGACACGGATCGGTTCAACAGGGAGATCCTCGCCACGTCGCTACACGAACCGATGGAGCTCGAAGTGCTGGACGAGTTCCGCATCGCTTTTGTCGAACGCGCCGGGCGGCTCAGGCTCTTCAACAGGGAAACAGGAGCACTCACCACGGCAGCCGAGATCCCCGTCTACACCGGGCAAGAGGATGGCCTGATCGGCATAACCCGTGACCCGCAGTTTGAAGACAACGGCTACGTTTACCTCTTCTATTCACCGGTTCTTGGAGACGACGAACAATCGCGGCAACACGTCTCCCGATTTACAATGGTCGGTGACGAGCTCGATCTCGACTCAGAGGTTGTCGTCCTTGAAATCCCAACTCAACGGGACGAGTGCTGCCATTCTGGTGGGTCGCTTGAATTCGACTCCGAAGGAAACCTCTTCATCTCCGTTGGTGACGACACCAATCCGTTTGCATCTGACGGGTACGCGCCAATAGACGAACGGGAGGGACGCGCTCCGTGGGACGCCCAGCGATCAGCCGCAAACACCAACGATCTGCGTGGAAAGATTCTGCGCATACGGCCGGAAGCAGATGGGAGCTACTCGATCCCTGACGGTAACCTGTTTGCGCCGGGTACCGATGGAACGCGGCCGGAGATTTTCACCATGGGATTGCGCAACCCATACCGCATATCGATCGACCCGTACACAGGGTACCTCTACTGGGGTGATGTTGGGCCCGACGCCGGCGAGGACAGTCCCGACCGCGGGCCACGCGGCTACGACCAAATTCATCAGGCACGTGGCCCCGGCTTCTTCGGCTGGCCGTACGTTCGCGGCAACAGGCAACCGTACAACGACTACGACTTCGCGCAAGCGCTGTCGGGCGAGCCGTTCAACCCAGACGCTCCAATTAACGAGTCCCCCAACAACACTGGTCTGAGCGAACTTCCACCCGTCGCGCAGCCATTTGTCTGGTACCCGTACGGCGAGAGTGCGCAGTTTCCGTGGACCGGGGAAGGAGGCCGAACGGCCATGGCTGGTCCAGTGTTCGAATCCTCGGCTTTTCCTGACGTGCCCGGGCGGTTCCCGGACTACTTCGACGGCAAGTTGATCGCGTATGAATGGATGCGCGACTGGATCGTCGCGATCACGCTGTCACAGAATGGCGATTTCGAGCGAGCGGACCCCATCCTTACGAACACCGCGTTCAGCAATCCGACCGACATGGCGTTTGGGCCCGACGGCTCACTTTATGTTCTCGAGTATGGCGAGGAGTGGTTTGCGCAGAACGAAGACGCGCGCCTCAACCGGATTACATTCGCTGCGGGCAACCGACCGCCGACGGCTTATATCTCGACTCCGTCGCTGGCAGGTGCCCTACCGTTTGTCGTTCGAGCGGACGCTTCCGCATCGACCGATCCCGACGACGATGCGCTTGAATACAATTGGTCCCTGGATGGCGAAACACTCGATGGGGCAGATAGCGCGATTGAGATAACGCTCACAGAGCCCGGTGAGCATCGGCTGTCCGTAATGGTAACGGATGCAGACGGACTATCGGGGCGGGCCTCTGTCGACCTTGTCGCCGGGAACGACCCTCCAGCGGTCAACTTGAGACTCACCGGAAACCAACAGTTTTTCTGGCCACGTCGGCGGCTCAACTGGACGACCTCGGTGATCGACTCAGAAGACGGCACGCGGGGTTCGGGAATATCCGACGAGCAAATCACCGCGCTCCTACTGGTCGAGCCTTACGATGGCCAACGGTCTAGCCCGGAAGCGATACCGCAGGAGGAGCAGTCGTATGCCGGTGCCGAGCTGATCAACTCTTCGGACTGCGCGGCCTGTCACGCGTTGGACCGAAGAATCAACGGTCCGTCGTGGCGCGAAGTTGCGGCAAAGTACACGCTCGACGACGTCCAGTATCTGACTAATCGCATCATCACCGGCGGCACAGGTGTGTGGGGAGAGACAGCGATGGCTGCCCACCCGCAGTTGACGACGAACGAGGTAGAGACGATAGTGAATTACATCCTCTCGACCGGGCGTCCCGCCAACAGTCAGCCGGTTCCGCCTGACGGATCCATGAGACTCGGGACGGATGTGGTCGATGCGACGCAGATCACGCTCACAGCCACCTACACCGATGCGGGTGCAGCTGGCGCGAGAGCGTTGACAGCCACGTCGCGGAAGGCTCTGGTGTCTCCCCGCATGCAGGCTGAGCGCGCTAATGTGATAGGGACCGACGTGACGGTCGCAGAAGCGGATGGCGCCACGATGCTCGGTGGCCTGTCGTCGGGGCGACATGTAGGCTGGCGGTCCGTCGATCTAACTGAGATGCGCGCAATTGTGCTGCGCCTGCATTTCTCTGGTGGGCTCGGCTACGAGGGCGAGATCACCGTGCACTCGCAAGCGCCCGACGGCCCGCTACTCGGATCGGTCAAGGTCGCGCATCGGTCATCCAAGCCGGTCTTCCGTGAGCGACAGGTCACCCTTGACGCATCGAAGCTGACTGACCACGAGCGTGGGTCACTCTACTTCGTGTTTAATTCTGATGCTGAAGACCAGTACGTGGCCAACCTCGACTATATCGAACTGCGCGCCCAGTAAGGCCCTACGCAGGAGCGACTACAGGTGCGCCGGTATCGTACGGAGTGACGAGGTGGCCGGGTAGCGGAGAAGATCCCTCTGCACTGAAGAATTCGCGGAGGGTAGTGCCCGTAGATTCTGCGTCGAAGTTGTCGGCCCCGTCAAATGCGCCCACATCGTCGAGATCCACGGTACGGAAGTCGATACTGTAGCGTGTTCTGACCGAGTCATTCGGGACGGTCGCGTGCAGGTGGGCAGCCGAAAAGAGTACAATACCACCAGGCTGCAATACTGGTCTGAACGATTTGCTCTCGTCAAGTGAGACCTGCGTACCGGGGCGGGGCCCGTGGCCGGCGAGAAATTCGTCATGATTGTACTGCGCCGAGTTGTTCTGAACCGACTCGCTCCACTTTTCGGGATAGAAGGCTATTCCATTTTCGGCGAACATCTCAAAGACCGGCATCCACCAGTTCACCTGCATTCCCGGGGCGGCAAACCATGTGTCCCGGTGCGGACGAGCGGGTTCAGCCGGACCGTCAGCGAGATACTCGCAGTTGGTCATTGTCTGTAGGCGCGGTGCGGTAACGAACGTGTTCGTTGGGTCGCATTTCAGATCTGCGAGGACGGCGCTCACGAGCCGGCGCGCTTCAGGGTGCGCGGCCAACCTCGATTTTGACTTTGAGAGGACGGCGGCGCAGTCTGCCGATGTTATGCTTCGGTGCGCATCGACCGGGTTGAGCGGAGTGAACTCCTCCCACAAGAGGTCGCGGGCAAACGCCGCCAACTTGAGGCTGTGCCTCGTGGGGCCTACGATCACTATGTCGCCTGCAAATATCCGGCGGCGCAGGTCGCGGGTCTCAAAAGTTGCTCCGCATTGAATGACGTTCATTACTTTTCGCTGTTGTCCGAAGGCTGCTGATCCAAAAGCGGTCCTTTCGTCAGCAATCGTGCCGCTTTGATCAATCGGTCATTGGCGTCGATTCTGCCCGGTTTTTGGCGGGCCTCACAAGACTATTCCCATTTCGGGACTACGAATGGATTACGGGAATCTCCAAGCGACACACGCCAGCGTGCTGCTCACGCGAACTGCGCTCGTTGCCGCGCTCCTGACCGTTGCTGCCTGCAACAGCTCCGTCCAACAGGGAGAGCCGGTTCATCAGGTTTCGTTCGCAATTTCGATCGATCAGGCCGCGTACGACGAGGTGGCCGACCTCGGCCTGGACACGCCGCTGTCCGGGCGTGCCTTCGTGATTGTGTCCCGTGACGACGAACGAGAGCCGAGGCTACAGACCGGTGTCAGCGGTGTACCATTCTGGGGCTCCGACTTCGAAGACCTGCAACCTGGCGCCTCCGTGGTAATTGCCTCCGGCGCTTCTAATGTTCGCGGGTACCCATTCGTTGATCTAGGCGAGCTGCCGGCTGGAGACTACCATGTCCAGGCACTTCTCAATGTGTATACCCGGTTCGATCGCGCAGACGGCCACACCGTCCACATGCACCTGAATTCCGGCGCAGGCCAAAACAAGTGGCGGGCACCCGGCAACGTGTACTCAACTGCGAAGAAGATTTCGCTTCCGGCGACCAAGCAAGTCTCGCTTACGCTGGACAAGGTGATCCCACCGGCAAATCCGCTGGCCGAGGGCGACGTTTTGCAACAGGGTAATCCGATCGACACGCCATGGGTCAAGTACGTCAAGATCCGGAGCGAGCTACTGTCGGACTTCTGGGGGCGCGATATGTACATCGGAGCCAACGTGCTTCTCCCGGCGGATTACACCGTCGACACCCGTCGTCAATACCCCGTTCTCTACATGCAGGGTCATTTTCCGGGAGCCCGGGCGCCACTGGGGTTTGTCGCTGACTCTGAGGGACGCGGCCGCAGTGCAGGGTTCGCCGAATACTGGGCGTCGGGTGCCGCACCGAAAATGATCGCCGTCTCCATCCGTGACGCGAATCCGTACTACGACACCGCGTACTCGGTGAACTCTGAGAACCTCGGCCCTTACGGTGACGCGATTACGCAGGAACTCATCCCGTTTCTGGAATCTGAGTTTCGCATGATACCCAACGCGTCCGCACGCGCAGTCGCGGGTGGGTCCACGGGCGGATGGGAGGCGCTCGCAATGCAGATCTACTACCCGGATGATTTTGGGGGCGCATGGGGCTGGTGCCCCGATCCCGTGGATTTCAATTACTACCAGATCGTGAACGTGTACGAGGACGAGAACGCGTACTTCAGCGGAAACGAATGGCATCAGGTCGAGCGCCCGAACGCCAGACGATTTGATGGAAATGTGCGGTCAACCGTACGCCAGGAGAACCACATGGAATACGCTGCCGGACCCAATTCCCGCTCCGGCGGTCAATGGGCGATATGGGAGGCGGTGTTCGGACCCGTAGGCGAAGACGGCTATCCGGCGCCGATCTGGGACCCGGTGTCAGGCGAGATCGACCGTACAACGGCAGACTACTGGCGCGAGAACTTCGACCTGCACCATCACCTCCGCACGAACTGGGAAACCCTCTCGGCGAAGCTCGACGGAAAACTGCACATCGCGGTTGGCGACATGGACAGCTACTACCTGGACAACGCCGTATACCTGATGGACGAGTACCTCGGCACCGAGGCGCGGCCGAGGATCGATTATCACGTTGAATACGGTCGTCGCAAGCCACATTGCTGGACCGGATACAGCCCCTCAGGCTCGGGCGAAGACATCACCAACATCGAGTTTGTCCAGGTGGTCGGACAGCACTTTGCCGAGAATGGGGTGCGGTAGGAATGGAGCGGCAGCGATCAAGGCAACCGACCGCATCCGAAGACCCGGATGGGTTTGACAGTGAGGACGCAGAGCTGATCTGGCGTGACGCGGCACAGTTGCAGGCAGAGGCGGCGCGTCAACTTCAGGAACGGTCAATCGAGCTGGCCGACTCCCGTGAAATCGGCGAACACGATCACCCGTCAGCATTCGTCGCAGACGAGGTGCGAGCAATAGCAGAAGCCGCCGGGATCTCGCGCGAATTTGTCGACCTGGCGATGGTTCGCCTGAAAGCGCATCGAGCCGCCGGAGTGTCGCCCGCCGAGGCTGACGGTTGGAGCGAACGCTTTTTGAATCACACCGAGCGCTCACTAGAGGTCAGCCGGTTGATCCGAGCGAGCCCAGATGACGTCTACGAGGCGATGCGTCGCGTGTTTTCATCGTCCAAGTACAGCCTGGAGCTCGCGGACGTCGTTGGCGAGGGCACGGAAGACCGGCTACTCGTATTCAACCTTCCGAGCGTCTACGGAGGCGATGGATCGACTGGCTATACACCGTTTTCGATGAGCATGGCCCACGCCGGGTTCAAGCAGATTTTTGTGTCGATCCACCCCATGGATGCCGAATCCTGCCAGGTAACAATACGGTCAGAGCTTCAACGCATTCGAAAGAAGAACGCGACCGCGGCAGCTATTCTGCTCCCGTTGTTCGCCATGGTCGTCGCC
>JANQRN010000074.1 GCA_028284545.1 Rhodothermales bacterium | reverse complement strand
TGCGCTGCGGCCCAACGTAACTTTTCACAACGGTGAAGCGCTCGACTCCCGGGCCGTGAAATTCAGCATAGAGGCGCTTCTTGCCCGAGCCCGCGAAGGCAAGACGCTCGGGCCTGCAACGGTAGCCATTCCGTCGTCGGAGATTGCGGCCGTAGAAATCGTCGACGACCTGACTGTGCGTATCAGAACTGCCGGACCAAAAGCCCTGCTTCCGTTCTATATGACGCAGATATACGTACTCGCTCCCGGTTTCTACGAGGGCGCGACCGACGAGGAGCGGGCTGACATGATCGTCGGCACGGGCCCCTATGTGGTCGCAGACAGGGTTCGCGACAGCCACATAACGCTGCAGCGTAACGAGGCGTACTGGGATGCGGTCCCTCCTGGCGAAGTGATCAAGTTTCGCGTTATACCCGAAGTCTCGACCCAGATTGCGGAGCTTGAAACCGGTGGGGTCCATGTCGTCCCTGCCCTGCCGTTCGATCAGGCCCGTATTCTGGAAGGCAACCCGGACGTCCGCGTCGAGGCGGTAGAAGGGGGAAGACGCGTGATGATCGGAATCACGACCGATGGGGGGCATCCGGCGCTCTCGGATCGGCGCGTGCGACAGGCCCTCAATTACGCGGTGGACTTCGACGCCATCAACGAAGGCTTGTTTGGCGGACTGGCGACGCGCATGTCGCATGTATTCAATCCACCCTTCGCCAACAAGGAAGTCGACGCGTACCCGTATGACCCAGACATGGCAAGAACGCTCCTCGCCGATGCCGGATACCGGGATGGCCTTGTTCTCGACGCGCTGGACACGCCGATCGGACAGTGGATTATGGACCACGAACTTGCGCAGGCGGTCGCGTCGCAGCTGGCGGAGGTTGGCGTCACGCTTCGGAACGGGGTGCGCACCTACGAATGGGGAAACTATCGATCGCGCCTACTCCGGTATGACCTGCCCGATCTGTTCATGCAGGCAAGCGGAGGCGAGTTCGAGCTGCTGACGGAGGCCGCTGATCTGTCAATCACCAGCCCAAGCAACTTCTATCGGTGGAACAACCCAGACTACCAGCAGCTGTGGGGTGAGCTCCAAAACGAGTTGGATTCGGACCGACGACAACAAATCGGCTACGACATGCAGGAGATCGTCCGGGAAGAAGCACCCTGGATCTTCCTCTACATCCAGCGGGACATCTATGGCGTCAGCAATGACTTGCCGTGGCAACCGCGCATGGACGAACTGGTCCATCTCTGGGACGTCGCCGCCAATTGAGCCATGCTAGCTTACATTGTTAAGCGTCTGCTGCAGGCAATCTTCATTCTTTGGGCGGTTGCCACGATCGCGTTCTTGCTGACGTTCCTTTCTGGAGACCCGGCGGAGTTGATGATCGGCGACAACTGGACTGCGGAGCAGATCACGGCCTTCCGCGACTACATGGGCTTTGATCGGCCGCTGCTTGTTCAATACGCGGAGTTTCTCGGCAGGCTGGCGCAGGGTGACTTTGGCGTTTCCATCAGGCAGCAGGTACCGGTTTCCCGGCTAATCGCCGAGCGGTTCCCGGCGACACTCGAGCTCACGCTCGCAGCACTGCTCATCATTATCGTCGTCGCCATCCCGGTCGGCGTCTTGTCGGCCGTGCGCCGTAACTCCCCTGCTGATCGTCTCGCGATGGGCGGCGCACTTCTCGCGCAGTCGATACCGACGTTCTGGTTGGGCATCATGTTGATCCTGCTATTCGGGATCACGCTTCGCTGGCTGCCAATCTCGGGTCGCGGCTCTCCGGCGCACCTGATACTGCCAGCCATCACGCTGGCGACGTTCTCGACGGCGCGCGTCGCACGGCTCGTGCGCTCGAGCATGCTGGACGTACTCGGGAACGACTACATCCGGACGGCTCGAGCAAAGGGCCTGTCCGACCATCGCGTGCACTACGTTCACGCGCTTCGGAATGCGCTGATTCCAGTGATTACGCTCCTTGGCATCGAAGTTGGCGCGTTACTCGGTGGCGCGCTGATCACCGAGACGGTCTTTGCGTATCCCGGCATCGGGCGCCTCACGATTCAGGCAATCCACGCCCGCGACCTGCCCCTGGTGCAGGGTGTAATCACGTTTGGAGCGATGATATTCGTGGCCGTTAATCTGTTGGTCGACCTCTCATACAGCGTACTCGATCCGCGGATACGCCATGACGGCGGTGCCGATGCCTAAGGCTTCAAGCATAACCTGGGCCCGCGTGATGCTGCGAGAGCTTCGACGAAATCGACTCGCATCCGTCGGACTGGTCGTCTTGCTGGCACTTGGCGTGATGGCGCTCCTGGCTCCTGTCTTGAGCCCGTACGATCCTGAGTTGGTGAATATCCGCAGCCGCCTGACTCCTCCGGCCTGGATGAAGGGTGGGTCGAGCACACACTTGCTTGGAACCGACAGCGTAGGAAGAGACATTCTGAGTCGGATTGTCTTCGGCGCCCGGATCTCGATGTTTGTGGCTGTTTGCACGGTCGTCATTGGCGGAAGTGTCGGATCACTCCTCGGCGTCGTGGCTGGCTACGTCCGCGGGAAGACCGAGACGATAATCATGCGCCTCGTGGACATCCAGCTGGCGTTTCCGTCGATACTCCTCGCCGTTGCGCTCATGGCGATTCTCGGGCCAAGCGTCCGCAACGTGATTCTCGTACTCAGCCTGTCAACATGGTCATCGTTTTGCAGGGTGGCTCGGGGACAAACACTCAGCGTGTGCCAGCAGGACTTCGTCTCAGCAGCGAGAGTCCTTGGGGCGAGCAGATTGCGCATCATCTTTCGGCACGTCTTACCGAACATCGTGAGTCCGATAATCGTGGTCGCAAGCTTCGCGCTTGCCACGAGCATCATCAACGAAGCGTCGTTGAGCTTTCTTGGCGTAGGTGTCCCGCCGTCGACGCCAACATGGGGTGGAATGCTCGGCGAAGGCCGTGACCACCTGCGTCTCGCGTGGTGGGTGTCGACGCTTCCAGGAATTGCACTGATGCTGGCCGTCTACAGCGTCAATGTTCTTGGCGACTGGCTACGGGATTACCTGGATCCACGACTGACCAACTGACTGCCGGACCCCTTCATGGACAACTGTTGTCTTGTCCGCTCGGATTCTCTAAGCTGTCGCGATGTGTCCCCCGCCCGATCCGGGCACCATGTTGCTCCGTCGCCATGAAACGTGAAGTTGCCGTCGGTTTTCAGCTTCCCACCGACAACGTATACGCCGTGGGAGGTTGGTGCGCGGCGGAGATGGCATTCGACAACGCAAATAGTGCTGCGGCCGACCTTGAATTGCCTGTGGCAATCAAGATGGTCCCGATCGTCGACGGCCGAAATGCCGAGACGGCCTTGCCGGCGGCAAGAGCGTTTGCCGCACGCGACGACGCCATTGCCGTCCTCGGGCCGACGAACAGCGCAATGGCTGTCATTACGCAGGAGGTCTATCACGACGCAGGATTGCTTCAGCTCAGCTCAGAGGCTTCTAGCCCCCTCCTCACGGCGCGCGGATACAAGAACTTCTTCCGGACCGTAGCCAATGACGAGCACCAGGGACGCGCACTCGCGCAGGCCGCCGTCAAGTATATCGGAGCGAGACGCATTGCGGTCCTGAACGAGGACTCGGCCTGGGGCGAGCCGATCGCGCGGATCTTCGCAGCCGAGGCGACGCGCCTCGGACAGCCGCCAGTGCTCCACTACGGTTTTGGTGAAAAGGAAAACGCACTGGACTTTGATGCGCTAATCGAAGCAACTATTGCGGCAGCACCCGACCTCGTCTACTTCGCGATCTACTGGAACAAGACACACATCATCGCACATCGGCTTCGGGATCGAGGCCTGGAGGCCGTATTCCTCGGCAGCGATGCACTGAAGCCGTATGAGTTCCTGGAAGTACCGAGCCTCGATACCCACAAGCCGTTCCATTCGCTGGCCGGAATCGACCCCCGTGTCGCTCCTTCAGCGAAGAAGTTCTTATTGGAACTGGCCGACAAGTTTCCTGTGATGCTGGGTGCCCCTCAGTACGCCGCAGAGGCTTACGACTGCGCAAATCTCATTATCGAGAGCGTGCGTCGCGCGACATCCGTTGATCGCGAAGGCGTTCTTTCTGCGATGCAGCGCATCCAATCGTTCGACGGCGCAATTGGTGAGGTAAGGTTCGATACCAATGGAGACCTGGTCGATCCCGAGATCGGATTGTTCCAATCCGCTGACGGCCAGCGCAACTACCTCGGTCGCATCTCCGATCTCGTTTCCGACAAGAACTGAACATGCCCCGCGAGTCCAAATATCTTACCCGCACAACAGCGAACGGCCGAACGCTACGCATCCCCGTAGGCATCATCCGGGGTGAAACGCCCGGACCACAGATTACGATCTACGGTGGCCAACACGGAACCGAGTACGCTGGCATCGAAGCCGTGCAGAGGCTCTTTCGCGAGACCGACCCAGCGGATGTTACCGGAACCATTGTTATCGCCCTTGCCGCCAACGAGGAAAGTCTCGTCAACTGGACCCAGTTTGCACCGACCGAACCCGAGGTCAAGGACATGATGGTCGAGCTGGCGCAGGGCAGCAGCTATATAATCAACTGTCATGGCGGCGAGTTCACGGAGCTGATGCATCCATACGTTATCTGTCGACTTCTTGGCGACGACGACAAGGACGCGCTCGCGATGCGAATGGCCAGACAGTTTGGCGTCGGAATCGTGAGCATCTCGAAGTATCGTGGCGAGCCCGACCTCGCGCCGGGAGCGCCGCGTCCCGCATGGTGGCTGTGGCCCAAGAAGAGCCTGGGCGACGAACTGCGGATCCCGGAGATAACCCCCGAGGTTGGCGAAGTCGGCAGCCGAGACGACACTATTATGCATGGCGGAATCGTGAACGTCCTTCGTGACCTCGGCATGCTGGACGGCACGCCGAGCAACCATCCGCAGCCCCGGATTATCAAAGACAGGTACTGGCTTACCGCCGACGAGGACGGCATTTTCTTTCCCCTCGTCGATATCGGCGAGGAGGTCTCCAGAGACAGGCAACTCGGAATCGTACGCGACTACTTTGGCAACACACTCCAGACTGTCACCGCGCCGGCAGACGCGACGGTGATGAACATGAATGTTGGCATGCCCGTGCGTGCCGGTGGATTCCTGCTCTGGCTTGGGACGTTTGAATGAGGAATCTTGGATAGTCCTCGATTCTGCCCCACTTTGCAATCAGTCGACATCGCCGCCCACCATCACTCCGCACCATGCTCCTGCCCGACGGCCGATCATTTGAATTGAGTTGCGAACTGCTCCGCGGTGCGATCGACATTCACGTTCACGCCGGCCCGCACATCTTTTCGAGCCCTCGAAGGGTTGACCCGGTTGAAGCGGCCGTCGAAGCCCGCGATGCGGGGATGCGCGCGATCGTGTACATGGATGTCTTCGAGATGAGCAACGGAACGTCGTGGATCGTTAACCGGGTCGTACCCGATTTCCAAACTTTCGGCGGACTAATCATGAACACCGTCTACGGCGGAATGAACCCGCGCGCAGTTCTTACGGCACTCCACTACGGCACCGGGGCGAAGTACATCTCCTTCGGTGCGCACTCGACGTTCTTCCAGGCCGCACGCGAGGGTCATCTTGTTGACGGCAAGTTTGTCCCACTCAGCGAAATCTATCCCAAGTTCAAGCGACGCGAACTTGATCGCTGCATTCGGATCCCTGTCGACGAAGCGCCGGGCGAGGAGCTGGATGAGATTCTGCGCATGATCGCTGGACACCCGCACGTATACCTCAACACGGGTCACGTCTCAGTTGCCGAGGCGATTCGCCTCGTCGAACTGGCCCAGCAGTACGGGATTGAGAAAGTTCTGGTCGCGAGCTCCGTTACGAAGATTGCAACGATGGACGAGCTCAAAGCAATGGCCGGCGCCGGCGCATTCATCGAATACACGCTCGCAGCCTACACCCACACGACCCCAATCCCCAAGACACACTACTATGTTGAGCGGGAGTACATGTCGATCGATGAAGGAATGACAGAGGGGCCCGGTGGCGGGGTCAGAAAGGTCGCAGAGCAGATCAGCGACCTCGGCGCGCAGCATTGCATTCTTGCAACAGATTTTGGCGTTTACACCCTGCCCACCCCGGTTGAAGGTCTGCGCGCATTTGTGGCGTGCATGCTTGACCTTGGAATAGCTGCGGCTGACATCACAACCATGATCCGCGACAATCCCGAGGCGCTTCTCGGACTCGAGCCGTGGAGCCCGCCCGGCGGAGCTGCCAATCCCGGTGCGCCTGAGTGAAGATCGTCCAACGCCATGTGCGGTTTGGCGACCCCCACATCACCACTGATGACGCTGACCGCCTGAGTATTCTCGGCAACGTGTTTGAAGCACTCGTCAGCCATGGCGATCACGGGACGTTTGCGCCGCAGCTGGCCGCCTCGTGGTCGCTATCGAGCGACGCTCGAAGGTGGACTTTTCGGCTTCGTGACGACGTCTGGTTTCACGACGGGAAGCGGCTCACGGCCGACGACGTCGTGAGGTCGCTCCTGCGAGTTCGCGACGAATCCATCCGAGGCGAACTCGGCACAACTGGCGTCATCGCCAGCTATCTGCGGGGATCCAGGATCACCTCGCTCGGGCCGCTCGACCTGGCCGTCGAGACCGTGGAGCCGATGGCTGATCTACTCGACTTGCTGGTCGACCTGCCGATCCTTTCCAACCATGCCATCGAGGCGATCGTGGCTGGTGAGTTCTGCGGAACCGGACCCTATCAGATTGTCGACTACACAGATTCAGTCGTTCACATGCGCCGGCGCAGTGACCGGGACAAGCGGTTTGACCATCTGCGACTTCCCGAGAAGCTCGTCTGGCAAGCGGCCAGTGACGACAACGAAAGGGCGACGATGCTGCTTGAAGGCGAGGTGGACGTAGCAGCAGGATTGGCGCCTGAGAGCGTGGACCGCATCAAGCCTTCGGAAGACTGCGCCATCGCCAGAAGCCAGACCACGGTCTGCGCAGCCTTCATGTTCAACCTGGGCGCCGGCCACTCGCGCGCGCTCAGGCGAGCAGTCAACTTCGGCATCAACCAGGCGGCGCTGATCAATTTGACCCTAAATGGTGAAGCCGTCCCCATCACGGGCCCGATGACGAGCCTACACCTGGGATTCGACCCGGACTTCGTCGGATTCCCCTTTGACCCCGACCGGGCAAGGACCGAAATCGAGCGCGATCAGGACGGGGTACCCAGTACACTCAAACTCGACGTACCGACGGTTCTGCCCGATGAGGCTCGGGCGCTCGCGGCCGGCATAAGTGAGCAACTCGCGGCCCTCAATATCGCGGTCGAGACCGTTGTCCATCACGACCGGACCGCCTATGCGGATATGGTCCAGGCGAGCGAAATCCACGATGCGGCCTGCTTTGATTCGAGCCCCGCGAGCACATATAGGCTCCTGAGAGAGAAATTTCACTCGGGCATCGCGGGCCCCTGGTGGCTTGGGTACACCAATGAGGGCGTCGACGAACTAATAGACCGTGGCGCCCGAACAGTTAACGTCGCGGCCCGACGGACGATTTACCAGGAGGCTTTCAGGCAGATCAGCGAGGACGCACCCTGGATATTCCTGCACAATCCGACCAGGCTCACGGGTGTTCGCGGAAAAGCATTGAAGCGCGGATGGCGCCCTGCCCGGGCCGGTTTGGCGCTTATCGCTACCTAGTGGCCGCTCGACGCAAGAGCCCCAAAACGGGACGTTAATAAGGTTCTAGATCCGCAACCTTTTGGTGGCCGATTCATACAAATGGCCGCTCGTTAAAAGCGGAGTCGCCCGACGGGCGGCCTGCATACTTCAGAACTACTTCACACGACTACAGACCAGGCGAAATGACAGAGATCGCTCCTTCGGAAATCCTCCCCTACAAGGTCAAAGATATATCGCTGGCCGACTGGGGTCGCAGAGAGATAGAACTGGCTGAGGCCGAAATGCCGGGCCTGATGTCGCTTCGGGAACGGTACGGTGCCTCCAAGCCACTTGCAGGTTCACGAATTGCCGGTTGTCTGCACATGACGATCCAAACGGCCGTCCTCATCGAAACGCTCGTAGAGCTTGGCGCCGAGGTGACATGGTCGTCATGCAACATCTTTTCGACGCAGGATCACGCTGCCGCCGCTATCGCGGCGACGGGTGTCCCGGTGTTCGCCTGGAAGGGCATGACTGAGGAAGAGTTCGACTGGTGCATCGAGCAAACGCTGTTCGCGTTCAAGGACAACAAACCGCTAAACCTGATACTCGATGACGGCGGCGACCTGACGAACATGGTCCTCGACCGGTATCCGGAATTGACTGCGGATATCAGGGGCCTCAGCGAAGAGACTACGACTGGCGTCCTGCGTCTGTACGACCGCGTCAAGAAAGGCACGCTGCCAATGCCGGCGATCAACGTCAACGACTCGGTTACAAAATCGAAGTTTGACAACAAGTACGGCTGCAAAGAGTCGCTCGTCGACGCGATTCGTCGCGCCACCGACATCATGATGGCAGGCAAGGTCGCGGTAGTTGCTGGTTACGGCGACGTTGGCAAAGGATCTGCCGCGTCGCTCAGGGGCGCTGGTTGCCGAGTAATCGTTACCGAAATCGATCCGATCTGTGCGCTTCAGGCGGCGATGGACGGTTTTGAGGTCATGACGATGAACGAAGCCGTTACGCGCGTCGATATCGTCGTCACCGCGACCGGCAACAAGGATATCGTGACCGGCGAACACTTTCAGATGATGAAAGACAAAGCGATCGTCTGCAACATCGGTCACTTTGACAATGAGATCGATGTGGCCTGGCTGAATAACAACGCCGGCGAGTCCAAGGTTGAAATCAAACCTCAGGTCGACAAGTACACCGTTGATGGCAAAGACATCATCCTCCTCGCCGAGGGGCGCCTGGTGAACCTGGGTTGCGCGACCGGCCATCCGTCGTTCGTAATGTCGAACTCGTTCACGAACCAGGTCTTGGCCCAGCTCGAGCTCTGGAAGAACAGCGACAACTACGAAAACGAGGTTTACACGCTGCCGAAGCATCTCGATGAAGAGGTGGCGCGGCTGCACCTGGCCAAGATTGGCGTCACGCTCGAAGAGCTTACGCCCGAGCAGGCGGAGTACATCGGCGTCCCGGTCGAAGGGCCGTACAAACCCGAGATGTACCGCTACTAGAGGCAGACATCTCGAGTCAAGGAATTGACCGTGGCAAGTG
The DNA here is from genome assembly GCA_028284545.1 of Rhodothermales bacterium. Classification (GTDB taxonomy): domain Bacteria; phylum Bacteroidota; class Rhodothermia; order Rhodothermales; family JABDKH01; genus JANQRN01. The sequence continues at coordinate 2,559 of JANQRN010000074.1, read as the reverse complement.
GGAAGGGTTGTTCATTCAACTCTTCCCACTTCCGTTTCCGGCCAGTCTGGTTTGCGTTTGACTGCCAGTTGTGATCGCCTCGGCTATCTTGTCGACATGAACACGACGAGCAAGCCACGAATCGCGGTACTCACCATCGGCCAGACACCGCGACCCGATCTCGTGGCCTCACTCGGACCACTTCCGGATGTTGCGACGATATCCGTGTACGGGGCACTCGACAACATGCCGCCTGAGGCCATCGAGTCGCTGTGTAGGGTGAACCCACCTTCGCCTGAGTTGGGATATCCGCTGGTCACAACAATTCGCCCTGCCGAGCGGATTGTGGTCGAGGAGGTCGCGCTTGGCCCATTGCTGCAAGAGACAATAGACCATATCGAACAAGCGAGTGAGGAATCAGCAGCCGACCCCGCAGTGCTTCATCTGCTGATGTGTGCCGGACCTTTCGATTCGTTGCGAAGTCAACTGCCGCTTGTACGTCCGTTTGCGCTCGGCGTGAACGTTCTCCGCAGCTTCGGAGTCCCTCCGCTGGCCGTCGTTGTGCCAAACGACAGTCAGCGAGAACCGGCGAAGCGCAAGTGGGAGGCGGCTGGGTTCACCGCGCAAATTTGGTCGCTCGACGACTGTGCCGCCGGCCAGCAAGTTGATGAATGGGTGCTCGATATGTACAATGTAGCGCGCCGCTCATCTCTTCCGGTGCCGGCATGCGTCGTGTTCGACTACGTCGGATTCACCGGTCACGTTCTGGACAGCGCCCGCACGAATATCGACATCCCCGTAATGGACCTCGGCGTGCTTGCCGTGCAAACGGTAACCGCACTCGTTGAACGCTGCTCCCATGCACGATCTGGCAATTAGTGGCGATGTAGTGCTTGAGGATGGGACCGTTCTTACGGACGGCTGGATTGGCCTTTCGGATGGTTCAATTGCGTCTATCTCCCAGCAACCAATCGAAGCGGCCAGAGAGAGTGTCCATCCTGGGAAGCTGATTCTCCCGGGCTTCGTCGATGTGCACGTGCACGCGCGGTCAAATCCGGATGAAGGCATTGCGGCGACCACGACTGCTGCCGCCGCAGGTGGTACGACGACCGTAGTTGACATGCCATTCGATGCACCGGCCCGACCGGTCAATTCGGTAGAGCGCCTTGAGGCGAAGATTGCCGATGTCAACCGGGAAGCCGTAGTTGATGTCGGCCTGTACGCGACGTTTGCACCAACTGGTCCGCTTGACCACATCGGCGCAATGGCGTCCCTTGGCGCAGTCGGGTTCAAGGTGTCAACCATTGAGGTGGACAAGGTCAGGTTTCCACGAATCCCCGACGGACGACTGTACGAAGCGTTCCAGGAAATCGCCGGAACGAACAGGCTGGTCGCGGCCCACCAGGAGAACCAGGAGATATCCGACCTATTCAGCGCACGCGCCAAGCAGGATTCCACGAACCCTTTGAGTCATGCGCGGAGCCGGCCGCCCGTAGCAGAGGCGGAGGCCGCCGGCCGGCTGCTGGAACTGGCCTACTGGTCGGGTGCGCATCTGCACATGGTTCATGGCACAATCCCCCGCACGTTTGACTTGATCAACTGGCATCGATCACAGGGCGTCGCGGCGAGTGGCGAGACTTGCATCCATTACCTCATTCTGGACGAATCAGCCCTCACAGAACTCGGTGGTCGGGCGAAGTGCAACCCGCCGCTTCGGTCCCGGGACGATGTTGCGGAGCTATGGGTTCAGCTTGAGGACCGCGAGATCGACATCGTCACGTCAGACCATTCGCCCTACGCACTCGCCAACAAGGACACTGCCTCGATATTCGATGCCTACGCGGGACTTCCGGGCGCGGCCACGCTCGGTACCCTGCTCTACAGCGAGGGAGTTGCCCGCGGCCGCATCAGTCTCGCAACGTTCACGGAGTGCGTTTGCAGCGGGCCCGCCGACATCTTCGGATTCGAAAAAAAAGGACGGATTGCGATCGGCTACGACGGCGACCTCGTCGTGTTCGACCCTGATGCCCGACACAACCTCGATGTGCATACAATGCACTACCGCGTGGGCTGGAGCACGTTCGACGGGTACGCGGTAACCGGTCGAGTACTCGAGACGTATGTCCGCGGAACGTGCGTCTTCCGAGGCGACAAGGTGATCGGTGGCACAGGTCACGGCGCCTTCGTCGCACCCGCACACTAGTCTGCCTTAGCAACCCTCTCACCCACAATACCACATGACCGCACGCGGAGTCTTCCCCATTTTGCCTACGCCGTACACCGAAGACGGCGATATCGACGAGGTCTCGCTGCGACGACTGATCAACTTCGAGCTAGAGGTCGGCGTCCACGGATTGGCAATTCTCGGTTTTATGGGCGAGGCCCACAAGCTCTCAAACGCCGAACGACAGGACGTAATCCGAATCGTAATCGACGCTGCTGATGGCAACGTCCCGACGTGGGTTGGCGTCAGATCTCTTGGCGCCGCCGGCGCCATTGAGCAGGCTCGCGAGGCTCAGGATCTCGGTGCGGAAGCAGTTTTTGTCGCTCCGATAGGAATTCAAAACGATGCAACGATCT
>JANQRN010000064.1 GCA_028284545.1 Rhodothermales bacterium | reverse complement strand
GGGGCAGGAGCTGGTATTACACGGGTTCTGTTCGACGGCCATCGCGTCGTCGCCATCGGATATCTTCCGGCCAACGGCGCAGCAGACTACGTCGCGCGTTGGGATGGTACAGCTTGGAGCATTCTGGCGTCTGAAACGAACCTCTCCGCATTGCCCCTGCGCGTGGAAAGAGATGGAGAAGGCAACCTGTACGTACTCGGCTACGCGAGTGGCCAGAGCTACGTTCATGCATACGACTCGCTTAACGCCACCTGGACACAAATCGCTTCGTCGGGATCTCTAGGTACGTTTGCGAGCATCGCCGCAAGCCCATCGGTTGCCGGCGCGAGCCTCTTCCTCAGCGGCGTATTTTCATCGCTAACACTTGCAGGAGGCGGCACCATCGCCGCCAACAACTTTGCGGTGTGGAACGGCACGACATGGACCAATTCGCAGCCAACGTTCACAGGAGTCAACGGCGTTGTCAATGCCGTCGAACAACTACAGCTTGTACCACCAACGCAAGCCGCCTCCCTGAGGAGAGCAGTGGCTGTCGGGGGCGATTTTTCCAGGCTTGGCAATGTGCCTGCCAACAAAATCGCGGTCTGGGACGGGGACAAGTGGGACCCCCTCGGTTTCGGCGTAACTGATCGCCAGGGTGTGGTGAATACCGTGCTCGAGTCGCAGAATACAATAGAGGCACCGCCTCGGGTCCGACCACTACCAACACCCTTCATTATTGGCGGCAGGTTTGCCGAGGTAAGTGACGGCGACGGCACCAGGGTCCCGACAAACGGAATTGCAGAATGGCGCTTCGACTCACAGACGTGGCGCAGTCTCGGCCAGGGTGTGACGTGGGGAAGCGTGCCGGGGTCAGGGACGGTCTACGCCCTCGCCTATTCGACCGCACGTCACGCGCACAACGGTGCTCGCTACGTATACGTTGGCGGAGATTTTGACACCGCGACTAATAGCGACGGCACATTCATTCGTGCGCTCAACATTGCGCGCTTCAACCTCGATACAGATCGGTGGGAAAATGTCGAACGAGGCACGAACGGTCCCGTGACCTCACTGGAGGTTTTCGATGGTCGACGGCTGGGCACTGACAACCCGGTCGGGGACGGATTGTGGGACCACATCCTCATTGTCGGTGGTGGATTCACCGCAGCCATATCGGATGCGGGGACTGAAGTGAGTGACACAGGGAGCATCGCGTGGCTCGATGGCGACGGCGACTGGAAGCCGGTGTTCAAGGGAATCAACGGCGTCGTCCACGCCATCGATGGCATGGTCACGCGTCGTGTTTCAGGCGGTCGAGAAGGCACTGCCGACGACGAAATCGTAGACTTTTCGGTGTACATCGGGGGCAGCTTCCAGTCAGTGAACAGCCCCGGTCCCCAGGTACCGGCGTCGAACCTGGTCAAGTGGACGTTGTCCGCAAGCGCATGGAACATCCTCGGCAAACCATTCGGCCAGGCTTCGCAGTCGCCCGGGAACGGCGTCAACGGCGTCGTGCGATCTGTCCAGGTGATCCCCGACCTGTTTGTACCGGGTCCCGACGGTCTCGTGACCGTCCCCGTTGGAGGCGAGTTCACGGAGGCCTACGACACGTACGGAAATACGGTGGCCGCGCCGTACGCCGCACTCCTTCGCGATCACGGGTCCTACCTCGAGCCGCCACACGACGACGGCTCAGAGTTTGGACCCGAGGAGTTCCAGGCGTTGGGCGGCGGCACCGACGGTGCAGTCTATTCGATTGGATGGACGAGCTGCCTTCAGAACAACGGCTTCTTCTCGAGCACGTACTATGTAGGCGGTCGCTTTGGGCAGGTCGGCGGGAACAGAAACGCGCCGGGCCTCGCGAAGTGGCGCGAATACAAAGCGCCGCCCAACGTACACATCGTGCACGCAGGGAGCTCCGGCGGCGGCTCAGGGGCGAATTCTCGTGTTCGCGGACAGGTGACCGGCCCACAATCGTTCACCTGCTTGAAGCCGGCCCTCGGAAAGAGGTCGGGCTATGCGGTCGATCTGGGGTTGATGGAATACGGCCAGACTGCGACCCTCCCGAAGGTCGTCCTGCCCGTGGGCGTTCCGATTGCCATCACCGTATCTGATGAGTCGGGTACCCCGCTCAGCGCGCCGGATACGGTCGTCATTGCATCACTCGACCACCCCGTCGTGCTTGCATACACCGGAGTGCTGGACCCTTCTGCCGTTCAGCCAAACCCGGATGGTCGCGACATCGGCGTAAGCGTAAAGGTCGTCCAGATGGCCGGCAAGGAGCTACTTGATCCGGGCGAGGGCCTGCTCTCGGTGCTGCACGGCGTTGCAGACGCGTCTGCCTTGTCGGTCTCGCTGTCCGATGGTACGGTCGTAGCCGACAGCGTCCGGTTCAATGACATCGGACCCGCGATCGTACTTACCGCCGGCACGCACACGCTGACAGTTCGACGACACAGCGACAATTCTACCGTCGGCACGTTCTCGGTAGACGTTGCCGACGCCGAAGTTGTCGTCGCAACACTTGGCGGCTTCCTCGACCCGACCGTGAATGCCGACGGACCTGCACTCGGGATGATTCCGATCAGTGTAACTGACGAGATAACGGTCGGTGTTGACGAGAACCCTCGCAACTCGGGACCACACGCGGATGCGGAATTGGTAGGACATCCGCCGTATCCGAACCCGTTTTCCGGCGACCTGACCGTTCCCGTAGTCGTCCCAGAACCGGTTGACGCGATAGTTGGTGTCTATGACATGTTGGGACGGCGCGTCGCAGTAATCCACAACGGCCAGCTTGCATCCGGCCGTAACGAACTGGTATGGAACGGTGCGGAAGTTACAGCCGGCGTCTACCTCGTCCGCATCCGGTCAGGCAACGCGGTTGTTACTCGAAGGGCCGTCAAGCACTAGAGCCGGATGTCAGCGAGTTAGTAACGCGTACCGCCGGCACCCACGTATATTCGTCGTCTACTGTCTACAACCCGACCTTGGTTTGATTCCAGTCGCGAAAATACGCGCATACGTTGCCTGTGCACTGCTGCTTTGGCTGTTTGTCAGCGCACCGGAAGTAATGACCGCAAACGCCCAGCCACGAAACGTCTTCGAGACCTCGGGATACGTCGCACGTATTTGGACGAGCGCCGATGGGCTTCCGCAGAACTCCGGAAACGCGCTCCTCCAAACCACAAACGGATACATCTGGATTGGGACGGACAGCGGTGTCGTTCGGTTTGATGGCCTGCGGTTTGTCAAACTGAATCTCCCGCCTACGGGCCTTCCCGCGCACGAAATATCGGCGCTTGCGGAAGACCAGACGGGGGCACTATGGATTGGCACTCGTGGCGCCGGCCTGTTTCGCTATGCCAACAATGAGTTCCTTCATCTGACAACTGACCATGGCCTCCCATCGGACCTGGTCAAGGTCGTCGACACGTCTGAAGGTGGAACTGTTTTCGTTGGAACAGACGCCGGATATGCGGCGGTGCGAGCCGACTCGATTGCCTGGTCAGGCCTGTACGACGAATGGGTCAGCGACCTGTTGCGACTACCGTCAGGAGTACGGTACGCCGCGACCACTGCCGGACTGCAGCGCATTACCCGAACAGAGGCGGTCGTTATTCCGTTTCCCGACGCGCAACGTGAACAGGTAAATGCGCTCGCGACCGATCGGGCGGGAACGATCTGGGTTGGCACGAACTCCGGGCTATTTGTTTACAGAGACGGTCGGCTGACCCGTCATTCAGATCCGACGATGGCAAACGCTACCGTCACGGCGCTCGTCCACACCCCGCCCGGTGCAGCCGATCAGCACCTGTGGGTGTCGCTCGCCTCAGGAGAGCTTATCGAGCTACGCGGCGAGTCGACGGAAGTGCTAGCCACCGGGCTCCCCGGTAGAATGAGTTTCGCCGGCGCGCTGCTCGTTGATCGGGAGTTCAACCTCTGGGCTGGCACACTGGGGTACGGCGTACTGCGCTATCGCCGCAAGCTCATCAACCATGTAGGAGAAGGTGTAGTCCGGCCAATCATCGAGACAAGTGCAGGAGAGATCCTGATCGGTAACCGAGAGGGCGTCTTCCGGCTGCATGGTGGCGACACCGAGCCGATGCTTCAGGATGACGGAGAGCCAATGCGGAATTCGTATTCGCTCGCCGAGGATCAGCAGGGTCGAATATGGGCAGGCACGTCCGACGGGGTCTTCACCTGGTCGCCCGCCGGGTTCACGCGGCCTTCGGCGACGGCACAGCTTCGACGAGCAATTGCGGTACAGCCGACGCGCGACGGCGCAATATGGATTGGATCAATCTCCGAGGGCTTATTCCGTCTCAAAGAGGGCAGGCTTTTCAAGTTCGGACCAGACGAAGGTCTACCGAATTCGGCCGTTAGGGCGATCCACGAAGACACTGCTGGAAGAATCTGGGTAGGGACCGACGGTGGCCTCGTGACTGTCGCAGGCAACAAGCTCGAACAGACCAGCGTCTCTGAGACGGCTGTCCTCTCGGTCGTTCCCGACCGGGAGCGCGACGACGTGCTGTGGATTGGCACGGGCAACGGCCTGTACCGTCTCGTCGACGGCGAAGCGACAAGGGTATACTATGAGTGGGGGCGACTTGACGACGGTGCGGGGTACCTGTGGACGGTGTCGGGGACGGGCATAGTGCGAATCCCAAAGTCTGATCTGCACGACGTCGCTGGGGGTGCCGACGTAGTTGTGCGCGCGGCTCACTTCGGCGCCGACATCGGCTTTGAGGGCGAAGGGAACGGCGGATTTCAGCCTGCTGCGCTGAAGCGAAGTGATGGCACGCTTTGGTTCCCGACCACGAGCGGCGCCGCAACGATTGATCCGGCAACCGTGCCGAAGCACGTGCCGCCGCCGCTCGCCGTCATCGAGTCGCTAGCCGCTGATGGGGATGATCTCGCCCCAGCCGACGCTGCAGAGGTGCCGCCTACGCACCGTCGCCTGACCATCCGGTACACCGGCATCAGCATGTCAGCGCCTGACGATCTGACATTCCGGTACATTCTCGAAGGCCATGACCGAGACTGGTTTGAGGCCTACGATGTCCGTAGCGCAAGCTATACGAACGTCCCTCCGGGTAACTACACGTTCACCGTCGTTGCCACGGACGCAAACGGGGCCTCGAGTCAACCGAGCAAGATTCGTGTTGTCGTCCCCGCGCGATTCTACGAAACGACATGGTTCACGGCGCTCGCAACCGGGACCGCGATACTAGCCGTCGTCGCACTCTTTGTCATCAGGGGTCGGCGGGCGGAGCGTCGTGAAGACGAACTGCACGTAGTCGTCGGCGAGCGCACGCGTGAGCTTCAAGATGCCGTGAGCGCCAACAAAGCGGCCCGCGCGCTTGCTGAACGACAGGCCGAAGAGCTTCGGGAAATTGATGTCGACCGGAGGCGGCTGTTCGCGAACGTATCGCACGAACTCCGAACTCCGCTCAGCCTGATCCTCGGACCGCTTGATCAGGTACTCAAGCACGACGGCCTTCCAGACGAATCGCGCGGACTCCTCAAGACCGCACACTCCCAGGGGGAGCGTCTGCTCGACATGATCACGCAACTGCTTGAGCTCTCAAAGCTCGATGCGGACAGGATGCGGTTCTCGCCCGAATCGGCAGACCTAACGGATATCGTCGCGCGTGTCGTCGCGTCGTTTGGGCCTGTTGCCCAGAATCGAGACATCCGGCTGCTCTTCGAGCCCGAAGAAGCGCAACTAACTGGCAACTTCGACAGTGAAAAGCTGGAGCGAGTCTTCTATAACTTGATCGACAATGCGCTGAAGTTCACCGAGGTCGGAGGAAAGGTCTCGGTCAGGATTGACACGACGGGTGAAGTCGCAAACGTTGTGGTTCGGGACACCGGATGTGGCATCTCGCCCGACGCACAACCCCGCGTTTTCGACAGGTTCTTTCAGGGCGATGCATCTTCGACGCGCGCATATGGCGGAACGGGTATCGGTCTTGCTCTTGCCCGCGAGCTCGTCGAAATGCACAATGGTAGCCTCTCCGTTGAGAGTCAAG